>NZ_JBNYXY010000004.1:0-500140 GCF_051380895.1 Janthinobacterium breve | reverse complement strand
TCAGCTGCGAAGAAGGAAGAGTATGAAGCTTTTTCAGCATTTCGTCAACCTTCTTTTTTACTACCCAGCCTCTGAAGGCTGTCCCTTTTGTGCCGCAAACTAGTGCGTCTCATCGGGGAGGCGAATCATATCAAAGACCGTCGAAGTTTGGCAAGCGCTTTTCAAGGAAAGCGTGCATGCCTTCCTTTTGAGCAGGCGTGCCGAAGGCGGCCTGGAACAAACGGCGCTCGTAGGCGACGCCATCGGTCAGGGTGGTTTCAAAGGCGCGGTTGACGCAATCCTTGATCATCATGGCAACCGAGGTCGGCATGGCGGCGATAGTCTTGGCGGCAGCCAGCGTTTCCTCCAGTAATTTATCGGCCGGCACCACGCGGGACACCAGGCCGATGCGTTCTGCCTCGGCGGCATCGATGGTACGTGCCGTCAACAGCAGATCCATGGCCTTGGCCTTGCCGATGGCGCGCGGCAAGCGCTGCGTGCCGCCCGCGCCTGGCGTGACACCTACCTTGATTTCCGGCTGGCCAAATTTGGCACTGTCGGCGGCGATCAGGAAATCGCACATCATGGCCAGTTCGCAGCCGCCACCGAGTGCGTAACCCGCTACGGCGCCCACTACGGGTTTGCGCACGCGCAAGATATGCTCCCAATTGCGGCTGATGTAACCCTGGGTGAAGGTGTCCGGGTAGGTGTAATCGGCCATGGCGGCGATATCGGCACCGGCGGCAAACGCTTTTTCGCTGCCCGTGAGCACGATACAGCCGATATTCTCGTCCGCATCGAATTTCAGCAGGGCGTCGCCCAGCTCATTCATCATATTCTCATTCAATGCGTTGAGCGCCTTCGGGCGGTTCAGGCGGATGACCGCCACTTTGTCCTGGATGTCGATGATCAGGTCTTCGTATTGCATAGTGTCTCCTCTCGATGAACGGTAGCGACGATTGTAGCGGCTAACGGCAGCGGTGCGGCAGGTGCGCTGCTATTATTGTGAGCCCGATCACCTTTATCGAGCAGCGTATTTTCTCTTCCTTCTTCCAGTATTGCGTCCGCCACCTGCGCGGCGACGGCAGCGCCGCCAGCGTCAATTTTCGCCGCCTGTGGTTCAGCAACGGCCTCAATTGCTTCGGCGCCCAGATCACCTCGCTGGCCCTGCCCCTGTGCGCGGTATTGTTATTACATGCGACGCCGGAACAAATGGGCGTGCTGGTCGCCCTGCAGGCGCTGCCGTTCGCCCTCTTCGGCTTGCCCGTCGGCGTACTGCTGGACCGCCGCAGCAAGCACCCGATCATGCTCTTTAGTGAAAGCATGTCGGGCCTGGCGCTGGCCAGTGTCGCCGTCGCCTACTGGTGCGGCGTGCTGTCGATGCCGTGGTTATATATAGTGGGATTCATTATCGGCACGGGCTTCGTCGTCGGTGGCGGCGCCGAGCAAGTTTTCCTGACCTTTTTGGTGGGCCGCGATGGCTTGATCGATGCACAGTCGAAATTTGCCACCACCGAATCGGCCTCGCGCCTGATCGGCCCCGGCCTGGCCGGCGTGCTGGTGCAGGTCTTGTCGGCGCCCGTCGCCATCCTGTGCACGGCTTGCGGCTATCTGATTTCCGTCTTCAATCTGCGCGCCATGAGCGTGCGCGATCCACGCCCGGCTCCCTCCGACAAGCACGCCCTGCGCGACATCGCTGACGGCTTGCTGTTTGTCTGGCGTGAACCGCTGCTGCGCGCGCTGGCCTGGGGCGCGGGCATCTGGCACTTCCTGTTTTACGCCAGCATGGCCTTGACGGTGCTGTTCGCCACGCGCGACCTGGGCATGAGTCCTGGCGTGCTGGGCATGACACAGATGCTGGGCGGTGCCGGCGTATTGCTCAGCGCTTTCATCGTCAAACCGCTGACGCGCCGCTATGGTGCCGGCCGCACCATTCTCATCGGGTTGGCGTCCACCTCCGTATGCTTTGCCATGACGCCCACTATCCCCGCCGCCCTGTTCGGCAGCCCGGCTGCCAGCGCCGTGGCCTATGCCGTGCTGATGTTTTTTTTTGATTGCGGCGTGATGCTGTTCTTTATTCCCTACCTGGGCTTGCGCCAGAAGGTCACACCCGACCCCATGCTGGGCCGCATGACCTCGACCATGCGCTTCCTGACGGTGGCGACGGCGCCGCTGGGCGCGCTGGCCGCCGGCTGGGTAGCGGAACACTTTGGCGTGCGCAATGGCCTGGCCTGTATCGCGGCAGGCAGTATTTTGTTGACCGTCGCCATGGTGTGGGGCACGCCACTGCGTAGCGTGCGCACCTGAAGCGATGAACGGGCATACACTGCTGAAAGATTGCCTTGGCGACATTATTCATGCCAAAGCCTGTGAGGTTTGATTTACATCAAGGTTTTAATTGATGTAAATCCATAAGCTGTCTTACATCACTCTAGGAGCCCGTCATGTTTAACACCATCTTATTTCCCACCGACGGCTCGCCGCTGTCCGACAAAGCGGCCGAGACGGCCCTCGCCTTCGCTCAATTGAACAAGGCCAAGCTGGTCGCCCTCAGCGTGGTGCAACCGTTCCCGTTCTCGCCGATGGCCGATGGCGGCATCGTGCTCGATGCTGGTTTGTACGAGCAACAAATGCAGGAAGCGTCGCAACGCGCCGTCGACAAGATCGGCGAAGCGGCGCGCGCCGTCGGCGTGTCCTTCGAAGGCGTGGTCGCCGTCTCGCCCAGCCCGCACGAGGAAATCGTCAATGCGGCGCAAACCTACCATTGCGACATCATCCTGATGGCCTCGCATGGCCGCAAAGGCTTGAACAAGCTGTTCGTGGGCAGCGAAACGCAAAAAGTACTGGCGCATACCCAGCTGCCAGTCATGGTCTTGCGCTAACCTTGCGCTAGCGCATCCCCGCCCGGCGCCACGAAAAACTCAGCGCGCCGGCGCCTGCTTCGGCAGCAATACCCACACGGCGCCGTTCTGCTTCATGCGGCCCGCATTCTCCGCCGCTTCCGCACCGAAACCAAAGAAGTAATCGACCCGGATGGGGCCGCGAATGGCGCCGCCCGTATCCTGCGCCATCACCAGGCGCTGCATGGGAATCTCGCTATTGGCTTGCGTGGTGGACAGGAACACGGGCGCACCCAGCGGCAGGAAGCGCGAATCGATGGCCACCGAGCGCTGCGGCGTCAACGGCACGCCCAGCGCACCCTTCGGCCCCACTTTGGGATCGGGCAGGCGCTCTTCCTTGAAGAAGACATAGCTCGGGTTGGCATTGAACAATTCATCCTTGCGCGTAGGGTGGCCGGCAATCCACGCCTTGATGCCCTGCGCGGACGCCTGGCTCAGGGTCAGCTCGCCCTTGTCGACCAAGTAGCGGCCGATCGACTTGTATGGGTGGCCATTCTGGTCTGCGTACGCCACGCGCACGGTTTCCTGCGTATCGGTCAGCTGCACGCGCCCGGAACCCTGCACTTGCAGGAAAAACGCCTCGACTTCGTCATCCACCCACAGTAATTCCTTGCCCGCGACGGACGTGGCGCGCTCGATGTCGGCGCGGGTCGCGTACGGGATCACCTTCTTGCCCACCAGCTTGCCCCGCAAGCGCATGTTTTTCAGTTCCGGATACACGCTGGCCAAGTCGACGGACACGAGATCGTCAGGCACCTTGTACAGCGGCGTCTGGTATGGACCGCCGCGCTTGCGCGCGCCATGCAACAGCGGCTCGTAGTAGCCCGTAACCAAACCGGTACTGGCGCCATCGACGGTGATGACTTGATTGGGCACAAAGAAAGTTTCGAAGAACAGGCGGATGGCCTTGTCGCTGTCGGCATTCACCTGGCGCGCGATCGTGCACGACTCCTTCCAGTCCGGCCGTTTGACCAGCACGCCGCATGAAGCCATGAAGGCTGGCCAGGCAGCGCGCATGTCATCGCGACCCCAGCCAGGCAAGGCGGAAAATTTGGCGGGCACGAAGGTGGGAGCCGCCGCTGCATCGATGGTGTCCTTGGCATCCTTGGCGTCAGCCGGCTTGGCCGGCACCGGCTTGACGACAGTCGGGGCAATCGCTGGCGCCTTGTCGCCAGCAGCGCCGGGCGCTACCGGCGGCGTGGTACAGGCGGAAAGCGCAAGCGCGACGGCGCCGATTGAAACGGGTAGACTACCGCGTGTAAAGAGATGGCGGGTAAATACTAAGCTGCGGGTAAATAACATAGGGGTGCGTATGTGGATCTTGATGATAGAGGCGCTGGTGGCGTTCTTCTTGCTGGCATTTATAGTCTGGTGGACCATGTATTCGGGTAAAAAACCCGCGCCACCCGCGCGCAAGCAGCTCAGTGAAGAACAGGACAGCACCGAAAAACTGAAATAAGGGGCGCACGCCCCCGGCCTCTCGTTAATGCAGGGTACGCGGCACCGACAGCACGAACTCGGGAATCGGCGCTTCGAACTGATGGCCATCTTCGGCCACGCAAAAGTATTCGCCGTGCATCGAGCCTTGCGGCGTGCCCAGCATGGTGCCGCTCGTGTATTCGAACTGCTCGCCCGGCTGCAGCAGCGGCTGGTGGCCGACGGCGCCCAGGCCGCGCACCTCTTCCACCTTATTGTTCGCATCCGTGATGACCCAGTGGCGCGAAATCAGTTGCGCGCCAGCCGTGCCCGTGTTGACGACGCGAATCGTATAGCTGAACACGTGCCGCCCCTGGTCCGGTGCCGATTGCTCGGGCAGATATTGCGTCTTGACCGTTACCGTAAATTCATAAGTCGCCATCGTCATTCCTATTCAGACATTGCCAGTCGTGTTGTGTGTCGCGCGCGCTGCATTGGCCACCGCGCGCCGTGTATTCTGCGTTCCAGTAAGGCATGGTAACGGCGTCAAGCGTAAAATAGCGCATCTTCGCATTTTCTACTCTTAGCCCTTAGCCACCATGACAATATTCCGTATCGCTCCCAGCATCCTGTCCGCCGACTTTGCCCGCCTGGGCGAGGAAGTGCGCAACGTCGTGACCGCCGGCGCCGACATCATCCACTTCGACGTGATGGATAACCATTATGTGCCGAACCTGACCATCGGCCCGCTGGTGTGCGAAGCGATCCGCCCGCACGTGCAAGTACCCATCGATGTGCATCTGATGGTCAAGCCTGTCGATCGCATTATCCCGGATTTCGCCAAGGCTGGCGCGAACATCATCACCTTTCACCCGGAAGCGTCGGATCACGTCGACCGCTCCTTGCAGCTGATCCGCGACAATGGCTGCAAATCGGGCCTGGTTTTCAACCCGGGCACGCCGCTGCACTATCTGGAACACGTGATGGACAAGATCGACATCATCCTGATCATGTCGGTCAACCCGGGCTTCGGCGGCCAGTCCTTCATTCCGCAAGCGCTGAAAAAAATCGCCGAAGCGCGCCGCATGATCGATGAATCGGGACGTGACATCATGCTGGAAGTCGATGGCGGCATCAAGATCGACAACATCGCCGCCGCCGCTGCCGCCGGCGCCGACACCTTCGTCGCCGGCTCTGCCATCTTCGGCAAGCCGGACTACAAGGCCGTCATCGATGCCATGCGCGCCGAGTTAGCCAAAACGGTGGGCAACTGATGCAGCCGGGCACGGTGAAAGACCACGTACTGGCCGGCGTGCGCGCCGCCATCATCGACCTCGATGGCACGATGCTCGACACCGTGCCCGATTTTCATGTCGCCATCAATGGCATGCGCGCCGAATTCGATCTGGCGCCCATCAGCGCCGAGGCCATCAAGCTGATGGTGGGCAAGGGCTCGGAAAACCTGATCCGCGCCGTGCTGGCACTCGACTTCGATGCCGCCGGCGTGGAACAGCGTTTTGACACGGCGATGGAGGCCTACCAGCGCCACTACCTGGCCATCAATGGCCAGTTCAGCACCCTCTACCCGGATGTGGAAGCAGGGCTGGCGGCGATGAAGGCGGCGGGCTTGCGCCTGGCCTGCGTCACCAACAAGCCGATCGCCTTCGCCCTGCCCCTGCTGAAGCAGAAAAACCTGGCACAGTATTTCGAGATCGTCTATGGTGGCGATTCGCTGCCGAAGAAAAAACCACACCCCATGCCACTGCTGCAAGTGTGTGCAGACTTCGACTTGCCGCCCGCCAAAGTGGTGGCCATCGGCGACTCTTCGAATGACGCGCAAGCGGCACGGGCTGCGGCTTGCCCCGTCTTGACCGTACCGTATGGTTACAACCACGGACACTCTATACACGACACCGATTCCGATGGTATAGTAAATACGCTGCTTGAAGCGGCCGATTTTATTAGCATGCACAACAGACCAGCATACTGACCATACCCAACACCATATCGTGAACACGTTTCTCATCAAAAAACACAATGTCACCCAAACCGGCTCGATTGAGGCCTGGCTTTGGCGACGCTGGCAATCCTGGCAGGCCTAAGGCCGAGCCGTGTAAGATTGCTGTCGGCTGCACGCGCGCACCGGCAGGTTTTTTGATAACCCACCGCAGGGACTGTGCTTTGTAAGCACGACGCACACGCGTACCCTGGCGGCATGGAGAGACACATGACCGAACTCGAATTCAAATCGCTGGCCCAGCAAGGCTACAACCGCATCCCACTGATCGCGGAAGCTTTTGCCGACCTGGAAACCCCGCTCACGCTGTACCTGAAACTGGCGCAGACCCAACAAGGCGGCAAAAACACCTTCCTGCTCGAATCCGTCGTCGGCGGCGAACGCTTCGGCCGCTATTCCTTCATCGGCTTGCCCGCCAACACCGTCTTGCGCAGCCATGGCAACCGCACGGAAATCGTCAAGAACGGCGCCGTGATCGAAGAGCACGAAGGCAATCCACTCGACTTCATCGAACAGTTCCAGTCGCGCTTCAAGGTGGCCCTGCGCCCCGGCATGCCGCGTTTCTGCGGCGGCCTGGCCGGCTACTTCGGCTACGACACCGTGCGCCACATCGAGAAAAAGCTGGCCGGCGGCGCGCCGAAAGACGACTTGAACCTGCCCGACATCCAGTTGATGGTGACGGAAGAACTGGCCGTCATCGACAACCTGTCCGGCAAGCTGTACCTGATCGTGTATGCCGACACCACGCAGCCCGAGTCGTTCTCAAAAGCGCGCCAGCGCCTGAAGGACTTGCGCATGATGCTGCGCCGCGGGGTCGATGCGCCCGTGACCAGCGCCTCGGTGCGCACGGAAACCATCCGCGACTTTTCCAAGGAAGACTATCTGAAGGCCGTCGCCAAGGCGCATGAATACGTGATGGCCGGCGACCTGATGCAAGTGCAGATCGGCCAGCGCATCCGCAAACCGTATGTCGATTCGCCTCTGACCCTGTACCGCGCCCTGCGTTCGCTGAACCCGTCGCCCTATATGTACTTCTATAACTTTGGCGACATGCAGATCATCGGCGCCTCGCCCGAGATTTTGGTGCGCAACGAGACGACGACAGACGGCGGCAAGAAAGTCACCTTGCGCCCAATCGCCGGCACCCGTCCGCGCGGCGCTACCCCGGAACGCGATGCCGAGCTGTCCGCCGAGCTGCTGGCCGATCCGAAAGAAATCGCCGAGCACGTGATGCTGATCGACCTGGCCCGCAACGACATCGGCCGCATCGCCGAAACGGGCAGCGTGCACGTCACCGACCGCATGGTCATCGAAAAATACTCGCATGTGCAGCACATTGTCTCGAACGTGGAAGGCACGCTGAAAGACGGCTTGTCGAACCTGGACGTGCTGCGCGCCACCTTCCCCGCAGGGACCCTGACGGGCGCGCCGAAAGTGCGCGCCATGGAAGTGATCGACGAACTGGAAATCACCAAGCGCGGTATCTATGGCGGCGCCTGCGGCTACCTGTCGTTTGGCGGCGAAATGGATGTGGCGATCGCCATCCGCACGGGCGTGATCAAGGACGGCATGTTGTATGTGCAGGCTGCGGCCGGCATCGTGGCCGACTCGATTCCCGAAATGGAATGGCAGGAGACCGAAAACAAGGCGCGCGCCGTACTGCGCGCCGCCGAACAAGTGCAAGATGGCCTGGATGGGGAGTTTTAAGATGCTGCTGATGATCGACAACTACGACTCCTTCACCTACAACATCGTGCAGTATTTCGGCGAACTGGGTGAAGACGTGCGGGTCTACCGCAACGATGAAATCACGATCGAACAGATCGAAGCGCTGAACCCGGACCGCATCTGCATCTCGCCCGGCCCGAAAGCGCCGGCACAGGCGGGCATTTCGGTCGAAGTGCTCAAGCACTTCGCCGGCAAGAAACCGATACTGGGCGTCTGTCTGGGACATCAGGCCATCGGCGAGGCGTTTGGCGGCAAAGTCATCCGCGCCAAGCAGGTCATGCATGGCAAGACTTCCCTCATCGCGCATACGGGCGTGGGCGTCTTCAAGGACCTACCCAGCCCCTTCACAGTGATCCGCTACCACTCTTTGGCGATCGAACGCGCCTCGCTGCCTTCCTGCCTGGAAGTGACGGCGTGGACGGACGACGGCGAAATCATGGGCGTGCGCCACCGGGAATACGATATCGAGGGCGTGCAGTTCCACCCCGAATCGATCCTCTCGGAGCACGGCCACGCCCTGCTGAAGAATTTCCTCGAGCGCTGATTCCATGCGCACGCCACGGCGTGCCGTCAGTGTCCTCCTGCGCCATCATTGAAGAAGGAAGCATCATGCCGATCACCCCACAAGAAGCCCTGCTGCGCTGCATCGAACACCGCGAAATCTTTCACGACGAAATGCTGTACCTGTTCCGCCAGATCATGTCCGGCGAAATGTCGCCCACCATGATCGCGGCGCTGACCATGGGCTTGCGCGTGAAAAAGGAAACCATCGGCGAAATCGCCGCCGCCGCGCAAGTGATGCGCGAGTTTTCCACCAAGGTGCCCATGGCCGACACCACCAACCTGCTCGATATCGTCGGCACGGGCGGCGACGGCGCGCACACTTTTAATATCTCCACCGCCTCGATGTTCGTGGCGGCAGCAGCCGGTGCGCGCGTGGCCAAGCATGGCGGACGCAGCGTCTCGTCATCGTCGGGCAGCGCCGACGTGCTGGACTCCCTGGGCGTCAACATCAACCTGCAACCCGAGCAGATCGCCCAGTCGATCGCGCAGACGGGCATCGGTTTCATGTACGCGCCCAACCACCATGCGGCCATGAAGCATGCGGCGCCCGTGCGCCGCGAACTCGGTGTACGCACGATTTTCAATATCCTGGGCCCGCTGACGAATCCGGCCGGTGCGCCGAATATTTTAATGGGCGTGTTCCACGCCGACCTGGTCGGCATCCAGGTACGCGTGCTGCAGCGCCTGGGCGCCCAGCATGCCATCGTCGTGTATGGCCGCGACAATATGGATGAAGTATCTTTGGGCGCAGCCACCATGGTCGGCGAACTGGTCAACGGCGAAATCCGCGAGTATGAAATCCATCCCGAAGATTTCGGCATGTCGATGATCGCCAGCCGCAACCTGAAAGTGGCCGACTCCATCGAGTCAAAGGCGAAGATGATGGAAGCGCTGCGCGGCGAGCCCGGCGCGGCAGCGGACATCGTCGCCCTGAACGCGGGCACGGCGCTGTATGCGGCTGGCGTGGCCAGCTCGATCGAAGACGGCCTGGCACGTGCGCGCACCGCCGTCAGCTCGGGTGCCGCCCTGGCAAAACTGGAACAATTCGTGCAGGTGACGCAGCAGCTGGGCACCCCGGCGCAAGCGTAAGCTTCCCGCCCTCCTTTATAGAATAGCGACCATCATGTCCGACATACTCGATAAAATCCTGGCCGTGAAGGCCGATGAAGTGGCGAAGGCCAAAGCCCACCGCAGCCTGGCCAGCCTGCGCAACGACGTGGAAAGCGACAACGCCCTGCGCGCCGGCCTGCGCGGTTTCGAGGCAAGCCTGCGCCAGCATATCGCCGCCGGCAAACCCGGCATCATCGCCGAAGTAAAAAAGGCGTCGCCATCGAAAGGCGTGATCCGCGCCGACTTCCGCCCGTTTGATATCGCCGCCAGCTATGCAGCGCATGGCGCGGCTTGCCTGTCCGTGCTGACGGACGAGCAGTTCTTCCAGGGCTGCGTGGATTACCTGCAGCAGGCGCGCGCCGCCTGCGCCATTCCCGTGCTGCGCAAAGATTTCATGGTCGACATGTACCAGATCTATGAAGCGCGCGCCATGGGCGCCGACTGCATCCTGCTGATCGTCGCCGCGCTCGACCATGGCCTGATGGCCGAAATGGAAGCGTGCGCCCACGAACTGGGCATGGGAGTGCTGATCGAAAGCCACGACGGCGAAGAACTCGACGCGGCACTCAAGCTCAAGAGCGCGCTGATCGGCATCAACAACCGCAACCTGCGCACGTTCGAGACCTCGCTCGACACCACGATTAATCTCTTGCCGCGCATCCCGCAAGACAAATTGATCATCACGGAATCGGGCATCCACAGCACGGCCGACGTGAAACGCATGCGCGATGCGCACATCCACAGCTTCCTGGTGGGCGAGGCGTTCATGCGCGCGCCCGACCCCGGCGTGGAACTGGAACGCCTGTTCAGCTAAACCATGGTAGGCTGGCAGGCATGAGACACGCGATCACCATCCTTGCCGCCACTGTCCTGCTGTCGGCTTGCCAGACTGCGCCCCCGCCAGTGGGCCGCGCGCCCTCGCCAGTGGAGCGCACGCCCCCTGGCACACCGGCCGCGCTACAGCTCGCGGCCAACATCGACACCTACAAGGCGCTGGTGGCACAGCAGATCATGGTAGCCAACGGCGCATATACATTCAGCGGGCGCCTGCCGCCCATGTTGCCAGCCATCGTCGTGCTCGACCTGAGCGTTGGCCCCGACGGCGAGCTGAAAAGCGTGCGCGTGCACCGTTCACGCGACAGCGAAGCATCTGCTGCGGCGCTGGCCGCCGTGCGGCGCGTGCAAGAACTCTTTCCGCCAGCGGCACACCTGATGCACCGCCACGCCAGAACCTTCGATTTTTCCGAAACCTTCCTGTTCAACGAGCAGTACCGATTCCAGCTGCGGACCTTGTCCGGTCCTCAGTAAACGCGCAGGCATCGACTTCGATGCGGTCGCGTCCCCGCTCCTTGGCCAGGTACAGGGCAGCATCGGCGCGCGACAGCAATTCATCCAGCCCCTCCACCACCGATGCCTGGCAAGCGACACCAATGCTGACCGTACACGACGGCAGCCCCGCATGACTGGACTCGCGCAGCAAGGCGCGAATGCGTTCGGCCACGCCCAACGCACTTTGCGCAGGCATGTCCGGCATCAGCACGACGAACTCCTCGCCGCCGAAACGCGCCACGCAATCCGATTCGCGCAGGGCGCCGCCGATGATGGTGGCCGCATGCGCCAGCACCTGGTCACCCACCGCGTGACCGTAGCGGTCATTGATCGATTTAAAGTAATCGAGGTCAATACTGAGCAATGTCAGCGGCAAACGGCGGCGCAGATTGCCAATTTCTCGCGCATAGGCGTCACCAAAGCCGCGCCGGTTCAACACCTGCGTCAGCGGATCGTGGGTCGAGCGGCGCTCCAGTATCTGCTGCAGGCGGCGCGTCGCCACCGTCATGAAGCCCACCGTCAGCAATAGCGCCATGAAATTGGCGACCGCGAGATAGATGCCGGCCGGCGTGCCGGCCACCGCCAGGTTCACGCTGGGGCCGCCATGCAGCAACGCCGACACGCCGCGCACCAGCACCACGACAGCTTGCAGCAGCATCAGCACACCAAAGAAAAAACTCGAAAAATGGCGCTCGCCGTAGCGCCATACCAACTGCGCCTGCCGCGCATAAAACAGGAAGACCAGCAGGGAGAAGACCGCCACGCGCGCAGAGAAATCGGGGCGCACCAGCAGCCACCAACTATTGCAGGCGATGGACAGGGCAAGGATCAGCAGATAGGCGCGGCGACTCGTCGCCCGGCCATAGAATTTCTCCGTGCCCAGCATCGACAGGCCGATGCCGGCCACCAGCGCCGCATTGGCCGCGATCATGGACAATGCCGGCGGCAGCACCTCGCGTGTACCGAACAGCAGGGACGCGCACACCAGCAACAGCAAACCGGCCGCCCAATGTCCCAGGCCATGCACCTCGCGCCGAAAACTGCGATAGACCGAGAACATGACGATGCTCATCGCCCCGCACATCAGGGTCGTCATCAACATAATCGTTCGTGGATCGAGGGTTTGCACGTCAGGCGCGATCTAAAAGAAACAGTTCGGCAATTTTAGTTTAGTTGAAGGAAAATTAGTTCATTTGCGGTAAATATGATGGCACAGCGCCAATATTGGTGGATTAGTTGCATTTAAAAAGTTGCATCTTGAAATGAAAAACCGGCCATAACGGCCGGTTTTCTGTCTTAACGCATGAGACTCAACATCACGCCGCGCTAGGGCGCTTCGGCCCCGTGGCTTTCTTTGGCGCCGGCAGCAAGCTCAAGCTGACACCCGGCACGCGGTCACCCTGCAATACGGTGGCAAACGTCATCAACTCGTCGCGGCGGAAGGCGTGGATGTCCACCCTGGCGCCGACGGCGTAACGGCCCAGCAAGGTGTCCAGGTTGGCCGGGTTGCCCGTCACGCGCAAGCCATCGATGGCCACCAGCACGTCGCCCGCCGACAGGCCTGCCACATGGGCGGCGCCGCCCTGGTGTACCTGCGCCAGCCTGGCATCGTTGCCGTCGCGTCCCAGGTTGACGTCCAGGCTGGGCTTTTCCGCCTTGCGCTGGTCGCTGTACTTCACGCCGAACGGCGCCAGCAGGCGCGCCAGCGGCACGTCGTCCGTGCCGCGGATATAGCGCTCGAAGAACGGCTTCATGCGCGTGCCGGAAATTTCATCGAACAGGGCTTCGACTTCGGCCGGCGTCACGCCGCGCGCTTTGCCCTTGTAGAAATCGCGGCCATAGCGCTGCCACAGCGCCTGCATCACGTCGTCCAGCGATTTTTCACCATTCGTCTTCGCGCGCAGCGTCAGGTCGAAGGCCAGCGCGATCAGCGAACCCTTGGTGTAGTAGCTGACGATGGCGTTCGGCGCGTTTTCATCCTGGCGGTAGTACTTGCCCCAGGCGTCGAAGCTGGAATCGGCCACGCTTTGCTTGCTGCGACCGCTGCCGCGCAGCACGCTGTTGACGGTCTTGCCCAGCAGCTTGAAATAGGCTGCCTCGTCGATCAGGCCGGCGCGCACCAGCATCAGGTCGTCGTAATAGCTGGTGAAGCCTTCGAATAGCCACAGCAGCGGCGAATAGCTTTCCGCCTGCAGGTTGTACGGCGCAAAAGCGGCCGGCTTGATGCGCTTGACGTTCCAGGTATGGAAGTATTCATGGCTGCACAGGCCCAGGAATTTCAGGTAACCGTCGCCGATCTCCGTGCTGTCCGACGCCGTCGTCGGCAAGTCGGCGCGGGCGCAGATCAGCGCCGTCGAGGCACGGTGTTCGAGGCCACCGTAACCGTCGCCGACGGCCATGGCCATGAACACATAGCGGTCCATCGGCGCTTTTTTTGTCTTCGGCTCGAAGAAGGCGATCTGCGTTTCGCAGATGGCCTTCAGGTCGCGGCACAAGCGGGCCAGGTCCAGGTTTGGCACCTTGCCCGTGACAACGATATCGTGTGGCACGCCATGCGCCTTGAAGGTGGCCAGCGCGAAGTCGCCCATCTCCACCGGGTGGTCGATCAGCTCATCGTAATTGGCAGCCTGGTAGCTGCCGAAGCCATAGCGCTTCGCCTTGAGTTCCGGCAGGGTGGTGGCCACGCGCCAGGTCTTGCAAGCGGCATCCTTCGGCTGCACGATGTGCACCTCGTGCGCATCGGATTCCTGGCCCAGCACGCGCAGAAACACGCTGGTGCCGTTGAAGAAGCCGTGATTCTGGTCCAGGTGCGCGGCGCGCACGGACAAATCCCAGGCGTAGACGTCGTATTCGACCGTCAAGGCGCCCTTGCACGGGGAGGCTTGCCACGAATGCTTGTCCAACTTGGTCAGCGCCACGGCCTTGCCCTCGGACTCGGCGCGGATGCTGACGATATTGCGCGAAAATTCACGGATCATGTAGCTGCCCGGGATCCAGGCCGGCAAGGACAAGACCTGGCCGATGGCGGCTGGCGACTTGACCGTCAAGGTGACCTTGAACATGTGGCCGGCCAGATCAAAGGCGGCGATGCTGTAGATGATGCCGGCGGCGGGCGCCTTGGCGATACTTTTTTTAATTGGAGCTTTTTTCATGTTTTCCTCGTGTCTGGCTTATCTTCCCGGGAGCGCCACTGCCCCGCCTTACAAATCGTCAGGTGTATCAATATCGCGCACGATGCCGCTGTCGTCCACTGTCACTTCGCATACGGCATGGCTGTTGACAATGCTGCGCGCGCCCTGGTCGCCATCGAGCGCCAGCAGCAGCGGCAAGTGAAAGGCACTGAACGCGACAGGATTACCGCGCCGGCCCTGGAACACGGGCACAGCGATGCGCGCGCCATCGCCGATGGCTTGCGACAAGGCGGCGATTGTAGCCGGTTCCACACCAGGCATGTCGCCCAGGGCGATCAGCCAGCCCGGCGCGCCGCGCACGTAATCGATGGCGCAGGTGAGCGAGGCGGCCATGCCCATGTCGGCATCATGGCAGACGCGCACCTCGCAGCCCAACGCGCCGAGCACGCGCGCGACCTGCGTGTCGTCCGCACGCACCACGGCCAGCACGCGCGGCAAGGCCGCCAGCATGGCTTTTGCGGCCGCCACCACCACCGGCAAGCCCGCATGCGGGCCTTCCGTCAAAGGTTGCAATAATTTGTTCTGCACGCCGGAAGGGTCGAACCTGCGTCCCCTTCCGGCTGCCAGCAAGATGCCGACCGTACTCAAAAAACTGCTGCCGTCATGCGGCCGCCAAATCAAACGGCAGCTTGCGCAGGCGTTTGCCCGTCAGCGCGAACAGCGCGTTGGCGAAGGCGGGCGCCAGCGGCGGCACGCCCGGCTCGCCCATGCCCGTCGGCGCGTCGCCCGATGGCACCAGGTGCACCTCGATCACCGGCATGTCGGGCATGCGCGGCACGGGGTAGTCGCCAAAGTTCTGCTGCTCCACCACGCCATCCTTGAGCGTGATGGCCGCGCCGGGAATGGTCATGCCCAGCGCCATCAGCGCGGCGCCCTGCACTTGCGCCTCGATCGTCAGCGGATTGACGGCCAGGTTGCAATGCACGCCCGCCCATACCTGGTGCAGCCTGGGCGCGCCTTCCACCACCGACGCCGTGACCACGTAGGCGACCACGGAATTGAACGATTCATGCATGGCCACGCCCCAGGCCTGCCCTTTCGGCAGCTTCTTTCTGCCATAGCCGGACTTGGCCACGGCCAGGTCCAGCGCGGCGATATGGCGCGTGTGCTTCGCGTCGATCAGCTGCTTGCGATAGGCGACAGGGTCCATCTTTGCCACATGCGCTGCTTCGTCAATCAGGGTTTCCATGACAAAGGCCGTATGCGTCGAGCCGACGGAGCGCCACCACAGCACGGGCACGTTCGCTTTGGCCGTGTGCACGGACAGCTTCATCGGCAAGGTGTACGGCTCGCCCATGCCTTCGACCATGGTGCCATCGACGCCATTTTTCACCATGAAGGCTTCGAACGGCGTGCCGGCCATGATGGACTGACCCACGATGGTATGGTCCCAGGCGAGTATCTTTCCCTTGGCGTCGAGGCCAATCTGCGCGCGGTGCACATGCGACGGCCGGTAATAGCCGCCCTTGATGTCATCCTCGCGGCTCCACATCAGTTTCAGCGGCCCGCTCTTGCCGGCAGCCCGGTACGCCTTGGCAACATTGACCGCTTCAACCACGTAGTCGGACGACGGCACGGCGCGCCGGCCGAAGCCACCGCCGGCCATCATCGTATGCAGGGTCACCTGCTGGGGTTTCAGGCCGGACGTGGCGGCAATCGCTGCCTGGTCCCCCGTCTGGAATTGCGAGCCGACCCACATCGTGCATTTGTCGGCCTGCAGGTCGATGACGCAATTGAGCGGCTCCATCGGCGCGTGCGCCAGGTAAGGGAATTCGTAGACGGCTTCGATTTGTTTCGGCGCCTTGGACAATGCGGAGACATCGAATGCGCGCGCCACCGTGCCCGACGTTTTGGCCAGCGCCTTGAAGGCCGCCAGCTGCTGGTCGCTGCTGACCTTTTCCACGGCGCTGCTATCCCACTCGATCACCAGCGCGTCA
Organism: Janthinobacterium breve; assembly: GCF_051380895.1. NCBI lineage: Bacteria > Pseudomonadati > Pseudomonadota > Betaproteobacteria > Burkholderiales > Oxalobacteraceae > Janthinobacterium > Janthinobacterium breve. The sequence continues at coordinate 483,969 of NZ_JBNYXY010000004.1, read as the reverse complement.
CGTCCCTGCTTGGCCGGCCAGTAGCCGTCGGCGATGACGGCCACGCCGCTGCCGCCACGGTCGGTCTTCACTTCCAGCACATCCAATACACCCTTGATGGCTTTCGCCTTGCTGGCGTCGAATTTAGCCACTTTCGCGCCAAACACGGGCGGACGCGCCACCATGGCCACTTTCGCACCGGGCGGCTTGAAGTCGATGCCGAACTGCTGTTTTCCCGTGGACTTGGCGGCGGCGTCCAGGCGTTTCACGGGTTTGCCGATGATGACAAAGTCGCGCGGGTCCTTCAGCTTGACGCTGGCCGGTACAGGTTGGCGCATGGCAGCGTCGGCAAGTTCGCCATACGTCGCCTTTTGTCCGCCGGGGCCGTACAGCACGCCCTTGGCAGCGCGCACCTGGTCGGGACTGACTTTCCATTGCGCGGCGGCGGCGCCTACCAGCATGGCGCGCGCCTTGGCGCCGATTTCGCGGTACTGCGTGAACGAATGGGCGATGCTGCCCGAGCCGCCCGTCATCTGCATACCGTAAGCGGCATCCTTGTACTGCTCCCCGGCGGGCGCCAGGGCGCCATGCACCAGGCTCCAGTCGGCGTCGAGTTCCTCGGCGATCAGCATGGGCAAGCTCGTTTGCACGCCCTGGCCGAATTCCAGCCGGTTCACCTGCACCGTCACCGTGTTATCGGGGGCGATGTGCAAAAAGGCGTTCGGTGCATACACGGGCTTGGCGGGGGCGCTATCGGCTGCCATCGCCAACTTGCCTGCGCCCGGCAGGAAAAAGCCCAGCATCAAACCACCGCCGGCCACCGCGCCAGCCTTCATGAAACCGCGCCGCGAGACGCCATCGGCAAGCGCCGCCGGCGCCGATGCCAGCGCCGCGCCCAGGGTCACTCCGCCATGCTGCAATGCTTCCTGATTCAACCATTCGATACGCATGTCGTTCTCCTCAGGCCAAGGTCTTGGCCGCGTCCTTGATGGCTGCGCGGATCCGTTGATAGGTGCCGCAACGGCAGATATTGCCGCTCATGGCGCCGTCGATGTCGGCATCGCTGGGCGCCTTGTTGGTGCGCAGCAGCGCCGTGGCGCTCATCACCTGGCCGCTTTGACAGTAGCCGCATTGCGGCACGTCGTGGCGCACCCATGCCGCCTGCACCGCCTTGCCCACCTGGTCGTTTTCCATCGCCTCAATGGTGGTGATCTTTTGCGCGCCGACAGAGGAAATCGGCGTGATGCAGGAGCGGATAGGCTGGCCATCGAGGTGCACCGTGCAAGCGCCGCACAGGGCAGCGCCGCAACCGAATTTGGTGCCCGTCATGTTCAGGTTATCGCGCAACGCCCACAGGATGGGCGTGGAAGGATCGGCGTCGACCTGCGTGTCGTGTCCGTTGATATTCAAGGTAATCATCTGCTGCTTCCCTTTTTTTGGATTGTTATGGCGTCTACAAACAACACTTGATGATACGACAGCGGAAAAAAGTGCAAAAAAAAGCGCGCCTTGCGAGGGCGCGCCGTCCAGCCTTCCTGGCGACAGCCCGGATTACTTAATGGTCGAGAATTTCTGTTCCAGCGTTTTCGCATCGACTGCGCCCGGAATGCGGCTGCCGTCGGCAAAGAAGATGGCCGGCGTGCCCGAGACGCGCAACTGCTGGCCCAGCGCCAGGATTTTTTCATGCGGGTTAGCGCAAGTGGCGGCCACCGTGGCCGGCGCCTTGCCGTTCAACATCCAGTCATCCCAGGCCTTGTTGCGGTCCGGTGCGCACCAGACATTGCGCGACTTGACGATGGAGTCCGGCGACAGGATGTTGTACATGAAGGTGTAGACAGTGACGTTGTCGATCTCCTTCAACGCGTTCTGGCGGAAGCGCTTGCAATAACCGCAGTTCGGATCTTCGAACACGGCGATCACGCGCTTGCCATTGCCCTTGACGGTTTTCATGGCCGAATCGAGCGGCAGGTCGGAGAACTTGATGCGATTGACTTCGTCCAGGCGCACCTTGGTCAGGTCTTGCGACGTCTTGGCATCAAAGACGTGGCCGACGAACAGGTATTGTGCAGCTTTGTCCGTGTACAGGATATCGCCACCCGTGCGCACTTCGTACAGGCCGCCATACGGGGTCTCCTTGACCGAATCAACCTTGGCGCCTTCGCCCAGGCGCGGCTCGATCAGCTTTTTGATGCTCGCTTCCGTTGGCGTTTCCGCGCCGGCGCACGACATCATCAGGCCCGAGGCCAGCACCAATGCGATTCTGCTCATTTTTATCACTATCACTTCTCCACTTGAAACGCCTGGCGGAACTAGCCCCTGGCCCGGCATCGTTATCTCTTTGACAAAACGATCGCCGCAGACCAGCTGCGGCGACCTTGAATTTTCACACCTGCCATTATCCAGCGATATCTTAAGATTCGCTGATATTTACTGATGTCCCAATGCGTGCGCAATCATTTTTCGCTTCAGGGTCGGTAATTTATCCAGCAAGTTTAATCCCAAATTGCGAACCACGCGCAACGGTTCCAGATCGGCGCCAAATAAACGCGCCAGGCCATCGGTGGCCAGCTGCATCAGCAGCACGTCTTCCTTGCGCGCGCGCGCATAGCGGGCCAGCACGCGCTCGTCGCCGATGCCGCGGTGCGCTTCGCGTTCGCTGATCGTCTTGACCAGCTGCGCCACGTCGGCAAAGCCCAGATTCATGCCGTGACCGGCCATCGGGTGCACCACGTGGGCAGCGTCGCCCACCAGGGCCACGCGCGGCGCCACCATGGCGTGCGGGCGCATCAGGGTCAGCGGAAACGCGCGTACCAGCTCCGGCTGCAACGGCGTCAGTTTTCCCAGTTTGTCGTGGCAATATGCGGCCAGGCGCTCGGCCAGGGCATCGGCCGATTCAGACATCAAGGTGTCGGCCAGCGTATCGGGCGCCGACCAGACCAGCGAAACGCGGTCGCCCGGCAGCGGCAGCAGCGCGACGATGCCTTCTCTGCCCGTGAACCACTGGTGGGCCGCACCATGATGCGGCTTTTCGCAGGCGAAGTTGCTGACCACGCCGCGCTGGCCGTAGGAACGGTAATCGAGGCCGATATCGCACTGGCCGCGCACCCAGGACTGGGCGCCGTCCGCGCCCACCACCAGCGCGCAGGTGATGGTGTCGCCGCCATCGAGGTGCACGATGGCCGAGTCATTCGTCCATTCCAGGCGACTGGCGCGGCCCTGCACCACGTTGACGTTCGGTGCGAATTTCAGGGCCGCATCCAGGGCCTGGCCCAGGTTACGGTCTTCGATGATCCACGCCAACGTGCCCACATGGGCGCCGTAGGCATCGAAACCGAGTCCACCCGCCTGCGCGCCGTCGCCGTTGACCAGCATGGCGTCGACGGGCGCCACCCTGTCGGCCTGCAGCGCGCCCCAGACCTTCAGCGACGACAGCAGCTGGTGCGCCGTGTGATTGAGCGCATACACGCGCACATCCCAGCTGGCTTCGACCGGCTTGACAGTGGGTGCCGGAGGGCTCACCGGGGATAACAGGGTGACGCTTTGTCCTGCCTGGGCAAACGCCAGCGCCGTGGTTTTCGCGATGGCGCCATTGCCGACGATGCAAACGTCGCTGTGGCTGTGCATGAAGCGCCGCATGGTAGGGGAATTTGGACTGTTCATGCGGCCATTATAGCGTTTGCCGTCACCGTTTCAGCATGCGCGCCCGCCAGCGAAAACAGGGGAAAGCCAAAGATTTGAACTATTCTTGATCTTGGCGCAGAAATGCCTGCGCGCGCTCTAGCACTTCGTCGCGCCCGGCGCGCAAACCGGCCACGGTGGACGCGACCGTGATATGGGGCTGCACGCCCACTCTTTGCAGCTGGCGCCCATCCGCGTGGCGCACCTCCAGCCCTGAGTACCAGACATGAACATTCCCAGGAAGCACTACCTCGCGCAAGTCGCCATTTGCGCCTGCGCTGGACGTACCGATGAAGGTGACGGGTGTGGCCGCCTCCAGCATCAACGCCAGGTGTTCCGCCGCGCTTTGCGTTTGTTCGTTGATCAACATGACGACCTTGCCCCGGTACAGCGGCCCTGGCGCGGGAAAGAGACGGTCAACATAGGCCAGCTGCGCGTCATGGCCCGCTTCACGTGGCATCGCCAGTTGTTGGTATGAAGTGGAAAAGAAAGTGGCGTGATTGACATTCAGGCGTCTGGCAATGGCACGGCCTGTCGCATGCGGATAGCCTCGCATGTCGAGAATCAGCGCGCGGCTGTCCCGGATGGTGTCAAACATGGCGTCAACTTCTTCGGGCAGCAATCGATCCAGGTCGACATAGGCGGTACCCTGCTCCACCCGCACGGCAGGCAAGGCGTGACGCAAGGGCAGCGCATCGCCCAGCAGCGTTGGCGCCAGTGTCACGCTGCGCCGCACCCCATCGCCGCCGGAGAGCAGCAGTTGCACCTTGCTCCCGGCCGGGACAATCAGCATCTCATACATGGCCTTGCGCCAACGGCCCGCCTCTGTCGAGGCGGCAGTCATGGTACGCAAGCGCGCAAGGCGCACGGCCACGTCTTCGCCATCGATACTGATGATCTCATCACCCGCATGCAGCAGGCCGGTGCGCTCCAGCGACAGGTCGGTCACGCCGGCAACCACGACATGCCCGTCGATGCGCGCAAGCTGCATGCCGAGTCCATGCGTACGCTCGTTCCAGCCCAGCGCCCGGCTGGCCGTACCCACATGACTGTCATCAAGATGCACCGCCATCGCCTGCAGCGCCAGGCCATATTCTCGGGCGTCCCGTACCTCCTCCATGCGCCGCAGGCAGACCCGCAGGGCCTCTTCCCAGGAAGTGTCCATCAGACGGCGGGCGGGAAAGTACTTATCCATGGTCGCCCACAGCTTGATCGCCGCCAGCATGCGCCACTCGCGCTGTGGAAAACGCATGTCGCGATACACGGCATCATCCTGCCGCACGGGGTAGATGGCCGCTTGCGCCACAGGCGACACTGTGCGGGCCGGGTGCGCCAGCAGCGCCAGCGCCGCAGCAACAGGCGCACTGCCTGGCCCAGTGGCGCGGTCCTCGGGCAAGGTGCGGTCGGCATGCCAGAGCGCCACGCTGCCGTCTGGCCAGACCAGCTGGCCTGCGGAAAACTCCACCGGCAAGCCTTCGGCCAGCCACAGCGTTTGCAGCGGGCCGGCCCGACTGCGCCACGCCCCTTCCTCGGCCACGATGCGTGCGCGCCCCGCATGCTGCAACGTCAGCAAGGCGCCTGGCACGGGCTGCGTGTCGTTCACGATCGCCACCATGGGTAGTGCGCGCGCTCCGGCCGATGGCAGTAGGCGCTGCGTTTCCATCTGCATGAAACCGGGCGCGATACCTTCCCAGTCCTGCGGGTCTTGCGGCCGTGGCCCCGTTGAAAAACGGTAGCGTCCCGCTGGCGGCAGCAGTGCCTGGCCAATTAACTGGGCCAACACGGCATGCAGCATGACTGGCGACGGTGAGGGAGGAACGTCGGCAATCGGACGCACATCCAGGATCACCTGCTTGGCACGCGCCGGCAGCACGAACGGCGTGGTGTCAATCCGCATGCCTGGGTGCAGATGCAACAGCGCCGTATCGCCGGGCAGCCATTCCAGCACGGCGCCATCGGCAGGCCAGCGCACGAAGGCCTGGCTTGGCACGCCAATTCGCAACGCACCGTCATGCAACGGCGCCATCAGCGTGGTGGCGGCGGCGCGCAGGCTAGCCTCGCTATCGTCTCCCTGCAGTTGTGGCAGCGCGTCGACCAGCGCGCGGTCCCAGTCGATGGCGCCATCGGCCAGGGCTGGATGCGTGGCACGCGCTTCACTCCACAGCCGCGCCAGCGCGACGACGTTACCCTCGCCCGCCTGCGCGACAGCCATATGCAGGACGAGCACAGACACGATCGCCAGTTGCCATTTCACCCTCTGTACTACGTTCAATCGCTACTCCCGCCGGTTCCGCCATGAAAAATCGCCGCGCATGAACTTCGGGTTCACAAGCGGCGTTGAGGACTTGATTATCCGGCAACATCATGCGGGACACAAGCGCTCAGACAGATGAACGCTCTCCTTCTGCGTGAAAATGCGGCAGCACATATTCCGCGATCTCCTGCAGCGTCTCGGCCAGCGGGCGGCGGTTCTGCCGCAGTTGCAAGCCAATGTGCCGTACGCCGGCCTCGCGCATCGCGTGCAGCTCGGCGATCAGGCCATCGCGCCCTGTGCGCCCGCCAAAGCGGAAACGCTGCAGCGGCATGGCGGGATCTTCGTCCAGGTCAAGGTGGATGAAGCTGACGTAGGGCTTGTCGTCACCGGCCACGGCGCGCCATTGCGCCGCACGCCGCGCATGGTCTTCCGGCGTGCCCGGATAGGCGAGCCAGCCATCCATCTGCGCGCCGATCCACGCGGGCGCCTGTTGCGCCAGTCCCGCCACCAGCAGCGGCAACGGTGCACCCGGCTTGGGCAGCAGGCGGATGCCCGGTGGCAGGGACGTTACGCCCCAGTCGCGCAGCATGGCGACCTGCTCGCGGAAGGCAGCACCACGCTGATCGAAGTCGCGGCCAAACACGGGATATTCGACGGGCCGGTCGCCGCTGGCCACGCCCAATAACAGGCGTCCGCCGCTCAACTGGTCGACGCTGGCGGCCGCCTTCAAGGTCAATACGGGCTCGCGCAGCGGCAGCACCACGGCGGCCGTGCCCAGCAAGATGTTCTTGGTGATGCCGGCCAGGTAGCCCAGATACGTAAATACCTCGAAGACCTGGGCCGCGTCGCCGAATGACGGGTCGTACAGGGGCACGTCGCGCAGCCACAGCGCGCGGAAACCCAGGCGGTCGGCCAGCTGCGCCAGATCCGCATGCTGCTTCATGTCAGGCTCCCCCGGCATGCGGTGCGACGCCGCATTCGCCTGGCGTCCCACGGAGGACCAGTCATTATCGAGCGGCAGTTCCAGGCCAATACTGAAACCGCCCTGCCCCAGCCTGTTCATCGCAGTCATGGTCGTCACCTCAGTCCCACTGCGGCGCCAGGCCTTCCGGGTTGGCCAGGCGTTCGCCCCGTTCCAGGGTCGCCATCTGCACCATCTCGTCCGGCGACAGGGTGATGCGCTGGAAATGCAGGTTCGCTTCCAGGTTGGCACGCTTGGTCGACGATGGGATCACGGCAAAGCCCTGCTGCAGCGACCAGCTCAGGGCCACCTGTGCCGGCGTCACGCCGTGTCTGGCCGCAATCGACATGATGACCGGATCGGCGACCACCTTGCCATACGCGAGCGGCATGTAGGCCGTGATGTGGATGCCCTGGCTGCACGCGAAATCGATGACGGTGCGGTTTTGCAGGAAGGGGTGGATCTCGATCTGCTGCGTGGCGATTTCTGCCGCGCCCACCGTATCGATCGCTTGCTGCAGCTGCGCGTTCGTGAAATTCGATACGCCGATGGCCCTGGTCAGCCCCTGCGCCTTGGCGTCAAGCAGCGCCGCCATGTACTCGGCCACGGGAATGGCGTCCTGCGGCGACGGCCAGTGGATCAGGGTCAGGTCCAGCTGCTCGATCTGCAGCTTGTGCAGGCTGTCCTTCAGGCTGGGAATGAGTTTGTCGCGTCGCAGGTTCTCGATCCATATCTTGGTGGTGAGGAACAGGTCTTCCCGCTTGACGCGGCTGGCGGCGATCGCCTGGCCCACTTCGGCCTCATTGCCGTAGATTTGCGCCGTATCGATATGCCGGTAGCCGACGTCCAGGCCCGTGGTGACGGAATCGATGACGACCTGGCCCTGCAGGCGGAAGGTGCCCAGGCCGATGGCGGGGATGGCGGTGTGATGGGTGGCGGCGTTCATGCGGTAGTCATCTCAAGTCATTAATGATGACCACACTATGCGCCCATCCTTTGTTGAGAAAAATACCGTTTATATCAAATCATATTTGATCCTCAAGCAAGGAATTCGATAACCATGCAGGAAATCCGGGAAAAGTCACAGCCTGCTCTTGCATTCCCGTTTTGGTCTGCTATAATTCGCCACCTTGGCCTGGTAGCTCAGTCGGTAGAGCAGAGGATTGAAAATCCTTGTGTCGGTGGTTCGATTCCGCCCCGGGCCACCAAGAATTCGTTCACGCAACGCCCACTCATGTTAGTGGGCGTTGTCGTTTCTGGGGTGCGCAGTCCTTGGCGCCGTTTCATTTCCGGCGCAAAAGCTGCACCCCGTTGACATCCCTCACTTCAGCTCGACCTGCGCCGTGCCTTGCGTCCCCCAGAGGCGCCGATAGGCCCCGTCTGGATCATGGTCACGCATTTGCTTTTGCAGGTTGAACCGTCGCCCATTGCGCGGGTCGGTCCCTCGGCCGGCAACGTACAGCCAGTTACCCTGATTGCTGTAAACGTCGTAGTCGATCAGTTGCGCTTCAAACCAGGCAGCGCCGGCGCGCCAATCGCAGCCCAGATCGTGCACCAAGTAACTGGCAACAATTTGACGCAGCCGGTTGGAGAGATAACCGGTGGCACTGAGCTCGGTCATGCCCGCATTGACAAGCGGTTCACTGGTGCGGGCTTGGCACCATGCTTCGAATCGATGCGCATCGTGACTGGGCTGGCTCAGGCTGCTCAAGCCTTCCGCACGGTACAGCGCGCCCCCATGCTGCAGGTGCAGAAAGCGAAAATAGTCGCGCCACATCAATTCAAACCAGATCCAGTAAGTGCTGTCGTTGGCACCATGCTCTGCTTCAAATTGCCTGAGTGCGGCGCACACCACGCGCGCGGATAGCGCGCCGCAGGCTAGCCATGGAGAAAATTTGGTGGAATAGTCCACGCCGGTCAAACCATTGCGTGAGAGCTTGTAGGTGTGTGCCAGCTCGCCACCGAAATACTGGCGCAGATGTTCAGTGGCGGCACTCGGGCCACCATAAAAAGCCGGTAGCGCGTACGGGAACGACGACCGTGCGGTGGCAAGATGCGCGTCCTGGAGCACGTACGGCACCACTGCCCAGGTTTCAGCCAGTGCTTCGAAGGTCGGCGGCAAGGGCGGAATTGTCGTCGGCCGCGCGAGCGGGGCCGACGGCGCCACCTGCTCTCGCTCTATAAGTATACGGAAGTTGGTGAATACATCGGGCAAGGCAGCGCACGGAAACGGCAGCGCGGCCGGATCGAGCAAGCTCGATTGCCACAGCGCTTCTACTGTCAGGCCAGCAGCACGCAGTGCGGCAAGGTCGCCCTGCTCTTCTGGCGCGGCAATCTCCTCGCAATGGATAGTCGTCGCGCCGATGGAATGCGCCAGTGCCAACAACACCTGGGCGGGGTCGCCCTCGACCTCCAGCAACTGACTGCCGTGCGACACCAGCTGCGTCGCCAAGTCCGTCAGACCCGACCGGAGAAAATGCTGGCGATGCGGGCTGGTGCGCGACACATTCCAGCGCGTCGCGACCGACGCGCTGCGATGGCAATACACAAACAACAGATGGCCGGCGCGTTGGCAGGCCTGGCGCAAGGCCGGATTATCCTCGAGCCGCAAGTCATTGCGGAACCAGTAAATATGCGTTTGTGCCGACCTTGCGACGGGGGCGGTATTCATGTCTGACGCTTGCTATCCTGGCGACAGCGATCTGAACAGTATTTCACCTCGTCCCAGACCTTTTCCCATTTTTTACGCCATGCAAACGACAACTGGCATTGCTGACAGCGTTTGGTCGGAAGGTCAGATTTTTTTCGCATACGCATGTTGATAACTCTGGCTAACGAAGGACGCAGGGTGTCACGGGAGGCAGCCGAAACAGAAGCCGGTCGCAACTGGGCGGCCTGACGGCCCGCTCGATCGAGTATGCCACATTCGGGCGGCGCCACAATCTTACGGGAAAACGGATCTGGCGCTGTTATAAACGCCGTCCTGAACGAGCCGTTTCCGGCCCGCTCGCTACCATCATCCAACGCACCTGGCGCCGGGAAATCGCCTCCTTACCACATCAAATCATCAGGAATCTGGAACGCCGCGTACGGATCGTCCTCGTCCACTTCCGTGCTGGCCTGTTTCACGCGTACGACGATGGCGGGATCGCGTTCGGCGATCTTGTCGGCGATGATGCGCGGCACCAGTTCCACGGCGCCGCCCAGGCAGACGATCACCAAACGGCCCGCCACCAGGTGGGCTTGCACAGCCGCCGTCACGTAGATGCGCTCGATCTTGTTGTTGAACGTGAAGTTGTACGGCACGTCGCCGTGGTTGCCCTTGCTTTGACGGTTCTTTTGCACCATTTGCGCAATCTGCGCCACGATGGCCTTCTGGTTGGCGGCCGCGTCGCGCTGGGCGTTCAGTTCACGCGCACGTTCGGCGTTCTTGCGCTGCGTCTCCAGGGCGGCAAGGCGCACCTCATCGACACTTTGCGTGCCGCTCTTGCGCTCGTCCTTTTTTTGCTTGCTCTTGTCCTGGTTGGCCAGTTTGACCTTCTTCTTGTCGACCAGGCCGGCCTTTAAAAACTGCTCTTGCAACGAGACCATAACTACTCCGTATTGAGGGTGCGCCGGCCAAGACAGCGGCATCGGCCGGTGGAAAGACGCTAGCATAGCAAAAAACAGGGCCGCTGCCGCCGCAGAATGACTGCCCGGGCCAGCCGGTGGACGCTTGGCGCCTGGCAGTAACAAAAAGACACACTCGATTGGAAATTTTGTTGATAAATGTCATATAGTTAGTTACGTTCTGCATATCGGCAGTGAACTGCCGATTGCATGTCCCCTTCCATCGCCTGCGTCTACAAGGATTTGCCATGAAACAATTATTCGCCCTCTGCATCGCTGCCGCGTTTGCCAGCACCGCCTTTGCCGCCGCACCGGAAGCGGCCCCCGTCGCCAAGACGGCGCAACAGTCAAAAATGACCACTTGCAATGCCGATGCCGCCGGCAAGAAAGGCGATGAGCGCAAAACCTTCATGAAGGAATGCCTGAGCGCCAAGCCGGCACCTGCCATGACGCAGCAAAACAAGATGAAAGCGTGCAATGCCGACGCCAAGGACATGAAGGGCGACGCGCGCAAGGCGTTCATGAAAGAATGCCTGAGCGCGCCCAAGAAATAAGCGCCGCTTCGAAGCGCCAGTGTGCGCTTCACCCCACAGCGCCAGCCGAAAGGCTGGCTTTTTTTTGTGCCCAATATGGAGTCCTCTCTTGCCCTATCGCCTGTCCCCTTTCTCTGCCAGCAACCTGCTGGCCACCGCCTGCCTCGCCATCCTCTTGCCAGGCTGTCACACGGCCACGTCGGCGTCCCTCTCGACACCGGCCGTGCGCGTGCCGGCCAGCATGCCGGCCGGCTGCACCCCGCCAGCCTGGCCTGGGCGAGAAACGCCGCGGCGCTCAAGGCAGAGTGACATTGCACTTCACGGTGGAAGCGGACGGCAAGGTCAGCAAAGCGGCAGTCATCCGCTCCAGCGGCTATCCCGCCCTCGACCAGGCGGCCCGCGATGCGCTGGCCCAGTGCGCCTTCCAGCCCGAAACGCTGGACGGCAAGCCTGTCGCCAGCAAGGTGATCATGCCCTACCAATGGATCAATGAATCCGTCGACAAGGTTGAACGCTGAACGCCGGCAATCATGATGAATGATCAAGATGACATGGAGAAAGATAGCGCGTAGTATTTAATCAACCTACTGCTCAGTACGGTTACACGGCATTCTGGAGAAAGGACGGCAGCGTGGCGGCGTCGAACGATCTCGCGCACTGGCGCGGCCAGGTCTTTAACCGCCTGCTGCAGGTGGTGCTGCTGCTTGGCTTCGTGACGGCCATTCCCAGCGCGCTGCTGGCCGCGAGCGAAGCTATCTGGTCCATTGTCGTCCTCGACTTGCTGGCCATCGGCTGGGTGAGCGTCATCTGGCATCTGCGCGCCATGCCCTACCGCTGGCGCGTGTGGCAATTCCTCATCGTCGCCTACCTGGTGGGCGTGGGCCTGCTGCTGAAAATCGGCCCCGTCAGCCAGATCTACATGATGCTCATGCCCGTGCTGGCGGCACTGCTGCTGGGCATGCGGCCAGCCTTGTCGACGCTGGCCCTGACCTCGCTGACCATCTTTTTTCTCGGCCTGCATCCCGACGTCGCCCTGCACCTGCCGGGCACGCCCGATTCTCCCGTGCTGCGCGCGCTGATCGTGGCCCTGAACTTCCTGTTTATCGCTGCAGTGCTGACTCTCTCCTGCGCCTTCCTGCTGCGCCACCTGGAAGACAGCAGCCAGGCCCTGTCGCAACGCAACGCCGAGCTGCGCTTGACAGCCACGGCGCTGGCCCGCCTGAACGACATGGTGATGATCGCCGAAGTGGCCGACGTGGCGGATGCGCCGCCCGGCCCCGGCGCGATACCGGCCACGCGCATCATCTTCGTCAACGACGCCTTCAAGCGCAGCAGCGGCTATGCGCGCGCCGAGGTGCTGGGCCGCAGCCTGCTGTTCCAGCAGGGCCCCGCCACCGATGCGGGCGAACTGGCGCGCGTCGCCGCCGCCATGGCCCGCGCCCAGCCGGCCAGGGCGGAGTTGCTGAACTACAACAAGGCCGGCAAGGCGTACTGGGTCGAGGCCGAACTGGTGCCGTTTACGGATGCGGACGGCAGGCAGACGCACTGGGTGGCCGTCGAGCGCGAAATCGACGAGCGCAAGCGATCGGAAGCGGACATCCACCGCCTGGCCTTCTACGACGTGCTGACGGGCTTGCCCAACCGGCGCCTGCTGATGGACCGCATCGCCCATTTGCTGGCCGCCGCGCCGCGCGACAATACAATCAGTGCGCTGATGTTCATCGACCTCGACCACTTCAAGCACATCAACGACGCGCGCGGCCATGCCACCGGCGACGCGCTGCTGCGCCTGGCGGGCGAACGGCTGGCGCAGCAGATGCGCAAGGCCGACACGGTGGCGCGCATCGGCGGCGACGAATTCGTCGTGCTGCTGGCGCACCTGGCCGATGACCTGAATGGCGCCGCCCATGCGGCAGCCCAGGTGGCCGAGAAAATCCGCGCCGCCATCGCGCGCGACTTCGAGATCGGCGGGCAGTCCTATCATTGCAGCGCCAGCATCGGCGTGACCCTGCTGCCAAAGGCGGGCCAGCAGGCGCATGACCTGCTGCGCGAAGCGGACATCGCCATGTACCGCGCCAAGGCGGAAGGACGCAACGGCATCGCCTTCTTTGAAACGGCCATGCAGGCGGGCGTGGAGCGCCGCCTGACCTTGGAACGGGCGCTGGCGCGCGCCCTCGCTGACCATGAACTATGCATGCACGTGCAGCCCCAGGTCGACCGCCACGGCCGGGTGACGGGCGCCGAATTGCTGATGCGCTGGCCGCAGGAGGACGGCACGCACATCGGGCCCGGCGTCTTCATCCCCATCGCCGAGGAATCGGGGCTGATCGTCAGGCTCGGGCACTGGGCCTTGCGCGAAGCGTGCCGCGCCGCCAGCCTGCTGGCGCAGGCAGGATCGCCCGTGGCGCTGTCCGTGAACGTCAGTCCGGCCCAGTTCCGCCAGCCCGATTTCTCCGCCCGCGTGCAGGCGGCGCTGGCCGAGCACGGCACGCCGGCCGGCGCCCTGATCCTGGAATTGACGGAAGGCTTGCTGATCGACCAGCGCGACGCCTCGCTGGCGCGCATGCGCGAACTGGCGGCCCTGGGCATCCGCTTTTCCATCGATGATTTCGGCACCGGCTATTCCAGCCTCGCCTACCTGACCTCGATGCCGCTGTACGAACTCAAAATCGACAAGCGCTTCATCGACGACACGCCACACGACACGGCCATCGTGCAAGCGATCCTGGCCATGGCGCGCCACCTGGGCTTGCGCGTGGTGGCCGAAGGCGTGGAAACGCAGGAGCAGGCCGACTTCCTGGTCGCCCACGATTGCGACGGCTTGCAGGGCTATCTGTATGCGCGGCCCATGTCCTTGCCCGACTTCATGACCTGGCTGGCCGAACGGCGTTAGCTTTACGGCATTTCCCCCACGAAACTCCTCCGCTAGAATACCGGCCTCATAGCCTGTACCTTTACCATCCCCATTGATTAAAGTGATCCCCGATGCGTCTGGTTCTTCCCCTGCTGCCGCTCCTGCTGCTATCTCTGCTGCCCGCCGCCCATGCGGCCACATCCACCGCGCCCACGCCCACGCCCATCACCCTGGACCAGGCCATGGCCGATCCCGACTGGATCGGCACACAAGTCGAAGCGGCATGGTGGGGCTGGAATGGCCAGCTGTACTACAAGCAAAAACGCCTCGGCTCGCCCCTGCGCGATACCTATCAATTGCCTGGTTCGAACGCCAAGCTCAATAGCGGCAAGAAGGTCGACGATGCGCAACTGGCCAATCTCGATGGCCAGCAGATGGTCGTCAACCGGGCCGGCACGCGCGCTATCCTGCTGCGCAACGGCGACTTGTTCGAACGCGACCTGAAAAGCGGCGCCTTGATCCAGATCACGCGCGGCGTCTCCGCCATCAGCGACCCGCAATATTCCGCCGACGGCGGCGCGGTGCAGTACCGCAGCGGCACCGACTGGTTCAGCTGGAACCGCCTTGACCGCCTGAGCGCCCCCGTGGCCCTGCTGCGCGCGGCCAAGGACCCGGATGCCAAGCCGGAAGCGGATGCCCTGCGCGACCTGCAGTTGCGCCTGATCGTCAACCTGGCGCGCCAGAAGGAAGACCGCGATACGAGCCGCGAGCGACGCCAGGAAGAGCGCCGCCTGGACAACACGCGCGCGCCGGAACCGATCTACCTGGGCGAGAAAGTCACGATTTCCGGCAGCGCCCTGTCGCCGGACGGCCGCTGGCTGCTATTCGTCACGCAAGACAAGGCCGCAGAAAAAGGCAAGCTGGGCAAACTGGCCCGCTACGTCACGGAAACGGGCTACCCGGACGTGGATGACGAGCGTACGCGCGTGGGCCGCAACATGCCGATCGCGCAAAGCCTGAAACTGGCCGACCTGCGCACGGGCCAGATACGCGACATCGCATTCGACAGCCTGCCCGGCATCGCCGTGGACCCGCTGGCCGAGCTGCGCGCCGGACAGAAGCTGCCGCCATTGAAGGGCAACCGCCCCGTGCGCATCGACGCCCAGCGCGACGGCATCGCCTGGACCGATGACGGTTCCAAGGTCGCCGTGCGCATCCGCGCCATCGACAACAAGGACGGCTGGATTGCCAATGTCGACCTGGCCAATGGCGCCCTCGTGCCCGTGCACCGCATCAGCGACGCGGCCTGGGTCAACCGCCGCGCCGACGAATTCGGCTGGCTGCCCGACAACGCCACCCTGTGGTATCTGTCCGAGGAAAGCGGCTACGCCCACCTGTACACGAAAACGGGCGCGGCTCCCGCGCGCGCGTTGACGCAAGGCCAG
Source organism: Janthinobacterium breve (assembly GCF_051380895.1). Classification (NCBI taxonomy): domain Bacteria; kingdom Pseudomonadati; phylum Pseudomonadota; class Betaproteobacteria; order Burkholderiales; family Oxalobacteraceae; genus Janthinobacterium; species Janthinobacterium breve. The sequence goes on along the minus strand of NZ_JBNYXY010000004.1, from coordinate 468,656 downwards.
TGGGAAGTAAGCGCCGTCGAGTGGAGCCGCGACGGCAAGCACGCCTATTTTCTGTGCAACCGGCAGGCGCCTGGCACCTATGAAGTGTGCGCCAGCACGGCCAGGGAAGGCGGCGCGCGCGAAGTGACAAACTTGAAGGGCGTGGAAAACTTCGGCCTGTCGCCCGATAGCGGCAAGCTGCTGCTGCGCTATTCCACCAGCTATGTGCCGGCCCAGCTGGCCACCGTTTCTGTCACTGGCGGCAAGGCGAATGTCCTGACAGATACGCGTAGCGACGCCTTCAAGGCGCGCAGCTGGGTCATGCCGCAACTGGTGCAAGTGCCGTCCACGCATGGCGCGGCGCCGATCTGGGCCAAGCTGTATCGCCCGGCGCAACTGGAAGCGGGAAAACAGTATCCGATCGTCATGTTCGCCCACGGCGCCGGCTACCTGCAGAACGTGACCGAACGCTACCCCGTCTACTTCCGCGAACAAATGTTCCACAACCTGCTGGTGGAGCAAGGTTATATCGTGCTCGACGTCGACTACCGCGCCTCACTCGGTTACGGCAGCGCCTGGCGCACGGCCATCTACCGCCAGATGGGCCACCCGGAACTGGAAGATTTCATCGACGGCGCCAATTGGCTGGCACAGCAGCACCAGGGCGATATCAAGAATGTGGGCATCTATGGCGGCAGCTATGGCGGCTTCATGAGCCTGATGGCCCTGATGCGCGCGCCGGACGTGTTCAAATCGGGCGCCGCCCTGCGCCCCGTGACCGACTGGACCACCTACAACCACGAGTACACGGCGAATATCCTGAACACGCCGGACATCGATCCGCAGGCGTACAAAATCTCGTCGCCGATCGAATACGCCGACAAGCTGACGGGCAATCTCCTGATTGCCCACGGCATGATCGACGACAACGTGTTTTACCAGGATTCCGTGCGCCTGTCGCAGCGCTTGATCGAGCTCAAAAAGGATAACTGGGAAATGGCCAGCTACCCCATGGAGCGCCACGGCTTCGTGCAGCCGGAAGCGTGGTATGACGAGTACCGCAGGATTTATCAGTTGTTCCAGCGCACGCTGAAATAAACCTCCAATGCCCGCTTTCACGCGGGCATTTTTTATATGCAGCGCACTCAGTCAAACGGCACCGGCCGCGGCGTCGTGTCCGACGATGGCGGCAGGATCGGCAGCACGATGTGCGGCTGCGTTCCCGTCAAGGTCTTCAGGAAAGCCACCAGCCTGGCATTTTCATCGGGCGTAAACGTGCGGCCCAGTTGCAAACGGCCCATCACATCGACGGCTTGCGTCAGAGTTGCCGCTTCGCCATCGTGGAAGTAGGGGTAGGTCAGTTCCACGTTGCGCAGGGTGGGCACCTTGAAGTTGAAGCGGTCCGCATCCTTGCCCGTCACGGCCGAGCGCCCTTGCGCCGTCATCGCCGTTTTGTACGGTTCCACCACGCCCATTTTCTGGAAGGTGTTGCCGCCCACGGCGGGACCGTTATGACAGGCGATACAGCCGCTGGACTTGAACAGCTGGTAGCCGGCCAGCTCGTCTTTCGTCAGCGCGCTTTTCTTGCCCATCAGCCATTGGTCAAAGCGCGCACCGGGGGTCACCAGCACTTCCTCAAAAGCGGCGATGGCGCGCGTGACTTGCTCGATGGTCAGCTTATCCTGGCCAAACACTTGCCTGAACTCCGCGCGGTAGGCGGGAATCGAGGCCAGCACATCGATGGCCAGTTCATGCGTAAAAGCCATCTCGCCGGGATTGGCGATGGGGCCGCCCGCCTGCTCCTGCAAGTCCTTGGCGCGGCCATCCCAGAATTGCGCCACGTTCATGCTGGAATTGAGCACCGTGGGCGAATTGATGGGCCCCCGCTGCCAGTTGTGGCCAATCGACGTCTTGATATTGTCCGTGCCGCCCATGCTCAGGTTATGGCAGCTGTTGCAGGAAATGAAGCCCGAGCGCGACAGGCGCGGGTCGAAAAACAGCTTTTTACCCAGCTCGACCATTGCCGGATTGGCTACCTTGGCGGCAGTGATCGGCTGGATCGGCTCTTTCTCGGCGGCATGAAGAGCACCGCCAAAAGCCAGGCTGGCGATGAAGACAAAGGGGGATAGGGTGCGGCGCATAGTCTAACTCCTGGAAACATTCCCGAATCGGCGGCACGCGCCAGCGCGGGAATGCAGCACGCCGGCCCGGTTGCCACCCGTACATCACTGATTGGATGTTGATTTATATTAACTTTGACTAGTTAATAAGGAAAATGACCGAGATCAAGGTTCTGGCCAAGTGCGAATCGAGCTTGCCATTTGGGCAAGCGTGGCACATGATGAGGGCATGCAAACGCCCACCTACCCCACCCTGTTGCCACTGCTGCGCGCCGCGTGCGCCAGCTTCCTGCTGCTGGCTGCCAGCGCCTGCGGCAGCGCCCCCGCACAAAATGATGCGCCGCCCGCCCCCGGCAATGCCGGCTTGCTGGCGCAGATCCAGGCGGAAGTGGGCAGCGCTGCCTGCGATTCCACCCAGCAATGCCAAACCATCGCCATCGGTGCCAAGGCGTGCGGCGGACCCGAGCGCTACCTGGCCTGGTCCAGCAAGGAGCATGACGGCAAGAAACTCAAGGCACTGGTCCAGGCACACGCCGAGGCGAGCCGCAAGCAGCAAGCGGACGGCATGATGTCGACCTGCTCCATCGTCACGGACCCGGGCGCCACCTGCGAGGCGGGGCGCTGCGTGCTGCAAAAGAGCGGCCTGGGCGGCAGCTCGGCCATGTAAAAAAGCCGCTGGATCAGCGGCTTATGGGTTCTTCAACAAGTCAGGACTGTAGTTGCAAGGTCTTGACGATCTTGCTGTCCACTTTCTCTCCCGCGCCTGACATGGTGTTCCGGCTTTCCTTGCGCAGCAGCAATAAATGGTCACCGCTGACACCATACTGGCGCGTCTCGTCCGTCTTTTGCGTAAAGCTGATAACGACAAAGGCGCGTCCGCTCACATCCACGTGGAAATGGCTGGCCAGCGGCGTACCGTCCGCAGCGATCCACACCTCGATGCCTCCTTCGAACTTCTTCACATACTTGCGGTCTTTTTCAGGCACCTTGTCGAGCGACAAGGTAAAGCTGAGCAGGCGCGCCGGCTTGCCCTTGTAGTTATCCATCTTCTCGCCGCTGAACACGGCTTCCTCGATTTCGCGCGACAAGGCGTCCGCCGCCGACACCATGGAGCGCAGCTCCGTCGCCTTCATTTCCCCCAGCGCAAAGCCGATCGGCGTCTTGACCTTCGGATCCTTCACCTTGGCGCGCTGCTCTGCTTCCACTTTCGCCAGCAAATCCTTACCGTAGAGCACCTGCAAGCCCGCCGGGCCGCCCTCGACAGCCACCGTGGCCTGGCCGCTATCCTCTTCCGCCGCCTTGCCCTCGCCCTCGCGGCGCCAGGTTTTCGATTCGACCTGCGCCTTGATGGGCAACTGCCCCTGCAAACGCACCAGCGCCGCATTCAAATCGGCCAGCCCATCGGCCCGTGCCGCACCGCAAAACAAACTGAACAAGCCCGCCACGGCCAGGCCTTGCACTCCAATACGTCGCTGCATCGCCACATCCCTTCAGCTCATACAAGGATGCCAAAACACCATGTTTTGGCCATCTGTTGCATTTGAACACAGCTAGCTCTGGTCAGGTGGAAAGTCTTTCTGCTATAATTCGCCGCCTTGGCCTGGTAGCTCAGTCGGTAGAGCAGAGGATTGAAAATCCTTGTGTCGGTGGTTCGATTCCGCCCCGGGCCACCAAGAATTCAGAAGTACATAACAAAAAAGCCAACCTTCGGGTTGGCTTTTTGTTTGCAGACGCTACAGACTCTAAAATATTGCTCCGGTCCATCTATGATACGCGGCAGGCCACCGTACTTCGGGCGGCTCCTCTTGTTGCTCAGCGTTAATATCCTCTACCATACCGAGCACGACCGCCTGAGATCAGGGCGTAGGCCTATTCAGTACTTGGCACCCATGCCTTAACCTTTGCAAACATTTTTTCATGTGCCGCATCTGTCTCATTGCTGTCAAAGGAAGCAAGTAGCCTGGATAGGGTTGCGGCTTTATGGCCTCTGAAGCTAGATAACAGGCACCAGAAATAAGCTTGCTGAATATCCTGCGGGACGCCTCTGCCGTGAAGGTACATTAAGCTCAAATTGTACTGCGCGCCAGCATCGCCTTGATCTGCCGCTCGGCGATACCATTTAACCGCTTGCTTCTCATCCTTGGTAGGCCCCCGACTGCTGGCATACAGCACTCCCAGATTGTATTGCGCATCGACGTAGCCTTGCTCCGCAGCCTTCCGATACCAGGTCGAGGCTTCCTCTTCGTCACGCAGGACTCCTGTACCGTGGGCATAAGCCAATGCCAAACTGAACTGTCCACGCGAACTCCCCTGCGCCGCCGCTTTTCGATACCAGCTCACAGCTTGCTGCTCGTCTTTCGGGACACCATCCCCACTGGCGAACGCTAAGCCCAATTCAAGCTGTGCGTTGGCATGCCCTTGTTCAGCAGCCTTGCGATACCAGGTCACCGCCTGCTGTGCGTCCTCAGGCATGCCCCACCCGTCTGCCGCTGCCGTTCCCATACGATATTGAGCGCGAGCATACCCATTTTCGGCGGCTCTGCGATACCAACTGATAGCTTGCGCTGGATCCTTAGAAACGCCATGTGCGAATTCGTACATCACTCCCATGACAAACTGTCCTAGAGCGTAGCCCTGCTCCGCCGCCTTGCGATTCCAAACCAGAGCCTGCTGCCAATCCTGGGGAACTCCCTTTCCTTTACCGTACATTATGGCCAGGTTCTGCTGCGCATCGGCCAAGCCCTGCTCCGCAGCTTTTCGATACCATGTAACCGCACGTTGCTCATCTTTTGAAGTACCCACGCCGTTGGCGTACATCTCGCCCAACTTGTTCTGCGCCACCGCATTACCATCCGCAGCGAGTTTCGCGTAGCCCGTTAAAGACGCAGGGTAATCTTTCGCCTCATATGCTGTGTTGACTTCGTCTAATGTCGGGGACGACATAGCGGCTTCGGAGGCAAGTGCGAGTGTCAATAGACATGTCAAAAAATAGAATTTCATGGTTGAATGACCTTTATCAGAAAAAATTTCTTCCAAACCATTTAGACGGAAAGTCGCTACATTGGAATGCGGGCCGAACCATTCGGCCGACGATCGGGATATCCACTGTAGAGTATCCCGATACTAGAGGTCGTTCGTGCCATCGATATCAGGGGCAAACGCCGTCGAAGTTGACGTTCGCTTCGAAGAGGCACTCGGACTGGTCAGTAGATAGTGTCTACCTTTTATGCGGCAGCCGATGACCAAAATAAGAGATCATTGCCCTTAATCAACTATGGTTTGATGTGCGTGCACCGCACTCTAAGGGTGCCAGATTGATTGCACCTTATTGATTTCAAGAAGCATCTCGAAGATAAATATAGATGTGATCTATTTGATATCTCTCAACATCGAAATTGAAAATCCTTGTTTCAGTGGTTCGATTCCGTCCCGGGCTACCAATAATTCAGCAGTACATAACAAAAAACCAACCCTCGGTGGGCTTTTTGTTCCTCAGCAAAAACCTTCCATTCCACCACTGTGTACGCAAACGTACGGACTGCGGCGGCCCAAGAGCACATGCTGCAGGCAGACCATATATCCTTCCCGCCGCCAGCGCCCTGCGCAACACGGCCGACGGGTCGCCTGGTCAGCTCTTACCGTCACACCGCCATGCGAAACTCGCGCCCGACGCCGTCGAGCCGTTCCGTACATAACGGCACACTGCCAAAGGATGCATCATGAAAATTACCCTAATATTGCTCGCGCTCGCCTCTACCCTCGCCCTGACTGCTTGCCAGCGCGAAGCGCCAGCCGTCGTGCAAGTCGTTCCCGGCCCTGCCGGCGCGCCTGGTCCAACAGGCGCAACGGGTGCCAAGGGCGCTGAAGCCCCTGCCGGCGCAACCGGTGCGACCGGCGCCGCGGGCCAGACCGGCGACAGCGGTGCCGCCGGATATGACGGCGCCAAGGGCGCCACTGGCGCACAAGGCAACGATGGTGTTCAAGGCAACGATGGTGCCAAGGGCGACGACGGCGCGAAGGGCAAGACGGGCGACACGGTGATTGTCGTTCCGCAACGCTAATACCGCCAGCGCCGTGAATCAAAGGGAACCTTGTTCCCGCACAACGCCAACCCATGCGGTTGGCGTTGTGCGTATGCGCTGTACCGCACAGTAACATCGGCCATATCGGCCTACCCTGTACTTATTACACAGGGAGATATCGCATGCTGACGATCATACTGCTGGTGGCCCTGCTGGGCCTGATTGTACTGTTCGCGCCCGGCCCCGTGCGCCGCGCCATGCTCGCTCCGGGCCTGCTGGCCCTGTTCAAGCGCATCTTGCCGACCATGTCCGAGACTGAGCGCGACGCCCTCGAGGCCGGCACCACCTGGTGGGACGCCGAGCTGTTTTCCGGTCGGCCCGACTGGCCAAAACTGCTGGCGTATGGCCGCGCCAAGCTCACTGCCGAGGAACGCCATTTCCTTGACCACGACGTCGAGCGCCTGTGCGAACTGCTCAACGACTGGGAAACGCAGCAGGCGCAGGATTTGCCGCGCCAGGCCTGGGACTACATGAAGGCGCAGGGTTTTCTCGGCATGATCATCCCGAAACAATACGGCGGCAAGCAGTTCTCCGCCTACATGCATTCGCAAGTGGTGATGAAATTGTCGAGCCGCTGCTCGGCGCTGGCGGTGACCGTGATGGTGCCCAATTCGCTGGGGCCGGCCGAATTGCTGTTGCACTACGGTACCGAAGAACAGAAAAACCATTACCTGCCGCGATTGGCCGCCGGCACCGAAATTCCCTGCTTTGCGCTGACCAGCCCGTATGCGGGTTCCGATGCGGCCGCCATTCCCGACCTGGGCGTGGTGTGCATGGGCATGCATGAGGGCCGCGCCACTGTGGGTTTCCGCCTCAGCTGGAACAAGCGCTACATCACCCTGGCGCCCGTGGCGACCTTGCTGGGCCTGGCATTTCAGACCAGCGACCCCGAACATTTGCTCTCCGACAACGATGCGCCCGGCATCACTTGCGCCCTGATCCCCGCCAGCCACGACGGCGTGGTGATCGGCCGCCGCCACCATCCCCTGAACGCCGCATTCCAGAACGGCCCGACCTCTGGTAACGATGTCTTCATCCCCATCGACTGGGTCATCGGCGGCCAGGCGCAAGTGGGCAAAGGCTGGCGCATGCTGATGGAATGCCTGGCGGCCGGGCGCGCCATTTCGCTGCCCTCGTCCAGCGTGGGCATGGGCAAGATGGCCGCGCGTGGCACCGGCGCGTATGCGGCCGTGCGGCGCCAGTTCAACATGGCTATCGGTAAATTTGAGGGGGTGCAGGAAGCGCTGGCCCGCATGGGCGCCAACCTGTACCTGATGGACGCGGCCCGCACTCTGGCTGCGCACGCCGTAGACCTGGGCGAAAAGCCGGCCGTCATTTCCGCCATCGTCAAATACCACGTCACGGAACGGGGACGCGCGCTCGTCAATGACGGCATGGATATCCTGGGCGGCAAGGGCATCTGCGTGGGGCCGAACAATTTCCTCGCCAGCGCCTACCAGCAAATCCCCATCGCCATCACGGTCGAAGGCGCCAACATCCTCACGCGCAGCCTGATCATCTTTGGCCAGGGCGCCATCCGCGCGCACCCGTATGTACTCAGGGAAATGGCCGCCGTCAGCGAAAGCGATGGCCGCAAAGCCGTGCGCGATTTTGATGCGGCCTTCTTTGGCCACGTGGGCTTTGTGCTGGGCAACCTGGCCAGAGGGCTGTGGTACGGACTGGGTGGCGCGCGCCTGGCGGCCGTGCCCGATGCCAGCGCGCCCGCACTGGCGCCCTACTACCGCGCCCTGACGCGCATGTCGACAGCCTTTGCCGTCATGACGGATATGTCGATGTTCGTGCTCGGTGGCGAACTCAAGCGCCGCGAACGGCTGTCTGCCCGGCTTGGCGACGTGCTGGCGCAGCTGTATCTGGCTTCGTCGGTGCTGAAGCGCTACGAGGACGATGGCCGGCCCGAAGCCGACCTGCCTTATGTGCACTGGTCGCTGCAAGACGCGCTGGTCAAGGCGCAGCAAGGCTTGACGGGCGTGCTCGACAACTTCCCCGCGCGCGTGCTGGCGGTGCTGCTGCGCATGCTGCTCTTGCCCTTCGGCCTGCCCCATCGTCCGCCGTCCGACGAACTCGGCAGTGAAGTGGCGCTGGCCATGCAAACGCCAGGCGCCGACCGCGAACGCCTGCTGGCCGACGCCTATGTCGCCAGCGACACCAATGACCCGCTGGCCTGCGCCGAGCGGGCGCTGGCCTTGCTGCCCGAGGTGCTGCACATCGAAAAACGCCTGAAAGACACGCCCGCAGGGGCGGCCCTCAGGCACCTGCCGCAAAGCCTGTCCGCCATGCAACAGTGGCTGGCTGCGGCCAAGCCGGCAGGCTCCGTCAGCTGCCAGGAGCACAATACCTTGCTGGAATATGCGCGCCTGGTCGACGGCTTGATACAGGTCGACGATTTTTCCGCCGGTGCGGCGCATCAGGCTCAGGGTGGCCGCGCCGTGCACCGTCTTGATGACGAAGCAGCTGGCGAGAGCCGCGCCGCCTAGGCCAGGCTGGTTTGCGGCCTATACTGAATTGAGCGGGTGCTGTGCCCGCTCTTTTCAGAAAGGAGTCGATCATGACGCGCAAATTCATCGATTGCCGGGAATTCCCAAGCGACACGCATTGCTCGGTGGCCATCTCGGCCGACAGCGAGGAAGAACTGTTGGGCATTGCTGTGGAACACGCGGTCTCGGTACACCATCACCACGACACGCCGGAGCTGCGCCAGCAACTGCGTCAATTGTTCAAGGACGGCATGCCGCCCGAACACCGGCCCATGACCGGGCAGGCTGGCAGCAGCGCCACCGGCGCCTCGCACACGCATTAAGTCCGTGCCGGTCACGCCGGATTGACAGTTCAGGACGCCAGCTTGCGGGCTGGCGTCCTGGTATTCAAGCCCAGCACGAGCGGCACCAGCGCCGCGTACACGACGATGGCGGAGAGCCAGATGGCGCCGGGCCAGTGCGCCCTGACGCCAAAATAAATGCTGGAAAACACCAGCGGGCACAACACGGACGCCAGGCTCACGGCCGAGGCCAGCACGCCCTGGAACTGGCCTTGCCGGTCGTCGGCAACCTGGCGCGTGGCCAGCGACTGCAGGGCCGGCGCGCCGAGGCCGCCCAAGGCGAACACGGGCATGATGGCGAAGATCATCCAGCTGCGGGTGGCGAAGGCCATGACGAGCAGCGCCAGGCAGGCGCAGGCGACGCCCGCCAGGATGGTGGCGCGCTCGCCCAGCAGTTTCACGGCAGGGCCGGGCAAGAAGGCCTGGGCCAACGCCTGGCACACGCCAAAGGCGCCCAGCGACAGACCGATCCACAGTCCATTCCACTCGAACGCATCGTGGCCCCACAGCGCCCAGCACACGCCACACACTTCGCCGGCCGCGCTGAAGGTAAAGAAGATGACGGTGATCGGCAGCAAGCTTTTCTCCGAGAAAACCCAACGCAAGGGGCGCAGGGGATTCAATGCCGCCAGGTCGATTTTCCCGCGCGTGGGCGGGCGTGATTCTGGCAACGTCAACAACGCCAGCAGCAGGTTGCAGGTATTTAATACGGCGGCCGCCATGAATGGCAGGCGCAGCCCGTAATCACCCAGCGCACCGCCCAGCACGGGGCCGATGATGAAGCCGGCGCCGAACATGGCATTCAACAGACCGAAGCGGCGCGCCCGCTGGTTTTCAAGAGAAATGTCGGTGATGTAGGCCGTGGCCACGGAGACGTTGGCACTGGTCAGCCCCGCGATGGCGCGGCCCAGCAGCAGCATCCACAGGCTGGGTGCAAAGGCCAGGAACAGGTAATTGACGGCCGCGCCCGCCAGCGACAGCAGCAGCACGGGACGCCGGCCCAGGCGGTCGCTCAGCGCTCCCAGCACCGGCGCGAAAATGAACTGCATCAGCGCGTACAGGGCCGTCATGATGCCGATATACGGCGCCACGTTGGCCGCATGCGTGACATCCTGCAGCAGCGCGGGCAGGATGGGGAAGATCAGGCCGATGCCGATGGCATCGAGGATGACAGTGGCGAAGATGACAGGCAACGCTGTCGCCGGAATGGATACTTTCATATACTCAATCTAAATATGTACTCAGTACATAAATAATACGCCACGCCTTGCTGCGCCATCAAGCGTTATCTGTACTCAGTACACCTGGTGTATGATCGTGGCAACATGACGATTCCTTCCGACCTCCGCTCCCGCAAACGCCTTGCCACCCGGCAAGCCATCTCGAATGCCGCCACGCGCCTGTTTTTCGTGCGCGGCTTCGAGCAGGTGACGGTGGACGAGATCGCGACGGCTGCCAGCGTGGGACGCATGACGGTGTTCAACCACTTCCCCCGCAAGGAAGACATGTTCTTCGACCGCGAGGAAGAGGGACGCGAGTTGCTGCGCGAAGCACTGCGCCAGCGCGATCCCGCCATCTCTCCCATCGAGACCCTGCGCCTGCTGGCGCACCGCCTGGTGGCCGAGGACAGTCCCTACATCACGTTTTCCGCCGCCGGCCAGGGTTTCATCGCCACCATCGAGGGCAGCAACACCTTGCAAGCGCGGGCACGGGCGATACGCGACGAACTGGCGCATGTGGTGGCGCAAGCGCTGACCGAGTGCACGGGGCGCGACACGCGCGATCCCCTGGCCCAACTGGCGGCCAGCCTGCTGCTGGCCACCTGGAGCACCGCGCTCATCGAGGCGCACCGCGCATTCCGCCAGCATGGCGACGCGCAGCAAGCCAAGGCCGGCTTTCTCGCCCTGCTGGACCAGGGGCATGCAGGCTTGAACGCCGCCATGGCGGATACGCCTTACGTCTGAGGCTGCCTGGCACCGGCGCTGGCACCACATCTCAATCCCTTGATCCAAGGCAAGGCGCTGACGCGCCTGTCCGCATAGAATTGCCGGCTTTGCCCCTCCTCCATGCGCCACGCTCCCGAATTACTCCTGCCTGCCGGCTCGCTGGCCAAGATGCATGCCGCCTTCGACTATGGCGCCGACGCCGTCTACGCGGGCCAGCCACGTTACAGCTTGCGCGTGCGCAATAACGATTTTTCGACCTTGCAAGCCTTGCAGGAAGGCATAGCTGGCGCGCATGCGCGCGGCAAGCAATTCTTTGTCGCCAGCAATATCTTCGCCCACAACGCCAAGCTGAAGACCTACTTGGGCGACATGGAGCCGGTGATCGCCATGCGTCCCGATGCCCTGATCATGGCCGACCCGGGCCTGATCATGATGGTGCGCGACAAGTGGCCGGACATCCCCGTGCACCTGTCCGTGCAGGCGAATGCCGTCAACTGGGCCGACGTGAAGTTCTGGCACCGCATGGGCCTGACGCGCGTAATTTTGTCGCGCGAACTGTCGCTCGACGAAATCGAGGAAATCCGCCAGCGCTGCCCGGAGATGGAACTGGAGGTGTTCGTCCACGGCGCCCTGTGCATCGCCTATTCTGGCCGCTGTTTGCTGTCCGGCTATTTCAATCACCGCGACCCGAACCAGGGCACCTGCACGAACTCCTGCCGCTGGGATTACAAGGTGAAAAATGCCACGGAAGACGCCAGCGGCGACCTGGGCGGCATGCAGGTGCTGCCGCTGGAATTCCACCAGGCGCTGGCCGAGGCCGACAACAATGCGTTTTCCGCCCTGCACCAGCAGCCGCGCCATCCGCTGGCCGACCAGCCCTATTTCCTTGAAGAAGCGCAGCGCCCGGGCCAGCTGATGCCGATCCTCGAAGACGAGCACGGCACCTACATCATGAATTCGAAGGACTTGCGCGCCGTCGAGCACATCGAGCGCCTGGTCAAGATCGGCGTCGATTCGCTGAAGGTCGAGGGCCGCACCAAGTCGCTGTACTACGCGGCGCGCACGGCGCAGGTCTACCGCCAGGCCATCGATGACGCCGTGGCGGGCCGTCCTTTCGATATCGGCCTCTTGGGCCAGTTGCAAGGCCTGGCCAACCGCGGCTACACGGACGGTTTTTACCAGCGCCACCACACGCAAACGCACCAGAACTACATGCGCGGCGCCTCGGAAGCGGACCGCAGCCAGTACGTGGGCGACGTGCTGGGCGTGACGGATGGCTGGGCCAGGGTCGAAGTAAAAAACCGCTTCTCCGTGGGCGACCGCATCGAGGCCCTGCATCCGGGCGGCAACCGCGATTTCACCATAGCACGCATGCTCAGCGATGACGGCAAGGAAATCCAGGTGGCGCCCGGCAGCGGCCACTTCGTGCGCATCGAACTCGACGGGGCGCTGGACAAGGCCTTGCTGGCGCGCTATTTGTAAGCAACAGTCCGGTACGCGGGCGTGGCCGGCTCGTGGATAGGCGGCGCCAACCAGGCGGCCATGAAGGAAGTGTTTGAAGTCGATGCCACGCTGTTCGGCCAGTTCGTCGCCGTCGACGTGCTGGTGGCCAACGTCTGGACGGCCGTGCTGCTGTTCCTGGCCGGCCGCACGGGCGCCTCGACCATCGGCTCGGCCATGCGGTACATGCTGGTGGCCACCATCGGCATGCACATGGACTTGAAGGCCCTGTTCGACCAGCCTTTCCTCTTTCTGCTGGGCCTGATCTGGATCGCCGCGTATGGCGGCCTGATGCTGCTCGTCGCCAAGCCGATCCGCGCCCCCCTGTTCTTCATGGCCGTGGGCTCGCAAGCGAACATCGGCGGCGCCGCCTCGGCCCCCATCATCGCCAGCGCCTTCCACCCGGCCCTGGCGCCCGTGGGCGTGCTGCTGGCCGTGCTCGGTTACGCACTGGGCACCTGCGACGCCTACATCACGGGATTGATCTTGCGCAGCATGGCGGGCTGATCCACCCTGCAATGACGACAACGCCAGCCTTCGGGCTGGCGTTGTCGTTTGTGAACCTGGCAAGGCGCTAAAACTTCTCGGAAATTGATTTCAGAAAGCATCTAAAAACTCACCACAATGTAGCAGAAACCCCTCAAAACCAAATTTCCGCACCATTTTCGTGCAAAATCTGCGATGATAATTGCCCAAATAACCGATTACCTCCATGGAATTCTGATGAAATACGCATCTGCTCACGAGTATGTCCAGCATGTCGCCGCACGCAATCCAGGTCAACCCGAGTTTCTGCAAGCCGTCACCGAAGTCATGGAGAGCTTGTGGCCGTTCCTGGAACAGCACCCGAAATACGCGGAACAAGGCTTGCTGGAACGCTTGATCGAGCCGGAGCGCGTAGTGATGTTCCGCGTGTCGTGGGTCGATGACCATGGGCAAGTGCAAGTCAATCGCGGCTATCGCATCCAGCACAGCATGGCCATCGGGCCGTACAAGGGCGGCATCCGCTTCCACCCTTCCGTCACGCTGTCCGTGCTGAAATTCCTCGCCTTTGAACAGACATTCAAGAATGCGTTGACGACCTTGCCGATGGGTGGCGGCAAGGGCGGCGCCGATTTCGATCCGAAGGGCAAGAGCCCGGGCGAAGTGATGCGCTTTTGCCAGGCCTTCGTCAGCGAACTGTTCCGTCATGTGGGCTCGGACACGGACGTGCCGGCCGGCGACATCGGCGTGGGTGGCCGGGAAGTGGGCTATATGGCCGGCATGATGAAAAAGCTCAGCAACCGCGCCGACTGCGTGTTCACGGGCAAGGGCGCCAGCTTTGGCGGCTCGCTGATGCGGCCGGAAGCGACGGGCTACGGCACCGTGTATTTTGCGCAGGAAATGCTGAAAACGCGGGGCCGCTCGTTCGAAGGCATGCGCGTGTCCGTTTCCGGTTCAGGCAACGTGGCGCAGTACGCGGTGGAAAAAGCCATGGCCATGGGCGCGAAAGTCATCACCGTCTCGGATTCGAGCGGCACCATCATCGATGAAGACGGTTTCACGCCGGAAAAACTGGCCATCCTGATGGAAATCAAGAACCATCTGTATGGCCGGGTCAGCGACTACGCCGAACGCACGGGCGTGCGCTTTGAGGCGGGCCTGTCACCATGGCATGTGCCGGTCGACATCGCCCTGCCCTGCGCCACGCAAAATGAATTGAACATCGACGACGCGCGCATCCTGATCGCCAATGGCGTGCAGTGCGTGGCCGAAGGCGCCAACATGCCCACCACCATCGAGGCGGCCAAGGCGTTCGAGGCGGCCGGCGTGCTGTATGCGCCGGGCAAGGCCAGCAATGCGGGCGGCGTGGCCACGTCGGGCCTGGAAATGAGCCAGAACGCGGCCCGAATTTCCTGGCCGCGCGAGGAAGTCGATGCGCGTTTGCTGCAGATCATGCAAGGCATCCATGCCGCATGCAAGCAGTACGGCACGCGCGCCGATGGCACCGTCAGCTATGTGGATGGCGCCAACATCGCCGGTTTTGTCAAAGTCGCCGATGCGATGCTGGCGCAAGGGGTAATTTAAAGCATTTCTGGTTTCATCAGGCTCTTGCGGCTGATGGTGCGGCCCGATACCATGAACTCGCCGTTACCACGGTAGTGCAGGGTTTCGGGCAGCTTGGGCGAGGTGGCCACGTGGGCCTTCACGCATTCGAAAATGAAGAAACCGCCCTTCGGATTGCCCGCCACCTGGGCCAGCTTGCATTCGAAGTTGGCGTAGCACTCGGCGATCAGGGGCGCGCCCACCTGCTCGGCCGGCTGCGGCGTCAAGCCGAAGGCGGCGAACTTGTCCGTGTCTTCGCCGCTGCAATTACCAATGGCGACCACCTGGTCGACCATGTCGGCCGTGGGCAGGTTGATCACGCACTCCATGCTGCGCTTGATCATTTCATAGCTGTGATTCGCATCGGAAATGAAGCAGCCCAGCAAGGATGGCGACAATTCCATCAGCATGTGCCAGGCCATGGTCATGACGTCGCTTTCGCCCTTCCACGTTGAACTGACCAGCACCACCGGCCCCGGTTCGAGGAAGCGCCGGATATCGGCGACGGGATAATCTTCTTTGTGGTAATTCTTCATCTGCTCTCCAAGACGCGGTACGCCATAGCATAGACCAACGGCGCCTGGCCGGGCGCGCGGCTGGCCGATGGCGGCAGCGTGTCATCCACGCCGCGATTTGTGCAATTCATCGCAAATTTCTCCCCGTTGGAGATGTTGCAACATAGAATACACGGATCAACTACCCAAGGAAACCGCCATGCGCCCTCTGTTCCTGTTGTCCGTCCTGTCCCTGGCTTGCCTCTCCACCCTCGCCCATGCCGACGAGCAAACCCGCACGGTCGGCGCCTTCAACGCCATCGACATCCGCGGCCCCATCAGCATCGAAGTCGAATCGGGCAAGGAGCAGACCCTGCTGCTGCGCGGCGACCAGAAATTCCTCAGCGGCGTCATCACGGAAGTGGTAGATGGCGAGCTGAAGATTTCCATGAAGGATAAAGATATCAAGAAAACAGAGGGCGACCCGCGCGTCATCATCACCATGCCCACCTTGCGCAAGCTGATCGCGGAAGGCGCGGGCGAGAAGATATTGACCAAGCTCAATGGTCCAAGAGTCGACATCAGCTACAAGGGCGCGGGCCGCCTGGCCGCCGATGGCCAGGTCGACTGGCTGCGCCTGAAGGCGCAAGGCGTGGGCGAAGTCGATACGAAAGCCTTGCTGGCGAAAAACGTCGACGTCAATTTCGACGGCATCGGTTCCGTCAAAGTGTATTCCTCGGGCGAACTGAACGCCGTGGTGCGCGGCATGGGCGAGCTGACCTATTACGGCAAGCCGAAGATCGTGCACAAGTCGATCGCCGGCATCGGCAGCGTCAATGCCGCCAAATAAGATTTCCTAGA
Source organism: Janthinobacterium breve (assembly GCF_051380895.1). NCBI lineage: Bacteria > Pseudomonadati > Pseudomonadota > Betaproteobacteria > Burkholderiales > Oxalobacteraceae > Janthinobacterium > Janthinobacterium breve. Next base: position 452,753 of record NZ_JBNYXY010000004.1, on the reverse strand, counting down.
ACAACAAGGCCATCAGGCCACTGGAGACCGCATGACCGTATTACACGATACCGACGCACCGCTGGTACTGCGCGAGGATGAGGGTGGCCTGGTCACCCTGCGTTTGAACCGCCCCCTGCAATTCAATGCCCTGTCGGAAGCCATGCTGGCGGCGCTGCAGGAAGCGCTGGACACCATCGCGCAGCAGCCGCACGTGCGCTGCGTGGTGCTGGCCGCCGAAGGCAAGGCCTTTTGCGCGGGCCACGATTTGCGCCAGATGCAGGCCACGCGCCAGCTTGATTATTATCAAACCCTGTTCGCGCAATGTTCGCGCGTGATGCAAGCCATCCAGGCCTTGCCCGTGCCCGTGATTGCCCGCGTGCACGGCATCGCCACGGCGGCCGGCTGCCAGCTGGTGGCCAGCTGCGACCTGGCCGTGGCGGGCGCCTCCGCGCGCTTTGCCGTGTCCGGCATCAACGTGGGACTGTTCTGCGCCACGCCATCCGTGGCCCTGTCGCGCAATGTCTCGCCCAAGCGGGCCTTCGACATGCTGGTGACGGGGCGCTTCATCGACGCCGACACGGCCGCCGACTGGGGCCTGATCAACGAAACGGTGGCCGACACGGCGCTCGACGAGGCCGTGGCGCGCCTGGCGCAGCAGATCATGGCGAAAAGCCCGACAGCCATCCGCTACGGCAAGGCCATGTTCTACCGGCAGCGCCAGCTGCCGTTGGACGACGCGTATGCGTATGCGGGCGACGTGATGGCGCGCAACATGATGGAAGAGGATGCGGATGAAGGCGTGAGCGCCTTTTTAGAGAAACGGCCGCCCAGCTGGGCGCGGCCATAACTTAATTTAACGTAACTTAACGCTCTTGCTTCATCTGCTGCTGCACGGAAAGACTCAAGGTACCCAGGTCTTCCTTGCCCAGCAGCGGCAATTGCGCCAGCAGCTGCATCAGGGCGGAGCTGCCCGTCACGTCGAGTTCGGACGACTGCACCAGCACCGTGCCGGTGCCCGTGAAGTCGATCTGCTTTTCCTCGCCCGACAAACTGAAACCCGTCAGTGCGCCGGCGGCCGAAGCCCAGCCCTGCACGTGGGCATAATCGTAGTGGTAGGAAGGGCTGGGGCAATCGGCCCACCCCAGCACGGCCTGCTCGTCCACGCGGCAGGGCAATTCCAGGAAATGCACGGGGCCGTTCGACGAGGCGATCACTTTACCCGTGCCTATCATGGTCAGATAACCGGGCAAGGTCGATTCCTGGCAAATCACATCCTTGGTAAAACCCAGCAGGTTTTTCGCGCGGATGGTCATGTTGGCGTTGTCCAGGTCGTAGCATGCCAGGTCGTTGCCGTTATCACCCAAAATCAATTGGCCCTGGCCTTGCGCCACGACAAAGTGGTGCACGTATTTCGGTGCATTGAAGGCGTTGCGCACGATCAAGTCGAGCACGCTGCTGCCCATGGCTTCGAAACGCAGCTCGCCATAAAAGGCAATCATCTTGCCCTTGCGAATGAAAATCTGTTCCTTGACGTCGATGACATACGAAAAACGGTTCAGGTTATCGTTCTTCGGCAAGGTATCGGGGTTGTAAATCATCATGGCTTACCTTTCGCTCGCTTGAATGTAGACCGTGCCCTGGCCCATAAATTTCACCTGGTAGGATTCCCCGGACGCCTGGCCAACGAAGGTTTTCCAGTTCAGGTCCGTGACGATGCTTGAGCTCAGCTGTCCCGTGTGGCCGATATACGCTTGCGGGTCGACAAACACGGGCACGTCCGGCGTGACGGGCAAGCCGATGGCATTGCCATCCGACAAAATCGCCACTTCGCCCGTACCTTGCAAGGTGGTGGTAAACAAGCCCTGTCCGGTAGCCATGCCGCGCACCACGCCCTGCACGCCGCCTTGGTTGCCCATAAACATGGTACCGGCCGTCAGGCGCGCATCGAAGGCCAGCAGCGAATCGCTTTCCACATAGAACGTTTCGCCGCGCACGGGCACGATGCTGACGAACAGGCCGCCCTGCGCGTAAAACACGCTGCCCGTGCCGCGCGCCGACATCAGGGCATAGCCTTCGTTCGTGACGGCGCGCATGGCCAGGCTTTGCACGCCCTGGCCGGCCAGGAAGGAGCGGCTGAACGCCACGTCGCCCTGGTACGACACCATGGCGCCCTTGCGCGCGAATACTTCTTCATTGCCGAGTTTGACCTCAAGCATCTTTTCATTGATTTGCTGATAGACAGGCATCGCGGGTCCTCGCTAACTTAACGTTCGGCGGGCTGGATGAACACCACGCCCTGGCCTGTGAATTTGTGCTGGTACGATTCGCCCGAGCTCTGGCCGATCATGGTGCGCCAGTTGACGTCGAAGACGAATTCCTGGCGGATATCTCCCTTGAAACCGACGAAGGCGTCCGGGTCCACGCGCAGCGGGTGCGCCGGCGTCACTTCCAGCATGATCAGGTTGCCACGCGAAATGACGGCCAGGTTGCCATGGCCCTCGACGGTGGTGGAAAACAGGCCCTGGCCCGAGCTGGCGCCGCGCAAGCCGGCAAAGCTGGTGCCCGTCTTCAGGCTGGTGTCGTAGGCCAGCAGGCTGCTGCTTTCGATGGTCAGCTTTTCGCCGGCCAGCGCCATGACGGTGATCTCGGCCGCATTTTGCGCAAAAAACACGGTGCCCGTACCGGCGGCCTGCATCACCTGCATGCCTTCGTTCGTCACCTTGCGCTTGAGCGCGCCGAAGATGCCCTCGCCACCGAGCAGGGATTTTTCAAATTTGATGCTGCCCGTATAGGCGACCATGGCGCCGGCAATCGCCAGCACTTTTTCATCCTGCAGGCGCACTTCCAGCAGGCGGTCGGTATTGGTGCGGAAACTGGTCACGCGCGACTCCCCAAGAATGCCAGGGCACAAAGCCATGGCTATCCGACAAGATACCGGGGGCGTTACCGCCATGCAAGTGCTATTCCTCCCGAACGGGGGTGAGCGAATAAAAAAAGGCGTGCCCGGAGGCACGCCTTGCGCTAACACCTGAAACGCTTTAATCGGCCAGCACAGGTCTGGCACCGCGCGCGCTCTGCAACAGCGGCACGGGGTCATTGGTATTGACCTCGACCACCGTGACGCCCTGCAGCACGCCGGCCACCTGGTAGCCGACGGCGCCCAGATGGCGCTTGCCTTCGGCCAGGTTGGACCAGCTCAGCGAGACAGTCGCGGTACCGCCCGTGTAGGCGGTGCCCGGCATCAGCGCCTTGAAGCTGCCATTGTTCAAGCCCGGTGCCAGCACCCACGACGACAGCGTGTAGTCGGCCTGGCCGTTTTGCGGCGCAAAACCGATCACGCACACCTTGTAGGTGCCGGCGGCGGGCAGGCGCAGTTCCACTTGCTCATTGGAACCTTCATTGCCGCTGCTGCCGACCAGTACATTGGCGGCGTTGTAGACCTCCATGTCCATGTCGGTATTCGCGCCGCCCGTCGTTTCCGCGTCGAAAGTGGCAAAGCGCGCCGCCAGGGTGCCGGCCGGGATCACCACGTTGTGCACGTTCACGCCCGTGGCGCCACCGGCCTTGCAGGCAGCCGATGCGGCGGCGCCCGTCGACGCCTGGCCTATCGTGCGCGTCTCGCGCACGGCTTCGACCAGCCCCGACTTGACGCCCACCAGCGCACCCGTGAAGCCCGTGCCCAGGGTCAGCACCTTGCTGCCCGTGGCCGCTTCGCTGCTGACCAGAGGAATGGCGGCCAACGAGGTGCCGCGCGCCGTCAGCGGGCTGCGCACCGTGTGCGTGCCATCGGTCCAGCTCAGGGCGCCGTAAGTCCAGGTATTGGCCGGCGCCGTGGTGCGCGTCAGCTTGACCTGGAACTGGCCCTTGGCGCCCGGTGCCAGGTTCAGGCTGCTTGGCGTCACCGCCACCGTGTAGCCGGGCAGGCTGGCCGAGACGTTGTAGACGGCGCTGCTGCTGCCCACGTTGGTCACCGTGCGCGTCAGCGTTTGCGTGCCCAACACGTTGGCCGCCGTCAGCGACGCCAGGTTCAGGTTGTAGGCGGCGATGCTGCCGATGGCCTGGCAGGTGGCGGCGCTGTAGACCTTCAGGTTCAGGCCGCACAGGAAGCGCGCGTAGTCGATTTCCGACATGTCGTACACGAGACCCGGATCGGCCGCGCTGTTCGGCGCGATGTGGCCGGCGCCTTGGCCCCACGGCAGCTGGCCCGAGTTCTTCGCCGTGGCATCCCACGACACGGAACCGTTCAAGCCATCCGAATAGGTGCTGAAGGCCGTCGTCATCAGCGCCGACTTGATGGCCGCGGGCGACCAGTCCGGATGCTGCTGCTTGAGCAGCGCCGCCACGCCCGCCACGTGCGGGCTGGCCATCGAGGTGCCGGAATAGAAATCCCATTCGGCCAATGGCGCCACGCCACCGGCCGCCACGGCATCGCGTTGCGCCTGCGTCAGGTCGGCCGTCACGCCGGCCAGCACGTTGGTGCCGGGCGCCGACAGGTCGGGTTTCAGGATGTTCGCGTTGGCCACGTTCGGCCCGCGCGAGGAACGGTCGCTGACGATCGGCGCCTGCACCGTGGTGTCGGGGATCGTATGCACCTCGCCCAGCGCCGCCGTGCCGTCAGGCGTCGCCGCCATGAAAGCCTTCAGCGCGTCACCCTGCGCCTGCGCCAGGTGCACGGTCGACAGCAGATGCGCCTGGTTGATGATGGTGTTGGCGCCGCCGGCCACGTTGGCGATGATCACGCCCGCCGCGCCCGCCGTCTTGGCGTTCGCGCTCTTGTTGACCAGCACGTTGCCGCCGCGGTCGCACACCAGCACCTTGCCCGCCACTTTCGCCGGGTCCAGGTAGGCCGAGGTGGCATCGGCCACGCCGAAGCAGCGCAGCAGGTTGACATCCGTTGGCAACACGCCGGCCAGGCCCGCGTCGCGCGACTGGATCAGCGGCAGCGCGGGCGTCTTCGCATTGCTCGATGCGCCTTCCAGCTTGCTGCCGTTGCTGAGTATCACATTGCCCGCGTACAGGCGGTTGTGGGTGGAATTGGCCACCGTCGCCAGCCAGGGGCTGATGTGCGACACGGGCGCTGGCACGTCGGGCGCGGGCGTGGCCGGGCCGGAATTGCCGCCCGACGTGGCGACAAAAACGCCTGCCGCCGCCGCGCCGAGGAAGGCCACTTCCGTCGGTTCGTCGAAAGCGCCGCCGCCCGCGTTCGGGCCGATGGAAAAGTTGATGACATTCACGCCGTCCTTGACCGCCTGGTCGATGGCGGCCACGCTGTCGGCCGTGGCGCAGCCGTTGCGTCCCGTCGATGCGGCTGTCCAGCAGACTTTATAGGCGGCGATGCGGGCGCGCGGCGCCATGCCCGATGCCTTGCCCAGCGACACGCCGCCCGAGGTGGCGATGGCGCCATTGTTGCCGCCTGCAGTAGACGCCGTGTGCGTGCCATGGCCGCCGTGCCCCGTCAGGCCGGCGACGGAATCGCGCGGCGATAAAAATTCCGTCCAGTGCAGCGCCGACGTGGCGGCGCGGTAGTAGCGCGCGCCGATCAGCTTATTGTTGCAATTGTCGGCGGAAAATCCCTCGCCTGTCTGGCACGTACCCTGCCAGCTGGCCGGTGGCGCGCCGTACACGACGTTGTTGCCGCTGTGGCTGGGCACGCCGTTCTCGTCGAGGCGATCGGCAAAGGCCGTGTTCTCTGGCCAGATGCCGCTGTCGACGATGCCGATGACGATGTCTTCGCCCGCGTGCGCCTTGCCGCCCAGCTGTTCCCAGATGCCGCCCGCTTTGTCCAGACCCAGGAAGCTGGGCGTGTAGCTGGTGTCGAGCTGCAGGATGGAGTCGGCGCTGATGCTGGCCACGCCGCTGTTTTTCTTCAGGGCCCGCACTTCATCGTCCGTCAGCAAGGCGGAAAAGCCGTTGAAGACGACGCTGTACTGGTGCGTGATTTCAGCCGCGCTGACGGTGCCGGCCACGGCGGCCTGTTTGGTGTCGAGGTAGCTCAGGTAAGCCTGCACATCGGCGGCGCCCACGTTGATGCGCGCGCCCGGGGCCGGCTTGGTGGCGGCCAGGCCGTCGACCTGGCCCGTGTAGGTAGCGGCCGGCTTGTCGACCAGTTGCACGATGTAGGAGCGGCGTTCCTGCGCCTGCGCCGCTTGCGCCAGGCTGGCGGCCAGCAGGAGGATAGCGAGTGAAACGGGACGTAATTTCATCTCACGCTCCTTGCACGGTGGAAGCTGCGAACTTGCCGGTGCGGCGGCGCGACAGCATGCCGATGGCGCCCAGGCCGGCCAGCATCAGCATGTAGGTCGACGGCTCCGGCACGGCGCTGACGTTGATATTGTCGAGCGCGAACTGGCCCTGGTTAAAGGCGGGGAAATCGAGGGAATTGCTGCACGCACCCGTATCGTTGAAGATGCACGCATTGAAGGTCAGGCCCGTGAAGGCGTAGTTGCTGAATCCGCTCAGCAGGGAAGCGCTCTGGAAATGGTAATTGCCGTCGCTGCCCTGGCCGGGAAACGCCAGCGAGGTGCTGATCACCTGGCCGTCGCCGAGGGTGCCGCTCAGCTGCAGCTGGCCCCACTGCATGTTGGGCAAGCCGGAAACGGGCGCGATGAAGGAATAGTCGAAACCGGCCAGGGTGAATGCCTGGTGGTCGGCACGCGAGAAATTCACGCCGCCATCGTTGAGGATAGCCAGGTAATTGCCGGTGGCGCCCTGCGGGCAGGCGGCGATATCGCACGACGAGCCCAAGCGGCCATCGAGGATGGCGCCCACACCGCTGACGCCGCCGCCGGCCGCCGTGGTCGGATCGGCCAGGAACAGCAGGTTGTAGCTCGACGTATTGAGCGTCTGGCCGCTTTCATAGATATCGGGACGCAAGGTGTCGAAGCTCAGTACGCCAGCCATGGCCGGCGCCGAGGCCAGCACGGACACGGTGGCCAATGCGGCAAGAACGGTGGAACGACCGCTGGTAGCGGACGGATTGGCGGTGGCGGGCGATACCCGCGCAGGTGATAAACGATTCATTCTATTCCCTTGATTGTTGTGGATAGATAGGTCGGCAGGTCTGGCGCCCGCTTTCAGCTTTTTCACAAAAGTGTCAACAAATATAGCAAATTGCATAAAATAAATATCATATTTTTAATATCGTTTATTTATTTTTTATCTAACTCTGCGAAACTTTGTTTTGTTTTATCTATGAAAGATTGAGGAATCTCAACGTTACATTTGAACAACAAGCCATGGTGGTCCAGGCGTGCGCGCCAGCGTGCCGGCGCGACTTCAGATAAGCTCGGAATCCGCGTTTTCTGCACCGTCACATCGCGGTACACCTGTTCCATCCTGGAACACTGCCTGGTCTGCCGGCGCGCCGCCAGACGCGCCCTTTGCGCCCCTGTGCCGATGGCATGAAGCTTGCACAACAAGGGGATCGACCGTGCTCAGGGAGCAGCATCATGGAACACTACCAACTGGCCGGCAGCGGCCGCTCAGGCACGCGGCCGGCCTGGCGCAGCATCGTGTGCTGCGCGCTGGCGCTGGCTTTTTTCCTGCTGGCCAGCAGGCTGGACCTGGCCGAACGGCTGACGCATGCCCTCTGGCGCCAGGAGCACTGGCAACTCGATGAATTGGCCCTGAGCCTGCTGCTGCTGGTGCTGGCGCTGGCCGGCTTTGCCGTGCGGCGCGGACGCCAGGTGGCCCTGTTGCTGGCGCAAAACCGCGCCCTCACGCAGCGCCTGCTGCACGCACAGGAAGAGGAACGCTGCGCGCTGGCGCGCGAGCTGCACGACGAAGTGGGACAAGACTGCACGGCCATCCGCGCCGCCGCCAGCTACATCCTGCGCGCAAGTGCCGGCGACCAGGCAAATGTGCAAGCGTGCGCCGCCAGCATCGCCCGCTCGGCGGAAGCGCTGCATGCGATGGTGCGCAGCATGCTGCGCCGGCTGCGCCCGCCCGTGCTCGACAGCCTGGGCCTGGAAGCGGCCCTGCAGGCGCTGTGCGACAGCTGGGCCCAGCAGCACGGCATCGCATGCCGTTTCGCCCCGCAGGCCATCCCTGCCGGCCTCGACGACAGCACCGCCACGGCCATCTACCGCCTGGTGCAGGAGGGCTTGACGAATGTGGCACGCCACGCGGGCGCCGACCATGCAACGGTGGAATTGCGCGCCGATGCGCACGGCTTGCTGCACCTGGCCATCGAAGACAATGGCCAGGGTTTGCGCCAGGACAGGCAGCAGGATCCCGGTTTCGGCATGCTGGGCATGCGTGAAAGAGTGGCCGGTCTGCGCGGCCACATCCGCTGGATCAGCGCGCTGGGCAAGGGCTTGCGCATCGAAGTGGCCCTGATGGCACGGTGCGCGGCATGAACGCCATGCTGCCGATCCGTGTGATGCTAGTGGACGATCACCCCGTGGTGCGCACGGGCTACCGGCGCCTGCTGGAACAGGGCGGCGACATCGCCGTCGTGGCCGAGGCAGGCAATGGCGAAACGGCGTATGGCTTGTACCTGGAGCACGCGCCCGACGTTTGCGTGACAGATTTGTCCATGCCCGGCATCGGCGGCCTGGAATTGCTGCGCAAGCTGCTTGCCCGCGACGCCGCTGCGCGCGTGCTGGTCTTCAGCATGCACGACACGCCGCAGCTGATCGCGCGCGCGCTCGATGGCGGCGCCTGCGGCTTTGTCAGCAAGCAAGCCGACCCGGAACACCTGGTCGATGCCGTGCGCGCGGCCCACGCGGGCCGGCGCTACCTGGACCCCCACAGCGCACCCGGCGTGCTGCAGGGCACGGCCCGCATGGAAGCCCAGCGTTTGAGCAGCCTGAGCCAGCGCGAATTCGAAATCTTCCGCCTGCTGGCCGAAGGCCACAGCGCCGCCGACTGCGCCCGCCTGCTACACGTGAGCAGCAAGACGGTGGCCAATCACCAGACCTGCATCAGGGAAAAGCTCGACGTGCCCGGCCCCGCCGCTTTGGTCCATCTTGCGCTGCGCAATGGCGTCATCGAACACGTTCAGCCTTAAAACGCGTAGCGCATACCCACATTCACGCTGCGCGGTGCGCCGGCCGCATAAAACGTCGCGTTGACCATCGGATACGCACCGTTCACGGCCGGCAGCGGGCGGGCGGCAAAGTTGCCGTTGGCATCGAAACCCGTGGCACCCAGCTGGGCCGCCGTCGCGTACTGGCGGTCGAACAGGTTATTCACCTGGGCAAACACGCTGAGCCGTGGCGTCAGCTGGTATTTGCCGTTCAGTTCGACCACCGCATAACCGCCGCTCTTGCCCGCCCCCAGGTACGATGGCCCGCCCGCCTGGTGCTGGTTGTTTTCATTGCCGCGCGCATAGGCGCTCGACACGGCTGTCATGGCCAGGCCCACCGTCCAGTCGCGTCCGCCCTGGACATCCACATGCGCCTTGAAAATGTGGCTGGGTGTCAGGGGAATCCGGTTGCCCGGCGTGATGACGATATTGCCTTCCAGGCCGGGCGCGTCCGCGTCGCTGCTGCTGTTGGCGCTGCCGTTGACCACTTCCCGGCTTTGATACGTCGCCTGCAGCCATGTGTAGTTGACGCCGAAGTCCAGCGCGCCCGCCTTGCCATCGGCCGCCAGTTCCACGCCCTGGTGGCGCGTCTTGCCGAAATTTTTAAAATAGCCGAAACCAGCCTGGTTGTCGGCCACGAACAGGATATCGTCGTGGTTTTCCGCGCGGAACACGCCCGCGCTCCAGCGGGCCACATTGGCGAGCTTGCCGCGCACGCCCGCTTCCCACGTCTTCGTCACCACCTGTTTCAAGGGCGGGTCGCCGGCCATGGCGTTGGGCAGGCGGCACGGGTTTTCCGGGTCGGCGCAACCAAGTTCGATGGCCGTCGGCGTGCGGCTGCCTTCGTTATATCCCAGGTAGGCGCCGATGCCGGCCGCTGGCGCATAGGCCAGGCCGATGGCGGGATTGAAGCGGCTGAAACGGTGGTCGCCATCCAGCGAGCCGCTGCCGCCGCCGGGCGTGATGGCGTCGCGGTTGCGCACCGTGCTGCGGTTGTAGCGGCCGGAAACGGTCAAGGTCAATGCTTGATTCAGCGCAATGCTGTCGCTCGCATACACGCTCCAGGTGCGCATGCGGCCGCTCAAGTCGACCCGGTTATCCACGGGCGTGCCATCGTCATCGATTTCTGTGCCGTCGGCAAAGAAATTCACGGGCGTGATGCTGCGGTCCGGGTTCAGGTAGCCGAACTGGCTGGTCTGGCGGAACGTGGCGTGGCTCGTGTCATAAGCGGCGCCGGCCGTGACGGCATGGCGCGCTCCCGCCAGGTCGGCCAGCACGGTGAACTGGCCGGAAAAACCATAGTTTTCCTGCTCGGTATGGCTGCGGTTGATCATGCCATTGCATTTTTCGGCCGGCTCATCGTTCAACAAGACATTGCCGATGCAGCGCCACTTGGGAAACGGCGTATTGCTTGCATTTGCCCCACTGGCGGGAAAGCCCGTGTAGCCGGCCGCCGCCAGCGCCGCCCGCTCGGCCGCGCCGGGCTGGTAGACGGACTGGTCGAGCGACTCGTCGTTCAGGTCGCCGTTAAACGTGTGCGTGTCGATCTTGCGGTAGTACACATTGCCAGATAACAACAAGGCCTCGCTGGCCTGGTGCTTGCCCGTCAGGTTCAGCAGGGTCGACTTGTTCTGCGTCAGATCCGGCTTGGTGTAGACGCTGCGGTAGTCGCGCGCCAGCAGGCGTTGCTCCTGCAAGCCGTTGCCCGTCAGCGCATTGTCCGCGTGGGCCACGGTAGCGGCAATGTCCGTGCGCGCATCGCTCCAGCCCAGCTTGCCAAACACCTGGCGCACGTCGGACGGTGTATCGTCGCGCCAGCCCTCTTCCTTGAAGCGGTTGCCCGTCACATACCAGTGCCAGCCCTGCGCATTGCTGCCGCCATGCTCGAATTCGACGGCGCGCCGCTGGTGCGAGCCCAAACGCGCCTCGATGGCCGTACCCGGGCTGCTGCGGCCATCCTTGGTTTGCAGGGCCAGCGCGCCGCCCAGGGTGTTGAGGCCGAACAGGGGATTCGCGCCCGGCATCAGGGTCAGCGAGGCTATGGCCATGCGCGGGATCAAGTCCCAGCTGACGACATCGCCAAACGGCTGGTTCAGCCGCATGCCGTCCAGATACACGGACAGGCCTTGCGGCGTGCCCAGCAGGGGCGAAGCCGTGTAGCCGCGGTAGCTGACGTCGGGCTGGAAGGGGTTGTTCTGCACTTCGTTCACATAGACGCTGCCCAGGTTGCGGCGCAAGAAGGCGGAAATGTCGAGCGCGCCGCTGCGCGCGATCTGCTGCGCGCTGGCCGTCTGCACGGGCGCGGCCAGCGCATCGCGCGGCTGCTCCACGGTGGGCAGCGGCATGCTGCCCGTGATGATGACGGTGGGCAAGTCGCCCGCTGCGGCCAAGTTCGCGGCCAGGCTGGCGACAGCCGGCTCGGCGGCCTGCGCCTGGCACAGCGCCATGGCGGCGGCGGCGAATAAAGTCAGTTTCATGCGTATCCCCGTTTTATAGTGGTTTTTATTGCGTCCAGTATCGGACAGCCACCAGGGATGAGCTAGGGAAAAACTCCCGCCGTGCAGGAAGCTAACGCTGCAAAGGCAGGTTGCTCTGCTTGAGCTGGCGCAAGACAAAACTCGATTTGCTGTGGCGGATGCCGGGAATTTTATACAGGCGCTCGCGCAGCAGACGTTCGTAGTCGCGCGTGTCGCTGACGGCAATGCGCAGGTAGTAATCGTAGTCGCCGGAGACGAGAAACGCTTCCAGCACTTCCGGGATCATGGCCAGCGCGTGGCCGAATTCGAACAAGGCCTGGTCGGAATGGTCGTCCAGGGTCACTTGCACGATGACGGTATCGGCCAGCCCCACCTTGGCCGCGTTGACGTTCACCGTGTAGCCCTCGATGACGCCATCGTCTTCCATGCGCTTGATACGCGCCCAGCATGGCGACGAGGTCAGACCCACCTTGGCGCTCAGCTCGTGCAGGCTGATGCGGGCATCCTGCTGCAGGGCCGTCAGGATGGCGAGGTCGAATTTGTCGAGCTTCATTCTGCCAACTCCTAATTTAACAGCAAATTTTGCTGAAGTTGGCATTTTATACGAGAAAACCAGCAGCCTTTTCTGCCGGAGCAAGCAGAAAATAGATCCATGAAACCCGATCCCGCTCCCCTCCTCGCTCCCGCCCACAATCTTGCGCCGCGCAACGGCGCCAGCGTCCTCATCGACACCCTGCTGGCGCTCGGCGTCGACACCGTCTTTGGCTACCCGGGTGGCGCCGTGCTGCCCCTGTATGACGCGCTGCATGCGCAGCCCCGCTTGCGCCACGTGCTGGTGCGCCACGAACAGGCGGCCGTGCATGCGGCCGAAGGCTATGCGCGCAGCACGGGACGGCCCGGCGTGGTCTTCGTCACGTCCGGCCCCGGCATGAGCAACACCACCACGGGCTTGCTCGACGCCCTGTGCGATTCGATTCCCCTCATCTGCATCAGCGGCCAGGTGGCCACCGCCAGCATCGACACGAACGCTTTCCAGGAATGCGACGCGCTGGGCATTTCGCGCCCCGTCACCAAGTGGAACCGGCAAATCCGCACGGCCGACGAGACGGCGGCCGTGGTGCAGGCAGCGTACGCGCAGGCCAGCCAAGGCCGGCCCGGTCCCGTGCTGGTCGATTTTCCCAAGGATATGCAGCTGGCGCAGGTCGCGGCAAGCACGCCGCTGCCGCCCGCCGCCGCAGCGGCCGCGCCCCTGCCCGACAGTACTGACCTGGAGCGGGCCGCCAGCCTGATCGCCTCTGCGCGCCAGCCCGTGTTCTATGGGGGCGGTGGCCTCATCAATTCCGGCCCGGATGCCTGCGCCGCCTTCGGGCTGCTGGTCAAGCTGGCGGCCGCGCCCTGCACCCTGACCCTGCTGGGCCTGGGCGCCTTTCCCGCCTCGCACCCGGCCTTCCTGGGCATGCTGGGCATGCACGGCACGCTGGAGGCGAACCTGGCCATGCACCATGCCGATCTGATCGTCTGCGTGGGCGCCCGCTTCGACGACCGGGTCACGGGCCGCCTGGACGCCTTCTGCCCCGGCGCGAAGATCATCCACATCGATATCGACCCGGCCTCGATCGGCAAGGTGGTGCGCGCCGACGTGGCCCTGCGCGGCGACTGCGCCCCCGTGCTCACCGCCCTGCTGGTGCAACTGCGCGGCCGCTTGCTGGCGGACCGCCAGCCGTGGTGGCAACGCATCGATGGCTGGCGCGCGCAAGACAGCCTGGCGTTCGACGACACGCCGGAAGTGATCGCGCCGCAGGCGCTGATGCGCCGGCTGCAGGCGGCCCTCGACGGACAGGACGCCATCGTCTCCACCGACGTGGGCCAGCACCAGATGTGGGCGGCGCAGCACTTGCGCTTCGAGCAGCCGCGCCGCTGGCTGACGTCGGGCGGCGCGGGCACCATGGGCTATGGTTTGCCGGCCGCCATCGGCGCGCAGATCGCCCATCCCGAAAAATGCGTGGTGTGCGTCAGCGGCGACGCCTCGATCCTGATGAATATCCAGGAACTGGCCACGGCCATGCAGCACCGCCTGCCCGTCAAAGTGGTGTTGTCGAACAATGGCTATATGGGCATGGTGCGCCAGTGGCAGGAACTGCACCACGGCGAACGCTACAGCCACAGCTACACGGAGGCGCTGCCCGATTTCGTCGCCCTGGCGCGGGCGTTCGGCTGGCAGGCGCACACCGTGAGCCGGCGCGAGGAACTCGATGCAGCGCTGGCGGCCTGCCTGGAATCAAGCGGCCCGTATTTTCTCGACGTACGCGTGCATGGCGCAGAAAACTGCTTCCCCATGATGGCGCCCGGCGCGGGGCACCATGAAGTCACGTTGGCGAAAGGCGTCGTCTATACCGAGTAAAACCCCCGTTTAACTCCACACTCGATAAACCCAGTAACTTTCATCATCGCGGCTGGCGCGCGCCAGTTCGGTGGGGCTCAAGCCCGTGAGGGCGCGCACCTCGCGGCACAGGTGAGCCTGGTCGGCGTAACCGCCCTCGGCAGCGATATCGCTCCATGAGGCATTGCCTTGCAGCATGGCCTCGCGCGCGTCGAGAAACGACTGTTCCGCGCGGCGCATGCGGCGCAAGGTGCGCATGGGCTGGCCGGCCCAGGCCTTGATGCGGCGTTCGATATGGCGCGCGCTGCTGGCCAGGCCCGTCGATGCCGCTTGCACGCCCAGGCGGCGCACCCAGTCCTGTATGGCGCCCGCCGGATGGTCACCGCTTTTGCGCGCCAGCGCCCAGCGCGGCGCCAGGAATGCTTCCACCAGCGCGATGCGCGCCGCGTCGTCGGGTGCGGCCAGCACGGCATCGGACAGCGCCAGCCAGTCGGCGTCGAACAGGGGTTCGAGCGGGCGCACCTGGTCGAACAGGACGGCCATGTCGATGCCCGTCAGCACATGCAGGGCGGCCGGATACAGCATCACCATGAACGAGTGCACGGGGCCGGGGTTGTAGCTGACCAGTGGATAGCCGCGCGGGCCGCTGAACAGGGCGGGCGGCATGCGCACATGCAGCAGGTCAGGGCCGGGCGCCGCCGCCTCGACCTCGCCCGCGACGGTCCACAGCAGGCAGCACATGGGCGTGGCAGGAAAACGGTTCAGGCGCTGCGCCGGCGGCAAGGGCGCGCAGCGTGTGGTGTCGCGCACGAGGAAGGCGCGTACGCAGGAAGCGAGCGCGGTACGCGGCGCGATCAAACGGGTCAGGGGCGTAGGGGCGGCAGGCATGGCGACGATTGTACCGGCAATTTCTGGCTGCGCGCGATGTCGTATTCGTTCAAGACGCGGGCGCGCAAGCGCGCTACAGTGAGGTCATTGTCGCCATCCACCTGGAGTACGCCATGCCCCCGCTCGACCACATCGCCGCGCCCGCCGTTACCAAGCCCTTGCGCCAGATCCGCCGCCTGCCGGGGCCATTCGCCCTGCCCATCGTCGGCAACAGCCTGCAGATCAAGCTCACGCGCATCCACCGCGACGTGGAGCAGTGGGTGCAGCGCTACGGCCCCTTCATGCGCGCCTGGTTCGGCCGCACGCTGGTGCTGGTGGTGGCCGACAGCGAGGCTGTCGCCGCCGTGCTGCGCGACCGACCCGACGGGTTTCGCCGCCCCCTGAGCAGCTCCCTCGTCTCCGAGGAAATGGGCGGCATCCCCGGCCTGTTCCTGGCCGAGGGTACGGAGTGGCGCAACCAGCGCCGCATGGTCATGGCCGGCATGGCGCCCGGCGCCATCAAGGCCTATTTCCCGGCGCTGGTGACGGTGGCGCAGCGCCTGCAGCGGCGCTGGCATCTTGCCGCCACGCAAGGCCAGGCGATCAATCTGGACGGCGACCTGAAACGCTACACGGTCGACATCATCGCCGGCCTGGCCTTCGGCACGGAAGTCAATACGCTGGAATCGGGCGAAGACGTGATCCAGCGCCACATGGACGACATCCTGCCCGCCGTGGCGCGGCGCAGCCTGTCCATGTTCCCGTACTGGCGCTATGTCAAGCTGCCCATCGACCGTCGGCTGGACCGCGATGTGGCGGCCCTCTCCGCCGCCGTGGCCGACCTGGTGCAGCAGGCGCGCACGCGCATGGCGCACGACCCGGCGCGCCGCGAGCGTCCGCCCAACCTGCTCGAAGCCATGATTGCCGCCGCCGACCTGGAAGGCAGCGGGGTGACCGACCGCAACGTGGCCGGCAATGTGCTGACCATGCTGCTGGCGGGCGAAGATACGACGGCCAACACGGTGTCCTGGATGATTTACTTGCTGCAATGCAATCCGCACACCCTGGCGCGGGCCCGCGAGGAAGTGCGGCGCCTGGCGCCCGATGTGGCCCATTTCACGATCGAGCAGATGGATAGCCTCGACTACCTGGGCGCCTGCGCCAGCGAGGCCATGCGCCTGAAACCCGTGGCGCCCTTCCTGCCCGTCGAGGCGCTGCGCGACACGGTCATCGGCGATATTGCCGTGCCAGCCGGCACCCTGGTGTGGTGCGTTATGCGCCACGACACGGTGTCCGATGCACACTTTCCCGACGCGCAGGCGTTCCAGCCCGAGCGCTGGCTGGCCGAAGGCGGCGAGGCGAACAACAAGCGCGCCGCCATGCCCTTCGGCGCCGGCTTGCGCACCTGCCCCGGCCGCTACCTGGCTTTGTTGGAAATCAAGATCGCCATGGCCATGCTGCTGGGCAGCTTCGACATCGCCGGCGTCGATACGCCCGATGGCGGCGAGGCGCAGGAACTGATGGGCTTTGTGATGTCGCCCATCGGCCTGACGATGCGCCTGGCGCGGCCGCAGTGATACCATGGAGGACATCTTATTGACTCGACCTCCCCATGACTATCCGCCTGGAATCGCCTCAGCAAGCCGACGTGCAAACCCTGATCGCCGAGCTTGATGCCTATCAACAAACCCTGTATCCGGCCGAGTGCGTGTATTCGCTGGACCTGGCGTCCGTGCCGCCGGACAGCCTGCTGTTTGCCGTTGCCCGCGATGCGGCGGGCACGGCGCGCGCCTGCGGCGCCATCGTCGTCACGCCCGATTTCGGCGAAGTCAAGCGCATGTATGTGCATCCGGACAGCCGCGGCCTGGGCCTGGCAAAGCGCCTGCTGGCCTTGCTGGAAGAACAGGCGCTGGCGCGCGGCTGCCGCTTGCTGACCCTGGAGACGGGCATCCACCAGCCCGCAGCCATCGCCCTGTACGCGCGCCACGGCTATCGACAGCGCGGACCCTACGGCGACTATCCCGACGATCCGTTCAGTGTCTTCATGGAAAAACCGCTGCAGGTGGCTGCATGACCGCGCCCACCGACAGCTTGCTCGACATCCGCGCGCGCCTGCTTGCCTTTGCCGAGGAACGCGACTGGGACCAGTTCCACACACCGAAAAACCTGGCCATGGCACTGTCCGTGGAAGTGGCGGAACTGGCCGAGCACTACCAGTGGCTGCCCACGGGCGCGGACGCCGAGCTGGACGAGGCGAAGCGCACGGGCATCCGCCACGAGCTGGCCGACGTGCTGATGTATCTGGTGCGCCTGGCCGACAAGAGCGGCGTCGACCTGCATGCGGCCGTACTGGAGAAAATGGAACTCAACGCGCAGAAATACCCGGCGCAGCAGGTGCGCGGCGACGCACGCAAGTATAGCGAGTACTGATGCCCCCATCCGTGCGTGGCTGCTGCCTGAAAAGGCGTAGCATCCAGGCATGCGTATTCCTCCCTCCCTGCTGCTCGCCGGCTTGCTCGCTGCTCCACCGTACAGCACTATTGCGCTGGCGCAAACTGCGCCCGTGCCGCAAGTGAAAGTGGATGCCACGCGCGACCCCGTGGATAAATCCTACCGCAAGATGCTGCAGGGCGTGGACCGCTTCGAGCGCGACCATGCGCTGGCGCCGCAGGCGGTGTTGCGCTTTCGCTTGCTGCCGCGCCAGCCCGGCGTGGACATGACGGGCGTGCAGCTGCGCATCGCCGGCGATACTGTCAGCATCCCGTTACCATTGGCGCAGGACAACAGCTTTGCCCCCGTGCGCCATGCGCAAGCCGCGCGCGAAGATGCCGTCCTGATCGCCAACCGCAGGGCTTCCACCATGAGCTGGCGCGCACAAGTCATCACGCCCGGCTTGCCGCCCGGCACGCGGCGCCTGGGCGACTTGCGCCTGGAATGCCGCGCCGGCATGGATTCCGGGCTGATCTCGAACGACCCGCAAATCATCGCCTGGCTGTCCAGCATGCTCTACAGCACCGACAAGGTGTGTTCCGAGCCGGACGGCAATTATTTGTTCTTCACCGAGCGG
The DNA here is from genome assembly GCF_051380895.1 of Janthinobacterium breve. Lineage (NCBI taxonomy): Bacteria > Pseudomonadati > Pseudomonadota > Betaproteobacteria > Burkholderiales > Oxalobacteraceae > Janthinobacterium > Janthinobacterium breve. The sequence goes on along the minus strand of NZ_JBNYXY010000004.1, from coordinate 434,952 downwards.
CCCCTGTTCGGCGTGACTCTCGTGCATGGCGAGCGCAGGGTCACGCTAGCATTCAAGATGCTGTACGCGGGCGGCGAGCAAACGTCCGCCTCGCTACCCTATTGCGATTGCCAGGTCTTGCTCGACCGCACGTATTACGCGCCCCTGTGGGACGCCAGTTGGCCCGACGATACCTTGCTGGAATTTACTTACATGGACGAGGTGGCGCCATGAAGCGGCTGGCATTTCCCGTGCTGGCATTGCTGGCCGCCTGTTCCGGCACGCGCGCCTTGCAGGTAAGCAAGAATGTACCTTACACAACGCTGGAGCAGACGGTGCAGCCGGGCAGCAGCACGCGCGAACAGGTGCGCGCGGCGCTGGGAGACAGCACGTCCATCCGTTTCGACAGCGGCAATGAAGTGTGGATGTACAGCTACCCCGCCGCCGCAGGCACGCAGGGCGAGTATGTGATCCTGTTTGGCGGGGATGGGGTGGTACGGAAGGTGCGCAGCGGGGAAGTGTATCGGGTGAAGAAGTAATGACTGTAGCGCGTAGTTGGCGGCCGGTAAATTGGGGGCAGACCCGACGGGGGAATGCGCCCCAATGGGGAGCATTCCGATCACGCAGTGACTGACCCCAGCATTTTGCTACCTCGCCTTTAACAGCGCCCTTGCCGCCACGCCCGCACCCACGTTGCGGCCCACGCCGGCAGCCTTGCGCCTGGGCGACGCCTTCAGTTTGAAAATGCCGATCGACTTGGCTACGCTGTCGGTGCGCTGCGCCAGGTTGGTGGCAGCCGCAGCGGCCTGCTCCACCAGCGCCGCATTCTGCTGCGTGATGCCATCCATCTGGATGACGGCCTGGTTGACTTGCCCGATGCCCTGGTTCTGCTCGCGCGTGGTGGAAGAAATCTCATCCATCACTTCCGTCACGCGGGCCACCGAGGCGATCACTTCCGCCATGGTGGCGCCCGCATTGCTGGTCAGCACGCTGCCCGCATTCACGGTAGCGATCGAATGGTCGATCAGATTCTTGACTTCCTTGGCCGCCGTCGCCGAGCGCTGCGCCAGGCTGCGCACTTCACCAGCTACGACGGCGAAGCCGCGGCCATGCTCGCCCGCACGCGCCGCTTCCACGGCCGCGTTCAAGGCGAGAATGTTGGTCTGGAAGGCAATACCGTCGATCAGGCCGATGATGTCGAGAATCTTGCGCGACGAGGTGCTGATTTCATTCATCGTGGTGACCACTTCGCTGACGATGGTGCCGCCCTTGGCCGCGACGGTGGACGCTTGCGCCGCCAGGTTGTTGGCCGTGGCCACGTGGTCGGCGCTATTTTGCACCGTGGACGTCAGTTCTTCCATGCTGGCCGCCGTCTGTTCCAGACTGGAAGCCTGCGATTCCGTGCGGCTGGACAAGTCCATATTGCCAGTGGCAATTTCCGCCGTCGTGACGCGGATATCCTCGAAGTTGGCGCGCACGTCGCCGATGATGCTGTGCAGGTTGATGTTGGTCTGGCGCAAGGCCGCCATCAATTGACCCATATCATCATCACGCACCTTGTCGATGACGCCCGTCAAGTCGCCACCGGCCATCTTGCGCGCCACCGTGATGGCGTCGCCCAGGGGCGCGACCAGCGAATTGTGCAAATGGGTCCAGAAATACAGCATCAGTGCGACGGCTGCGGCGGCAACGCCACTAAGCCAGCTGCGCGTGGCCGTACTCGTATCGCCATCGATATTCCACACGGCGCAGCCGAGGATGGCCAGCACCACGCCAAAGACGATGCAATGCAGGGCCAGGTCTTGCGACAGGCTCAGCTTGCGCCACCCGGCCAGCTTGGCGGCCCAGCCCTGACGTTCGACGCGGCCATTGCGGATCGCCAGCCTTGCGGTGTTGCCATCTTTAAAACTTTTATACAGGGCTGCCGCTTCGTTGATCTGCTCGCGCGTGGGCTTGGTACGCACGGACATGTAGCCGATCGGGCGGCCATTTTCGATGACGGGCGTGATATTCGCAAAGACCCAGTAAAAATCGCCATTCTTGCAGCGGTTCTTGACCATGCCGGTCCATGGCATGCCCGTCTTGATGGTATCCCACAGGTCGGCAAACGCTTCGGCCGGCATATCGGGATGACGCAGAATATTTTGTGGCGCACCCAGCAGTTCCATTTCTGAAAAACCGCTGACTTCAATGAAATACTGATTGGCGTAATTGATGTTTCCCTGTAAATCCGTAGTGGAAACAATCGTCATGCCTTCATTTAATACGTATTCATTTTGCGTGATAGGCGTATTGACCCGCATCGTCGCTCCTCTATTTTTTTCAACTAGCATAACAAAAACATAAAAACAATATACCACATCAAGCACCAGCGAGATATCGCCACGGCGACAGTGGCGCTGGTCAAATAATTTAATAAAAATCAATTTCTTTATGTTTTAGAATTTACTTTAATCCAACTTGATTGACTTTATTGAAATTCAAAATTTCAATAGCATGCAGTATGAATAATTAATTAAATATTATTTATTGTTATCCGGCGCGATAAACAAGCCGCCTGCGCCGATTAAAAGATGGCGACGGCTGGCCAATAGAAAAAATACATGGCGCAGCCATCCGCATTAGTAACGGAGCAATAAGGTTCAATTCTTGAGGGGAAATAAAAACTGGCGCGAACGCGCCAGTGGGGGATATGTCTCCAATCCGCGACACAGGCGCCGCAGCGCCTGTGGGGATGGCTTACTTAAATGACTTACGCGGCGGGGACTTCGGACGCGCCGGCGCAGGTTTACGCTCCGTCGTGCCGTCATCAAGGCTGATGCGCAGTTTCTGGCCCGAGACCACGACCGATTTCAGATGGTCGAGGATTTCCGGCGGCATGCCTTCCGGCAAGTCCAGCACGCTGTAGTTGTCAAAGATATCGATGCGGCCGATATGCTTGGCTTCCAGATTCGCTTCGTTGGCGATGGCGCCGACGATGTTGCTTGGCGTCACGGCATGCTCACGGCCCACTTCGATGCGGTAAGCCGTCACGCCTGGGCGTGGACGTTCCTTCTTCGGCGCGCGCGGCGCTGGTGCCGCGTCGTCCGCGTCGGCCGGCGCATCCTTGAACGCTGGCGCGGACTTGGCTGCAAACGGCTTGCGCGGCGCGGCTGGCGGCGCCAGGTCCGGTGCGTCGCCATCGCGGCTGATACGCAGCTGCTGGCCCGCTACCCACACGGTTTTCAGCTGGTCCAGCAATTCCTTCGGCATGCTATCTGGCAAGTCCAGCACGCTGTAGTCGTCATAGATTTCGATGCGGCCGATGTTTTTCGAATCAATGCCCGCTTCGTTGGCGATGGCGCCCACGATATTGCCCGGTTTCACGCCATGCTGATGACCTACCTCAATGCGGAAGGTTTGCATGCCGGCGTCGGCTGGACGCTGGATGCGTTCCTTTTTCGGGAAGGCAGGACGTTCGCCGCGTTCGCTGCGCTCGTTACGCTCAAAGCGGTCGCCCCGTTCCGGACGGTCGTTGCGTTCGAAGCGGTCTTGGCGCACAGGACGGTCGTCTTGCCACGTGGCTTGCTCGCGCGCCTTGTTCTTGTCCAGCAACAAAGGCACATTGCCACGCGCCATCTTCGCCAGGGCGGCGGCGATTTCGATGGCGGGAATGTTCTGTTCGCGTTCGAAATCTTCGATCAGCGACTGGAACTGCTCCAGTTCGCCCAAGGCCAGGGTTTCGCTGATCTGTTCCTTGAACTTGGCGATACGCACGTCGTTGACGGCCTGGATCGTCGGCAGTTCCAGCATGCCGATCGGCTGGCGGGTCGAGCGTTCGATGGCTTTCAACAAGTTCTTTTCACGCGGGGTGATGAACAAAATCGCTTCGCCGCTGCGGCCGGCGCGGCCCGTGCGACCGATACGGTGGGTATAGCTTTCCGGATCGTGCGGCACGTCGTAATTGACGACGTGGCTGATGCGCTCGACGTCCAGGCCGCGGGCGGCCACGTCGGTTGCCACGAGGATGTCGATCTTGCCGTCTTTCAACTGCTGGATCGTGCGCTCGCGCTGCGCTTGCTGGATGTCGCCATTGATGGCGGCAGCCGAGAAGCCGCGTGCCTGCAGCTTGCCGGCCAGCTCTTCCGTGCCCAGCTTGGTGCGGGCAAAGATGATCATGCCGTCAAACACTTCCGCTTCCAGGATGCGGGTCAATGCGTCCAGCTTGTGCATGCCCGACACCAGCCAGTAGCGCTGGCGAATGTTGTCAGCCGTGCCCGTCTTCGCGGCGACCGTCACTTCGGCCGGGTTCACCAGGTAAGTGGTGGCGATGCGCTTGATGACGGAAGGCATGGTGGCCGAGAACAGGGCCGTTTGATGGCCTTCCGGCGTTTCTTTCAAGATGCGTTCGACATCGTCGATAAAGCCCATGCGCAACATTTCATCGGCTTCATCCAGCACCAGCGTTTTCAGCTTGGACAGGTCGAGCGAACCCTTGTCCAGGTGATCGATGACGCGGCCAGGGGTGCCGACGATGACATGCACGCCGCGGCGCAAGGCCGACAGCTGCGGGCCATAGCTTTGGCCGCCGTAGATCGGCAGCACGTGGAAGCCGGGAATGTGGGCAGCGTACACCTGGAACGCTTCGGCGACCTGGATGGCCAGTTCGCGCGTCGGTGCCAGGACCAGGGCTTGGGGTGAGCTTTGTTTCAGATCAATGCGCGACAGGATAGGCAAGGCGAAGGCGGCGGTCTTACCCGTGCCTGTTTGCGCCTGGCCCAGCACGTCGCGGTTAGCGAGCAATAATGGAATCGTGGCCGCCTGGATAGGCGACGGTGTTTCGTAACCGACATCCTTGAGCGCGCGAATCAGCGGCTCGCTCAGTTTAAGGTCGGAAAATAAGGAAATTGGTGTATCAGACATGAAATCACTCACAAGTTCGCTCGAATCGCCCAATGCGAAAGAGTGTATCTGCTAGTTTACTCTTTACTGGACCTTACCGGGTGGCTGCATGCCGCAGAACGCCGTTTTTTGCGGCATATCTACCGAAAAAAGGCAGAAAAATCGGTGATCCGCATGCAATTGGCGCGTGATTTTGCCAACATTAAACGATACACAACAATATGCCGCCCACGCCTGTTCTGCGCGGCAATAGCAACGGCGGGCGCCTCGACGCGACGGCACCCGCCCCGTTTCAGGTACGCAAGAATTCCAGCAAGTCCTCGTTCAGGCGGTCCTTGTGCGTCGTCGCCAGGCCGTGCGGCGCGCCCGCATACACAAGCAGCTTGCTGCCGATGATGAGCTCAGCCGTGCGCCGCGCCGAGGCGGCGATGGGCACGATCTGGTCATCGTCGCCATGGATCACCAGGGTCGGCACGTCGAACCTGGCCAGGTCGCTGGTGAAATCCGTTTCCGAAAATTGCTTGATGCACAAATAGGATGCCGGCATGCCCGCCTGCATGCCTTGACGCCAGAAACTGTCGCGCACGCCCTGTGACGGTGTTGCGCCGGGCCGGTTGTAGCCATAGAAAGCCTCGCTCAAGTCGCGGAAGAATTGGCTGCGGTCGGCCTGCACGCCCGCACGGATGGCGTCAAAGGCAGACAACGGCAGGCCCAGCGGATTTTCCGTAGTTTGCAGCATCAGGGGCGGCACGGCGCCTACCAGCACGGCGCCCGCCAGGCGCTGCGTGCCGTGGCGGCCGATGTAGCGCGCCACCTCGCCACCGCCCGTCGAGTGGCCCACCAGGGTCGCGCCTGTCAAGTCCAGCGCCTCGATCAGCGCAGCCAGGTCATCGGCATAGGTATCCATGTCGTTGCCACCGAAAGGCTGGCTGGAGCGGCCGTGGCCGCGCCGGTCGTGCGCGATGACGCGGTAGCCATGCGAGGCCAGATAAAACATCTGGTCTTCCCATGCGTCGGACGACAGGGGCCAGCCGTGGCTGAAAACGACGGGCGGGCCGCTGCCCCAGTCCTTGTAGTAGATCAGGGTGCCGTCGGCGGTACGCAGGGTATTGTTCGATTGCAAGTCGGTGGCAGTCATGGAACGCTCCTAGTCGGTGGGCCAGCGGCCATTGTGGCCGCAATGGCGCGCGCACGCCGCGCGCTACGCTGGAGCATTGCGGTAGAGTAAGATTGCCGCTGCTTTGCCTTCCCGTATTCACTTTTGGAGTTGTCATGCGTTTTCCCATCGTCCTCGCCGCCAGCCTGTTCAGCACGGCCGCCCTTGCCCAACCGCTCGTTGCCGAAGCGCCCCTGCGCGCCCATCTGTCCTTCCTGGCCGACGACTTGCTCGAAGGACGCGGCACGGGCCAGCGCGGCGGCGACCTGGCCGTGCGCTACCTGGAAACCCAGGCGGCCGTGGCCGGCCTGCAGCCCCTGAAAGATGGCAGCTACCGCCAGGCGCTGACCATCGTCGGCAGCAAGGCATTGCCATCAAGCAAGGTCACGTTCAGCGCGGGCGGCAAGACGCTCGCTCCCGCCTTCGGCAAGGACATCGTCTTTGGCGCCTCCAACGGCCAGCAGACAGTGGCGTTCGACGCGCCCGTCGTGTTTGCCGGCTACGGCATCCGCGCGCCAGAGGAGCGCTGGGACGATTTCAAGGGTTTTGATTTAAAAGGGAAATTGGTCATCATGATGGTCAACGACCCGCAACCCACCGCTGCCGAACCGCAGCGCTTTGCCGGCAAGTCCCTCACGTATTACGGCCGCTGGGTCTACAAGTACGAGGAAGCGCTGCGCCAGGGCGCCGCCGGCGTCTTGCTGATACACACGACGGCATCGGCGTCGTATCCGTGGTCGGTGCCGGCCAACGGCTTCGGCCACGAGCGCTTCAGCCTGGCCGGCGCGGGTAACGCCATGGAAGGCTGGCTGCAGGAAGACATGGCGCGCGCCCTGTTCCAGGCGGGCGGACAGGACCTGGACGCCTTGCGCACGCAGGCTGAAACGCGCGAGTTCCGCCCCGTGGCCCTGGACGCCACGGTCAAGGTGCAGCTCGACAGCCAGGTCCGCAGCATCGAGCAATTCAACGTGGCCGGCATCGTGCCGGGCACGGACCCGAAACTGAAGGACGAAGCTGTCATTTACTCGGCCCACTGGGATCACCTGGGCAAGGATGACGAAGGCAGCGGCCAAGGTGTCAAACAGGGCCAGAGCGACCATATCTACAACGGCGCCATCGATAACGCCTCGGGCGCGGCAGCCCTGCTGGCCATGGCGCAGGTGGCCGTGAAACAACCGGCGCGCCGCACGCAAATCTTCCTGTGGCCGGCCGGCGAGGAAACGGGCATGCTGGGCAGCACGGCCTACACGCGCGCGCCTTTATGGCCGCTGGCGAAAACGGCAGCCGACCTGAACCTCGACAGCATGAACTTCGTCGGCAAGACGCACGACATCGGCGTGGCCGGCGCCGAGCGCAGCAGCCTGTACGCGAGCGCCGCCAGGGTGGCCAAGCGCATGGGCCTGCGCCTGGCGCCCACCATTCCCGACCTGTCGGGCGCGTTTTACCGGGCCGACCATTTTGCCTTCGCCAAGGCCGGCGTACCCGCCTTCAACGTGGGCTCGGCCGTGTTTTCCGGCGACGGCTCGTTCGATTTCGTCAAGGAGCCGAAAGCCTCCGGCGAGCGCCTGGTGGCGTTCAAGAAGGATTACCACCAGGTCACCGATGAATACCACCCGTCGTGGGACTTGTCGGGCATGGTGCAGCAGGCGCAGTTCACCCTGAACCTCGGCTATGAAGTGGCGAACGACAAGAACTTGCCTACATGGAACAAGGGCGAGGCGTTTGGCAAGGTAAAACGCTAAGAGGGTAACAATGTTTTAACCCGCAAAGCAAAAAAGGCCGGGGTCAGTCACTGCGTGATCGGAATGCCCCCATTGGGCGCATTCCCCCAACGGGTCTGACCCGCAATGATTCAAATTGCCATGATGCGTTTCAGGTCGACGAATGCGGTCTCATACAGATGTTGAAACGCGCCCACCATGACCTCTTCCACGCCTTCGGCCGCGTCGAACTCGCTTGACCATTCCGCCACGCAGGAAGCGGCGCCCGGTTCACCCGTGACGCGCAGGGTGGAGCGATAGTTCTTGACGGGGATCGGGCCCGAGACGATGGTATAGCTGTAGCTCTTGTCCGCTTCGCTGTAGCTTTGCAGGCGTTCGGCGATGATGGCGCCGTCCGTGGTTTTCAGGCGGCGCACGCGGCCGCCATGCTCGGACAGGCTGGTCTTGATGGAACTCGACCATTCAGCCAGCGACTGGAAGCCGCCGATAAAATCCCACACGCGTTCGGCGCTTGCCGCCAATGTTACAGAAACAATTACTTGGGCCATCTTTAATTCGGTTCCTCATCCAGGTTTGCCGGGCGCGGTGCCCGGCCGGCCGGAGTTGCCCGGCACAGCCGCTATTTTAGCGCCCATGCGGCTTTGCTGCCGAGTCGATGGCGCTTGCCGCTCTCCCGCTTACAGATTTTCCGCCAGGAAGATCAAGGAATTGCCGTGAGCGTGGGCTGCGGCGCGTTGCTGGTAGCTGTCGCGGTGGGTGCAGTTGAAACCGTGCTCGGCGCCCGGGTAGATATGGATTTCCACGTCTTGCCGGTCTTCGAAGCGCTCGGCGATCTTTTGCACGGCGTCCGGCGAAATATGGCTGTCCTTGCCGCCGAAATGCATGAGCAGCGGCACCGTGATCTGGTCGGCCAGGTCCAGCTTGTTCTGGATGCCGCCGCCGTAATAGGCGATGGCCGCATCGACCAGGCCGGCCGCAGCCGTTTGAAACGACAAACGGCCACCGAAGCAGTAGCCGACCGAGGCCAGCTTGCCCGTCACTTCCGGACGCGCGCGCAAGGCGGCGACGGTGGCGGCGATATCGCTGTCGGCGTGGGGATTGTCGGTGGCTTGCATCAGTTCCACGGCGCGCTTCCAGCCCGCTTCGTCATAGCCCAGCTCGATGTGTGCGCCCGCGCGCCAGAACAGGTCAGGCACCAGCACCACGTAGCCATCGGCCGCGTACTGGTCGGCCACGGCGCGGATGTGCTCGTTGACGCCGAAAATTTCCTGCAACAGGATGATGGCGGGACCCTTGCCCACGTGCGGCACGGCCAGGTAAGCCTGGAAGCTGCCGTCCGGGCCGGCGATATCGATCCACTGCGAAGTTGTGCTCATAGAAACTCCAGTCTGAGGTTGGGGGAATGCCACAGCCAGGCATGTTACTGGTTTTTCGCCCTGTCTGCGCCCGTCCCCCTTTTGTCCTGCCTCAATACATCTCGCGCAGGTAAATCACGGGACCGGATCGCAAGACGCCAAAGACGACGGTGCCCACCGTGCTGGGCAGGTAAGACAGGCCGGGTACGGAGACGTCGACGCTGCCCGGCACGCCAGGGGCCAGCAACATCAGGCGCCCGTTAGGCGAAGGCAAAAACCCGGCGACAAAGGTATAACTACCATCCTGCACCTTCGCGGCGCCATTGCACGCGCCGCCCCCCGAAGTGAGCATCTTGCGGCAGTTGGCCAAAACGACGTTGGCCCGGGTAAATGTGGTGACGCTGTCGGACGCATTGCTCACCCAGCGCCCATTCCAGTACTGCACTTGCACGGGCAGCCGGATGGGCAAGCGCTCGGAACCATAGCTGTTCGGCACCATCATGCGCCCCGTCAGGACGGTCAACTGCCCTTCCGTCCCCGAGGCGGACGGCGCCGACGTCACGACGGTCTCGCCCGGATACGTGGTGGTGGCGCGAAACAGCACGTCGGTGGGCGGCGCCAGCGCTACCGCACCGGCAGGCACCGCGTATGCGCCGGGAAAGCGATAAGCGATGACGGTGTCGGCCACGCCTCCTTTGAAATTGCTTGCGGCGATACCGCTCACGACAGTCTGGGCGGCTGTGCCATCGGTAAGCTGGCTACCCGCAGGATCGGCCGGTGGCAAAGCCGTCTTGCCAGTGGCGGCATCGTAGGCCTGCAAAGCCACGTTCACCGGCAAGCTCTTGTCCTGACCGTCAAAATTGATCGTCGTCGCATTCGATGCATTCTGCGCCGTGATGCGCAAGCCAAACGCTTGCCTGGAATACACAAAGTTGCCCACGGTCTGACCCGGCTGCGCGCCCACGCACGTCAGTGGCGCCACGCACCGCATGGGCACCGTCCCGGTCACTGCCGTCGCGAAGTGGTGGGGAATGAATTGCACATTGGCGCTATTGCCTGTTGCCAACGGTGGCGTGATGCCATTGACAGGTGGCAACGTCCACCCCAGGTAGGCAGGCAAGCTGGCGGTAAACTGGATAGTGCCCACTTCCGGCCAGCCCATGTTCGCGGCCGTTCCTATGCCATTACCGTTATTGAAAGTCAAACTGCCCGCCACCTCGGGGTCGCGGCGGCCGGTAAACAAGGGCGCGACGATGGCGTGCCCCAATTGCACGGTTTGCGCCGTCGCTTCCTTGCCAAAATTGGGCGTCACCACCCCGAGCGCATTCAGCGCCGATACACTGATCGTGGTAGCTGGCGCCACTGGCGTCACGGCCAGGCCGGCGCGCTGCGGCGTGGCGATCGCGCCAAACACAAAACGCTTCGGCACGACGATGACATCGGCGTTGCCCGTCATGCTCAAGCCGGCGTCGCCAGTATTGGCCGACCCTGTATAGGTAGCCGCCAAATTCACCTTCCCAACGTCCGCATAGGACATGGTGGCCGTGGCGACGCCCTGGCCGTTGAATGCCAGGTTGACAGTTTTCCCCACGGCACTGCAAGCACTGCTGTTATCCGCCGCCAGGGCAATGAAGGCGCCAGTGCCTTTGATAAAGACGGGCAAGCTGCCGCTGGCGGGATTGCTGTAGCCACAAGCGAGCGTCAAGTCCTTGTTCTTGTTGGCAAACAGGGGCATGCAGGCTTGCTGATTGGGGCTGGCCTGCACCGCGCTGATGTCAAACGACGGCTGCGTGGCCGAGACATGGTTGACGGGAGTGACAATCAAACCTGTTTCCGCGAAATTCATAACGCAACTGGTGCTCTTGTCCGAGGCGCGCTTGCACACCAGCGCGCCCGTGGCGCCGGTCACGCTCGTCAGACTCAGGGTGGCACTGCCGACAGCGTACTGGCGCACAGTGGCTGTTGCCACGCCGCTGCTGTCGATCTGCGTCGCCGTGCCGCCGGGACTGACGGTGACAGTCGCGCCGCCCGTGTACTTGCTGCTACAAGCCGCATCCGCGCACGCCGTCACCGTTACCGTCTGCGGCGCGCACGTCAGGGCCGTGCCCGAATGATCAATCTGGAAATGGTGGGGAGCGGCCTGCGTGCCGGGGCCGCATTTCGGCCCCATGGGGTCAGTGTAGGGCCAGCCGCTGTTGTTCGTCACGCAACTGCACGGATTGGATGGCGTATAGGCCTTGCAAGTGATGGTTTGCTGCACCCGGCCCTGCCAGCCCAGGGTGATGTGGTCAACCAGGGCGTTGCCGGTGATGTAGGCGTTGGAGGAATCCAGGGTCACGTTGCCGCCCTCCACATTCCCCTTGACGCCATTGCCGGAGGCGATGCTCAGGGAATTGCTCGCCTTCACATCGCCCGTGACGAGCAGGCCGGACGCCCTCAGGTCGATGGTCGGCGATGTCAGGTTGCCCTGGATCTGGCTACCGGAACCGACGGTCAGCGAGGTGCTGGCCGTGATATCGCCCTGCACCTGGCTGCTGGCCGCGTCAATGCTGACGACGGGCGCCTTGGTAGTGCCCTTCAGGTTACTGCCCGAACCCAGGCTGAAGGCATTGACGGCCGTCACGTCACCCGTGATCGTCACGCTGGAACTGGTGGTGATGCTGCTGCCGTTGATGGGCCCCGTTATGGTCGAACTTGATCCGATGCTGACGCTGCCGTTGGCCTTCACGCTGCCGCTGATGGTGACGTTGGAACTGCTGGTGATGCTGCCACCGTTGATGGCGCCATTCAGCGTCGAGCCGGCGGAAATGTCGATATTGCCCGTGGCCGTGATATTGCCCGTCACTTTCACGGGCGTGCCGCCCACGGAGACGGACGCCGCCGAGATATCGGCCACGATCACCGTGCCGCCCTGCGCCCCTACATTGAAATTACCGCCTTTGGCAGTCAGGCTGCCACCCGTAATCTTCAGGTTGGGCGGATTGACATTGCTGATGTCGAGATTCCGGTTGGCCGTCAGGGCCGCCGTGCCGCTCATGCTCAAGCCCTGGTTGTAGCCGATGCTCACGTCGCTGTTGACCGTCACGCCATAGCCGCTGGCGATGACGACATTGTCGGTGCTGCCCATGATCAGGCTGGCGCAAGTGTATTGGGTGCTTGACGCTGGCAGGGCACAGCCGCTGACGCTGCCGCCATTGAAATTGAGCGTGGCCGCCTGGGCAAGAGTGGAGTACAACAAGAGTGTCAGGGTGGAAAAAAATGGAAGTAAGCGCACGATATTCAGGAATTCGATGAATGGGAAGACAGCGGGCGCGTGGGTTACTCCATGCTAATCTATGTCCTCGCTGTTGTTGCATTATGGCAGTATTTTTCACCCTCGCACATATCGCATGATCAAGCAAAGCCCCAAAGAATTCCCCCTGCGCACCGTCGACATCATCGTCTACCCGGGCTTCAAGGCGCTCGAAGCCATCGGCGCCATGAAAGTTTTTGACTACGCCAACACCCATTTGCGCCTGCGCAATCTGCCCGGCGGCTACGACGTGCGCATCGTGTCGACGGCCATCGGCCCCGTCGAGTCCGACACCCTCATGTCACTGCACGCGAGCAAGGCGCTCGATGTGAACCGCCTGCCCGACCTGGCCGTCATCGTCGGCTGCCACCATGTCGAGCAGGTGCTGCACGACATCCCCGCCCTGGCCGCCTGGGTGGCCGAAGCGGCGCCGCGCATCGCTACCCTGGCGGCCCTGTGCACGGGCTGCTTCTTTCTGGCCGAGGCGGGCGTGCTCGACGGCAAGAGCGCCGCCACGCACTGGAGCGCCGTGGACAGCCTGCGCCAGCGCTATCCATTGATACAGGTCAATGCCGATGCGATTTTCGTGCGGGAGGGGAAATTCTGGACGTCGGCCGGCGTGACGGCCGGCATCGACCTGGCCCTGGCCCTGGTGGAAGACGATTTCAGTCGCGATATCGCGCTGGAAGTGGCGCGCGACCTGGTGGTGTACCTGAAACGGCCCGGCGGCCAGTCGCAGTTTTCCGTACACCTGTCGAGCCAGATGACGACGCATCCGACCATCCGCCAGTTGCAGGGCTGGATCATGGAACACCTGGCCGAAGAGCTCACGGTGCCGCTGCTGGCGGCCAGGCTGGCCATGAGCGAACGCAATTTTACGCGCGTATTCCAGCGCGAAACAGGCAGCAGCCCCACGGAGTTCATCGAAACGGCCCGCTTTGAAGTGGCGCGCCGCTTGCTGGAAGACAATGTGTCCTCCTTAAAACAGGTGGCTGTGCAAGCGGGCTTGCACAGCGAGGAAAGGCTGCGCCGCCTGTTTCAAAAGAAACTCGCCATCACGCCACGCGACTACCGCGAACGCTTTTCCAGCACGGCGCGCTAGGAATTCAGCGCAGCTTGCCGTGACGCGCGTGGCGCGTGGCCAGCTGCCGGCGCTGGCGGGCCAGCGGTGTAAACAGGAGGGCGCACAGCAGGAAAGTGGCAAGCAAGCCCAGCCACATGGTGGACGAAGCCAGAATGGCGGCATCGCGCCACCATAGCGCCGCCAGCGAACACAGGGCAGCGGCCAGGAAGACGGGCAGCATGCGCCGCAAGGTCAGCAAATAGGCAGTGGCGAACATGCAAGGCTCCCATCTCAAGGCGACGTGGCGATGCCTTCACACTAGCAGGGGCAGGCAGCGAAGTACAGCCTGCCGCCCTGCCCCGTCAGTCAAGTGTTGCGCAAGGAGCACATCCGTGAAGATTAGTACAACACCACGGAACGGATCGATTCGCCGCTCTTCATCAAGTCGAAGCCCTGATTGATGTCTTCCAGCTTCAGGCGGTGCGTGATCAAGTCGTCAATATTGAGCTTGCCTTCCATATACCAGTCGACGATCTTTGGCACGTCTGTGCGCCCGCGTGCGCCGCCGAAGGCCGAACCGCGCCATTCGCGCCCCGTTACCAGCTGGAACGGGCGCGTGGAAATTTCCTGCCCCGCTGCCGCCACGCCGATGATGAACGATTTACCCCAGCCCTTGTGCGTGCACTCGAGCGCCTGGCGCATCAAGGTCGTGTTGCCGACGCATTCAAAACTGTAGTCGGCGCCGCCATCGGTCAGTTGCACGATGGCATCGACGACGTTTTCCACCTCGTTCGGGTTGATAAAATGCGTCATGCCGAACTTGCGGGCGATGGCCTGGCGCGCAGGATTGATGTCGATACCGATGATTTTATCGGCGCCGACCATCTTCGCCGCCTGGATCACGTTCAGGCCGATGCCGCCCAGGCCAAATACGGCCACATTGGCGCCCGCTTCCACCTTGGCCGAGAACAGCACGGCGCCCACGCCCGTCGTCACGCCGCAGCCGATGTAGCAAACCTTGTCGAACGGCGCATCTTCGCGGATCTTCGCCAGGGCGATTTCCGGCACCACGATATAGTTGGAAAAGGTCGAGGTGCCCATGTAGTGGAACAAGGGCTGGCCATGCAGGGAAAAGCGGCTAGTGGCGTCCGGCATCAGGCCACGCCCCTGCGTGGAGCGGATGGCCTGGCACAGATTCGTCTTTTGCGACAGACAGAACTTGCACTGGCGGCATTCCGGCGTGTACAGGGGAATGACGTGGTCGTCCTTTTTCAGGGTCGTCACGCCCGGGCCCACGTCGACGACGACGCCCGCGCCTTCATGGCCGAGGATGGCAGGGAAGATGCCTTCCGGGTCGGCGCCCGACAGGGTGTAGTAATCGGTGTGGCAAATGCCCGTGGCTTTCAGCTCGACCAGCACTTCGCCGGCGCGCGGGCCGGCCAGGTCGACTTCTTCGATGGTCAACGGGGCGCCCGCCTTCCAGGCAATCGCGGCTTTGGTTTTCATGGGGATTCTTCCTGCTCGGGTTCAGATGCGCCATTATCGGACGCTGGCGGGCATGGCGGGGCCAGCGGCGGCGCGCTTGTCTGAAAACGCGGCGCATTTGTCCGATGCCGCCGCACCGTGCAACAGCGCACGGAAGCGCGGTGTGTGACAGGCGTACGCTTGTGCAAGCTCAATCCTGCGGACAGCAAAACGCGCATTCTTGACGCAACAGCATTCCCTTGATGCATCGCACCGACTCGCCGTCCTTCCCGCAGGAGACTGACATGCGCAATCTATTTTCCCGACGCCCGAATATCTGGCTGGCCCTGCTGCTGGCATGCTGCCTGGTCCTGCTGGCCGCCTGTGGCGGCGGGCACGACGACGCCCCGCCTGGCGCCACCACCGGCAGCCTGACGGTCGCCATCGGCGGCTTGCCGGCCGGCGTGGCGGGCGCCGTCACGCTCAGCGGTCCCGCGTCCTACAGCAAGCTGCTGACGGCGAGCACCACGCTCACGGACCTGGCGCCCGGCGCTTACGCGCTCAGCGCCGCCAGCGTGGCGCAAGGCACGGGAACGCTGGCGCCCGCGCCCGCCATGCAACAGGTGCAAGTCAATGTGGGTGCGACAGCCAGCGCCAGCGTCACCTATGCGGCCAGCGCGCCGCTGGCCCTCTCCCTGCAAGAGGTGGCCTCCGGCCTGAGCGCACCCATCTTCCTCACGGCGCCGCCCGGCGACAGCCGTTTGTTCATCCTTGAGCGCCCCGGCCGCATCCGCGTGGTGCAAAACGGCAACCTGCTGGCCACGCCCTTCCTCGACATCAGCCCGCTCACCAGCACCAGCGGCGAACGGGGCTTGCTATCCATGGCCTTCCATCCGCAATACGCCAGCAACGGCTATTTCTTCCTGTATTACACCAACCTGGCCGGCGATATCGTCATCGAGCGACGGCAAGTGTCGGCCGGCAATGCCAACGTGGCCGATCCCTTGTCCGCGCTGACCATCCTCACGATACCCCACCCCACGTTCAGCAACCACTATGGCGGCTTGCTCAGCTTTGGCCCCGATGGCTATCTGTACGCGGGCACGGGCGACGGCGGCAGCGCGGGCGACCCGTCCGGCAATGCGCAAAACACGAATGTGCTGCTGGGAAAACTGCTGCGCCTGGACGTCAACGCCAGCACGGTAGCCCAGCCATACGCCATTCCTGCGGGCAACCCGTTTGCCGGCACGCCCGGCTCGCGCGCCGAAATCTGGGCATATGGCTTGCGCAACCCGTGGCGCTACGCCTTCGACGTGCCGGCCCTGCTGCTGTACCTCGCCGACGTGGGCCAGGCCAATTGGGAAGAGATCGATGTGCGCCCCGTGGGCCAGGCGGGCAACAACTATGGCTGGAATAGCATGGAAGGCGCACACTGCTACAACAGCAGCGGCTGCAACCAGGCGGGGCTGGTCCTGCCTGCGATCGAATACGGCCACGATGCGGCCGGCGCTTGCTCGATCACGGGCGGCTATGTGTACCGGGGCACGGCCTTGCCGGAACTGACGGGGCAGTATTTGTATTCGGACTACTGCAGCGGCTGGCTGAAAAGCTTCAGCTACAGCAATGGCACGGCCTCCGCCGTGACAGACTGGGGCATCACCAACGTGGGCAACATCCTGTCGTTCGGCCAGGATGCGCAAAACGAACTGTACATGCTGAGCGGCACGGGCAAGGTGTACAGGGTCGTACGTAAATAGGCGTACGCAAATAAGCGTGCGCGGGCGGCAGAGGGCGTTTTTCGACGGGGCGCGGGGAACCGGCTAGAATGGGTTTTTCCCGTCGCGCCCCGCGCACCAGCCCAAGAGAACACCATGGCCCGTTTGAAACTTGAATTTCCCGAAGACCAGTACTGCTATTCCTCGCAACTGACGGTACGCACCACGGACATCAATGCCGGCAACCATCTCGGCAACGATTCCATGATTTCCATGATTTCCGAGGCCCGCGCGCGCTTCCTGTTCGAATTCGGCGTGCGCGACATTGAAGCGGACGGCACCGGCATCATCGTCACCGACCTGGCCACCACCTACCGTGCCGAAGCCCATGCGCGCGACCAGCTGCTGTTCGAAGTGGGCGTCATGGATTTTAATAAATATGGCGGAGATATCACTTTCCGCATCACGCGTCCGCGCGACAACACGCTGATCGCGATGGCCAAGTCCGGCTTTGTGTTTTTCAACTACAAGCGCAGCCAGGTCGTGCCCATGCCGGAAGAGTTTGGCAGCAAGTTCCCGCAGGTGAACTGGATCGATTAAGGGATAAATTAAGATTAAGCGGGTCGCCATGCCGCCATGCTGTATGCTTGCCAGGAAGACATTAAAACTGGAGCGGCATGCAAGCAGCGATAACGGCAAGACTGTGCCTGACCCTGGCGCTGCTGGGCGTGTTGCGGACCGCCCCGGCCGCGCCGCAAACCGTCATCCTGTACGGCGACGACGACTATGCGCCATACAGCTACGTGGAAAATGGCGTGTTCAAGGGCATGTACGTCGATATGCTGCGCGCAGCCGCCACAAGAATGCCGGAGTATCAGCTGGACCTGCAGCCGCGCCCCTGGAAACGGGGCCTTGATGCGCTGGAAAAAGGCCAGGTATTCGGCCTGTTCCCGCCCGGGCGCAAGACGGAACGGCCCTACGTGCAACCATATTCGGCCATGCTGTACCGCGAATCGGTAGTGCTGTTCTGCCATGAGGCCGTCATGCGCACGCCGCGCACGCACTTCCCGACCGACTTTGCCGGCCTGACCGTCGGCGTCAACACGGGGTTTTTACTGTCGGAAAAATTGATGGCACCGGCCCGCCAGGGACTGCTGCGCCTGGAAGCGGCCAAGGGCAATGAAGCCAATCTGAGGAAACTGGCCCTGCGGCGCATCGATTGCTACGCCAGCGACCGCGGCGCAGCCCGCCACACGGCGCGCCAGCTGCAAGACGAACTGACCAGTTATGGCTTTCAATTGCACGAAGTGCTGGAACTGTCGTCCGAAGCCACGTATATCGCCTACAGCGCGCGCAATGCGCCCGCCTACAAGGCCGCATTCATCGACAAGATGAATGCGGCCTTGCTTGCCTTGCGGCAGAATGGCCAGCTGGCGCGCATCGAAGCAGCATACCTGCGCTGACATAGCGATGAATGCTCGCTTACTTGCGCGTCTGGCGCTTCACCTTGATGCCGAAGGTGTCCGCAAACCAGTCATCGATCATCAGCTTTTCATAGCGCAGTTTTTCATTGCTGAAGTAATGATTGATGCGGCTCAGGTACGACATGTCGGACAGGGCGGCATCGCCACTGCGAATGACCTTGCCATCCTGCTCCAGCACATAGTGCAAGCGCATGCGCGGCCAGTCGACCCGGCCATTCATGACGCGGATATCCTGGCCGGCACGCAGCGCGGGGTTTTCACGTCCCGCCAGATCCACATCCGTGACGTCGATTTTCAAGGTCTGTCCGGGCGGCAGTGATGCGCCCAGTTTCTCGAAATGCCGGCCCAGTTCCTTCAACACGTCATCGCGTTCCTGCGGGTTGAACGGGACATCCGTGTATTGATCCGGTTTGCTGAACTGCACTTCCGTTCCCGCCCAGGCCACGCTGCTGGCCAGCAAGGCCAGGGCGGCGACCAGGGCGCGCGTCGTTTGCTTTTGCATGATTGCCCCTTTCAGGAAATGTGAGTGGCATGGGGCCACTTCTTATGCTTATTCAATATAGCGCGCTGCAGCCCATTCTGGCGCGCAATTCATACCTTGTTACTTTTCTGTTTTTCCGCCAGAAAGGCAAGGCGCCGACTTTTTTGCAGATTCATTGGCAATATTAATTAAAACAAAGTATTGTCTTGAAAATATAGTTGCCTAAGCGATAAAGTATAGATAGTGTTAACAGCATGGATTTCAAGTGTTTTGTAGCACGTGTGTTGCATGTTTTTAGTCAATTTTTCTTGCATATTGTTAATACTTAGCGGTCAGTCTACAATCGACAAAATGCGCCCGAAAAACGCGCAACGCCGGTAGTGGCGCACAGGAATTCCTGGCGCAGGCGTCTCAGCATTGCGTCAGTTATGCCTTTTAGCGGAACTCGCCCTTATGTCATTTTTGTCTTCAGCATCGCCCAAGTTACCGCCCTGGAAAGTCCTGCTCGTCGATGATGAACCCGACATCCACGACATCACCAAACTGACACTGAGTCGTTTTCGCCTGGAGGGCCGCGCCCTGAGCTTCGTGCATGCCTACAGCGGCGCCGAGGCCAAGCAGGTGCTGGCGCGCGAAGAAGGCATCGCGCTGGTCTTCCTGGACGTGGTGATGGAACGCGAAGACAGCGGCCTGGAAGTGGCGCGCTGGATGCGCGAAGACCTGGGCAACCAGTTTACGCGCATCGTGCTGCGCACGGGCCAGCCGGGACAGGCGCCGGAAGAACGGGTGATCGTCAACTACGACATCAACGACTACAAGGAAAAGACGGAACTGGACCGCACCAAGCTGTTCACCACCACCTTTGCCGCCCTGCGCGCCTACCGCGACATCATGAAGGTCGAGGAAGCGCGCCTGGCCCAGCTGCACTACCGCGAAGGCCTGGAAAGAGTCATCGCGGCCTCGGCGCATATCTTCAAGCAGCGCAACCTGCGCGACTTCGCCAGCGGCCTGCTGCAGCAAGTCGTCGCCCTGCTGCGCCTGGAAACGAGCATGCTGCTGCGCCTGCGCGGCGCCAGCGCCATTTCGGGCGAACAGGATTATGAAATCCTCGCGCAGATCGGCGACCATGAAGCCGATGGCGGCATTCTCAGCCCTTCCCTGCTGTCACAGCTGGACCATGCCAAGAGCAATAAAATCTCGCGCCTGCATGGCGACACCTATGTCGGCTATTTCCCCAACAGCAGCGGCAAGGCTTCGCTGCTGGTTTTAAAAGGCGTGGAAGAAATTTCCGACCTCGACGCGCAATTGCTGGAAGTGTTTTGCTCGGGCGTGGCCATCGCCTTCGACAACATCCTGCTGACGCAGGAAATCACCGATACCCAGGCCGAACTGATCCTGCGTCTGGGCGACGTGGTCGAATCGCGCTCGCATGAAGGCGGCAACCACGTGCGCCGCATGGCCGAAGTGTGCCAGTTGCTGGCGCAGGCTTCTGGCATGTCGGAAGAGGAAACCATGGTGCTGCGCCACGCGGCGCCCATGCATGACATCGGCAAGATTTCCACGCCGGACGCCGTGCTGCTGAAACCGGGCAAGCTCGACGCGGCCGAGTGGGAAATCATGAAGCAGCATCCGACGGTGGGCATGTCCATCCTCGACGGCTCGCAGCGTCCGCTGCTCAAAGCAGCCGCCGTGATCGCCCACCAGCACCATGAAAAATACGATGGCAGCGGCTACCCGCAAGGCCTGGTGGGCGAAAACATCCACAAATACGCGCGCATCGCCGCCGTCGCCGACGTCTTCGACGCGCTGATGCACAAGCGCTGCTACAAGGACGCCTGGCCGTTGGAACGGGTAGTGAGCTACCTGCGCGAAGTGAGCGGCAGCCACCTGGATCCGCAGTATGTGGAGTTGCTGATTGCGAATTTGGATGATGCTCTGGCCCTGAACAAGCGCTTCCCGGATTAGGCGGCGTAGTTCGGATTACGCGGCTTCGCCGCTAATCCGAGCTACGTGGTTCGAGTGGAAAACGGATTTTATAGTGCAATCCCATGCCCGGTGCGCTGACCACCTTCACCGTGCCGCCCAGCGGCCCCGTCACCAGGTTGTACAGGATGTGCGCGCCAAGGCCGCTGCCGCCGGAACCCCGCTTGGTCGTGAAGAAGGGGTCGAACAGCTGGCCCAGGGTGGCGCTGTCCATGCCCATGCCATCGTCGCTGTAGTCGAGCTCCAGCATCTCGCCGGCCGTCCTGGCACTGATCCTGATCTTGCCCGGCTCGCCTTCGACAAAGCCGTGCACGAGTGAATTGACCACCATGTTCGTGACGATCTGCGAGACGGCGCCCGGATAGCTGCGCAGCTGCACCTCGGGTGCGCATTCGATCTCCACCCTGATTGGCTTGCCCTTCAGCTTGGGTTGCAGCGACAGCAGGATTTCATCGAGGTATTTGCGCAAATTAAAGCTGCGCAACTCGTCCGAAGACTGGTCCACGGCCACCTGCTTGAAGCTGCGCACCAGCGCGGCGGCACGCTGCGTATTGGTCGTCATGATGCGCAGGGTCTGGTCGATGATGTCGAAAAACTGCCGCAAACCGTCTTCATCGAGCTGGCCGCCGTCCAGGTCTTCGCGCGTGAGCTTCAATTCCTGCACCAAGTGGCTGGTGGCCGTCACGCAAATGCCCAGCGGCGTATTGATTTCATGCGCCACGCCAGCCACCAGGCGGCCCAGCGATGCCAGCTTTTCCTGGCGCACCAGTTCCGACTGCGCTTCCTGCAAGGCGCTCAGGGCACTGTTCAGGGCCGCGTTCTGCTCTTCCAGCGTTTCCTTGGCCTGGCGCATGGCGCTGTCGGCCTGGATGCGGGCCATCGCCACGGCCACGTGGCTGGCCATGAAGGCCAGCACGTCCAGTTCTGCCTGTCCATACACAACGGAGGTGTCGTAGCTTTGCACGATGATCACGCCATATTTGCGCTCGCCCAGCAGCATGGGCGCGCCCATCCAGCTGGCGATGCCCACATTGCCCAGCGGCTCGTCCATCTCGCCACTGGCCACCAGCGCCGCGTAGCTGTCCGCATCGAGCAGACAGGCCTGGCGCCGCGCCAGCACGTAGGAACTCATGCCGATGCCGTAATGAAAGCGCTTGACGGGCGCCTGCGCATCCTTTTCATCGACAAAATACGGGATCGTGATGTCCTTGTTGTCCGGATGGTACAGGGCGATGAGGAAATTCTTCGCCGTCACCAGCCCGCTGATGATGGCATGCAGTCGCGCATACAGGGTGGTGGCGTCGGCCGCCTGCGCCGACAGGTTGGCGATTTCATACAGCGCATGCTGCAGGTTTTCCGCGCGACGCCGCTCGGCCACCTCGTGCGCCAGCAGGGCCGTGCGCTCCTGCACCGCCTTTTCCAGCCGGTCCATGCTTTGCATGCCTTGCAGGGCGCTCGACACATGCGTGGCGATCAGCGCGAACAGGGCCTGGTCTTCCAGACTGAAGCGGTGCTGCGCGTCATAGCTCTGGATGACGATGGCGCCCAGCGCCTGGTGCTGCTGGTCCAGCAGCGGACAGCCGATCCAGTGCTCGGCCGCCGTGCCGCCGCCCCAGGCGCCGCCACCGATGGCGCGCATGGCGTCGTCGTCGGCCGTCATCACCAGCTGCTTGCGGTTGACGATGACCCACGCCGTGGGCGACTGCGCGGCGCTGGCCAGGCGCACGCCCACGTCCGGGTCGGGCGCGGCGTCGAATTCATCGACAAAATAGGGAAAGTGCACCAGGCCGTCGTCACGGTCGCTCAGGGCCACGTAAAAATTGGCCGCATACATGATGCGCCCCAGCGCCGCATGCACCGCCTGCAGGAATTCGCTGATATCGCTGCAGGTGCTCGAACGCTGCCCGATTTCCAGCAACACGGTTTGAACGGCTTCCAGACGGCTGAGACGGCTTTCCATGGGTAACTGTGTGCCTTGTCTAAGTATATGTTCTGAAAATCAATATTATCAGTTCAGCCCAGCCTTGGCACGGCATAAAACGCAGAATCTTGCCTTGAAGCAGGGCAACACACGCTACGCGCGCATTTGCCACGCTGGCAATACAGTGGCAGACTAGGCCCCTTCCTACAGACCAGACCGTCCTCATGACCGCCACGCTACGCGCCTCGCTTCGCCCCTACACCCTCGCCGGCCTGCTGGCCTTTGCCGCGCTGGGCATGCCGCCGCTGTGCGCCGCGCCAGCCAAGGCGCCGGCGGCGGAAACGGCCGATGGCGGGCGCTATTTCGGCCCCCTCGTCGCGGGCAAGATGCATGGCCAGGGCCGGCTCGAATACGCGAGCGGCGCGTTTTACGAAGGGGGCTTCGCGCGCGGCGTGTTTTCCGGCCAGGGCACGCTGCGCCAGGCGTCCGGCGTCGAGTACACGGGCGCCTTCCGCCAGGGCGCCTTCGATGGCATCGGCCGCTACACCTCGCCCAAGGGCGAGATTTATGCGGGCAACTTCGTCAAGGGCAGCTTCGAGGGGCAAGGCCGCTTCCAGGGCGCCGACGGCGCCTCCTTCGAAGGCCATTTCAAACACTGGCGCCCGCACGGCGCCGGCAAGCTGACCGACACGGACGGCACCGTCTTCGAAGGCGACTTCGTCCAGGGCCAGCTGCAGGGCAAAGCCAAGGTCAGCACCAGCGACGGCATCCACTACGAAGGCGAACTGAAAGACTGGAAATTCGAGGGTGCAGGCGTGCTGCGCACGGCCGACGGCGACGAATACCGGGGCAGCTTCAAGAATGGCCAGTTCGACGGCAAGGGCGTGCTGCGCTACGCCGTGGCACAGGCGGACGGCCGGCGCGAAGACAGCGGCAACTGGACGGAAGGCCAGCTGGACGACCCGGCCTTGGATAAGCTCACGCGCGACAATATTGAACTGGCCCTGTACAACCAGCGCACCCTGCTCGACGGCGCCCTGGCGCGCATCGCGCCGCGCGATGCGGCGAAAAAAATCAATCTGTACCTGTTGGGTGTGGCGGGCGATGGCGCGCAGGAAGTGTTTCACCGCGAAACGGCCTTCGTGCAGCGCCAGTTCGACCGCGACTATGGCACCGTGGGCCGCTCCTTGATGCTGGTCAATAGCCGCAACACGGTGGCGCAGCAGCCGATGGCCACGCGCACCAGCATAGCCGCCAGTCTCGACAGCCTGGGTGCGAAAATGGACAAGCAGAACGACATCCTGTTCCTGTTCCTCACCAGCCACGGCTCGCCCGAGCACGAACTGGCGCTGGCGCAAAACGGCATGGACTTGCATGGCCTGCCCGCGCAGGAACTGGCGTCCATGCTCAAGCACAGCGGCATCCGCTGGAAAGTCATCGTGATCTCGGCCTGCTATGCGGGCGGTTTCATCGATGCGCTGAAGGATGAACAGACGCTGGTCATCACGGCCGCGCGCCGCGACCGCACTTCGTTCGGCTGCGACGACCAGAACGATTTTACGTATTTCAGCGAAGCGTATTTCAAGGAAGCCTTGCCGAAGAGCACCAGCTTCACGGAAGCGTTCGAGCAGGCCAGGGTACTGGTGCAGGCGCGCGAGGCGGCCGATTTCCGCGAAGGCGGCATGGAGGCGGAAGAGCATTCCGAGCCGCAGCTGTTCCAGGGCAAGGCCATCGCCGCGCAGCTGAAGGCTTGGCGTGCCCAGCCGCGCTGATATGGGCACGACCGCCCGCCTTTCTGTACAATAGCCGTCATCATGCGACGATTCCTCCTCATTTTGCTGCTGTTCGTGCTTCCGCTCCAGATGTCCTGGGCCGCGGCGAGCGCGTATTGCCTGCACGAGGAAGGCAAGGCGGCGCAGCACCTGGGTCACCACAACCATCAGCACAAGGCTGATGCGGACAAGAAACCTGTGGCCGACAAGGCTGACAAGCAATCCAAGGGCCAGCCGCACAGCGACTGCAACGTCTGCCATGGCATCGGCCATGCGTGGCTGCCGGCCGGCTCCAGCCTGCCCATTGGCGACACGGCGTCCGTGAACGCGGACACCTCCCCCTTCTTTTACGCTTCCCACATCCCGGACGTTCCCAAGCGCCCTGACTGGTCGTCGGCCGCCTAGGCCGACGGGACGTTTCAACCACTTATCGCAATATGCGCGCCTGATTAAGTCAGGCGCAGGCCAGCGCGTCCCGTCGAATTCTTTTTCCGCACCTTGGAGAATTCGATGCACCGATCCATCTATCTGTTATGTCTGTCCGCCGGCCTGTTGGCTGGCAATCTTGCCCATGCGCAAGCACCTGAGGAACCCGCCGGTTCCCTGACCCTGCCCGCCGCGCTGCTGCTGGCCGAAGGCGGCAACGCCACCCTGTCGGCCGCCCGCCATGAACTGGCGGCGCAGGGCGGCGCCCTGCAACAGGCGCGCGCCCTGCCCAACCCGGAACTGCAAACCGTGCTGGAAGACACGCGGCGCGCCACGCGCAGCACCACCGTGCAGCTCAACCAGCTCATAGAACTGGGCGGCAAGCGCGGTGCCCGCGCCGCTGTCGCCCAGCGCGGCGAAGACCTGGCGCACGCGGGCCTGTCCCTGCAGCAAGCCGACACGCGCGCCGCAGTGACCACCGCATTTGTCGATGTGCTGGCCGCCCAGGAAGGCTTGCGCCTGGCCGACAGCGCGCAGGCGCTGGCCGCGCGCGCCAGCGACATCACGGCGCGCCGGGTGACGGCCGGCAAGGCCTCTCCCGTCGAGGAAACCCGCGCCCGTGTCGCCGAAGCGAGCGTGCGGCTGGAGCTGAACCTGGCCCGCAGCACGCTGGCCAGCGCCCGCAAGCGCCTGGCCGCCCTGTGGGGCAATGCCACGCCCCGCTTCAGCCTCGCGGAAGGACGGCTGGAAACCTTGCCGGAGCTGCCGCCAAGCATCGAACTGGCTGCGCGCCTGGCCCAGGCGCCGTCCGTGCGCCAGGCGCGCAGCGCGCTGGCGCAACGGCAAGCCATGCTGGACGTGGAACAGCGGCGCGCCACGCCCGACGTCACGGTCAGCATCGGCATGAAGCGCTCGGAAGAGCTGGGCCGCAGCCAGGCCATCATCGGCCTGGCCTTGCCGCTGCCCTTGTTCGACCGCAATGCCGGCAACAAGCTCGACGCCTTGCGCCGCAGCGACAAGGCCAGCGACGAGCTGGCCGCCGCCCGTATCGCCGTGCAAACGGCCGTGGCCGCCGCCAGCGAACGGCTGGCCACGGCCCGGCTCGACGTGGAAAGCTTGCGCCAGGACATCTTGCCTGGCGCACAAAGCGCCTATGACGCGGCCAGCAAGGGTTTTGAGTTCGGCAAGTTCGCATTCCTCGACGTGCTCGATGCCCAGCGCACCTTGCTGCAAGCCAAAAACCAATACCTGCGCGCGCTGACCGAAGCGCAGCATGCCGCCGCCGAGATCGAGCGCCTGCTTGGCGCCCCCGCTCCCCTGTAAGGAAGACCCGACAATGAATATCAAACTCGACAAGAAACAAGCGATCGCCATCGGCGCCATCGCGGCCGCCGGCATCGTGCTGGCCATCCTCATCCTCGGCACGGGCAAGTCCAGCACCCCGCCAGCCCCTGCCGCCAAGACGGAAGCACATGCTGAAAAAAAGGACGAACACGGCCACGAGGAAGTGGAAGGCAGGCTGGAACTGAGCGCCGCGCAAAGCAAGGCCGCCGGCGTCGTCATCGCCACGGCCGCGTCCGGCCGCATCAAGACGACCGTCGCCCTGCCCGGCGAAATCCGTTTCAATGAAGACCGCACGGCCCACGTCGTGCCGCGCCTGGCCGGCGTGGTGGAAGCCGTGCAGGCGGACCTGGGCCAGCTGGTGAAAAAGGGGCAAGTACTGGCCGTCATCGCCAGCACGGAACTGTCGGAACAGCGCAGCGAACTGCTGTCGGCGCAGCGGCGTTTGTCGCTGGCCCGCTCCACCTATGAACGCGAAGAGAAACTGTGGCGCGAGAAAATTTCGGCCGAGCAAGATTACCTGCAGGCGCAGCAAGCGTGGCGCGAAGCGGAAATCGCCGTGCAGAACGCGCAGCAAAAGCTCAGCGCGCTGGGTGCCAGTGGTACCGGGACCGGGGCCAGCAAAGGCCCTCTGAACCGCTACGAGATCCGCGCGCCGTTCGACGGCATGGTGCTGGAAAAACATATCACCCTGGGCGAAGCCGTCAAGGAAGACGCGAACATCTTCGTCATTTCCGACCTATCGACCGTGTGGGCGGAAATCGCCGTGCCGGCGAAAGACCTGGCCACCGTGCGCATGGGCGGCAAGGCGGAGGTGAAAGCCAGTGCATTCGACGCCAGCGCGCAAGGCACGATCACCTATGTGGGCGCGCTGCTGGGTGAGCAGACGCGCACGGCCAAGGCACGCATCAGCTTGCTGAACCCCGACATGGCCTGGCGCCCGGGCCTGTTCGTCAGCGTGGAAGTGGTGTCCGGCGAAGCGGACGCACCCGTCACCGTGCAAAGCACGGCCATCCAGACGGTGGAAGACAAGCCCGTCGTCTTCGTGCAAGTCAAGGATGGCTACCAGGCCACGCCCGTGGTGCTGGGGCGCAGCGATGGCACGTTGACGCAGATCAAGCAGGGCCTGGCCGCCGGCACGCCATACGCGGCGCAAGGCAGCTTCGTGCTGAAGTCCGAGCTGGGCAAAGATGCTGCCGGCCATGAACATTGATCACGTTAAACAAAGGAAACCATCATGTTTGAACGCTTGATCCGCTACGCCATCGAACAGCGCTGGCTGGTGATGCTGGCCGTCGCCGCCATGGCTGGCCTGGGCATCTACAGCTATCAAAAGCTGCCCATCGACGCCGTGCCCGACATCACCAACGTGCAGGTGCAAATCAATACCCAGTCCGCCGGCTATTCGCCGCTGGAAACCGAGCAGCGCGTCACCTTTCCCATCGAGACGGCCATGGCCGGCTTGCCCAACCTGGAGCAGACGCGCTCGCTGTCGCGCTATGGCCTGTCGCAAGTGACGGTGATCTTCAAGGATGGCACGGACATTTATTTTGCGCGCCAGATGATCAACGAGCGCTTGCAGGAAGCCAAGGAAAGTCTGCCGGCCGGCATCACGCCAAAGATGGGCCCCGTCTCCACGGGCCTCGGTGAAATCTACCTGTGGACGGTGGAAACGCAAGACGGTGCGAAAAAGCCGGACGGCACGCCCTACACGCCGACGGACTTGCGCGAAATCCAGGACTGGATCATCAAGCCGCAATTGCGCAATGTCACGGGCGTCACGGAAATCAATGCCATCGGCGGCTACGCCAAGCAGTACCAGGTGGCGCCGTATCCGCAAAAACTGGCCGCCTACGGCATCAGCCTGCAAGACGTGGTGACGGCGCTCGAGCGCAACAACGGCAACGTGGGCGCCGGCTATATCGAAAGGCAGGGCGAACAATTGCTGATACGCGCGCCAGGCCAGGTGGCATCGAAAGACGACATCGGCAACATCGTCGTCGCCAATGTGCAGGGCGTGGCGATTCGCATCCGCGACGTGGCCGACGTGGTGCTGGGGCGCGAGCTGCGCACGGGCGCTGCCACGGAAAATGGCCGCGAAGTGGTGCTGGGCACGGTCTTCATGCTGATCGGGCAAAACAGCCGCGCCGTCTCGCAAGCCGTCGACAAGAAGATGGTGGAAATCAACCGCAGCCTGCCCAAGGGCGTGCACGCCGTCACCGTGTATGACCGCACGGTACTCGTCGACAAGGCCATCAATACGGTGAAGAAAAACCTGCTGGAAGGCGCCGTGCTGGTGATCGCCATCCTGTTCCTGTTCCTCGGCAATATCCGCGCGGCCGTCATCACGGCCATGGTGATCCCGCTGGCCATGCTGTTCACGTTTACGGGCATGGTGCAATACCACGTCAGCGCGAACCTGATGAGCCTGGGCGCGCTGGACTTCGGCATCATCATCGATGGCGCCGTGGTGATCGTGGAAAACTGCGTGCGCCGCCTGGCCCATGCGCAGCAAAAACTGGGCCGGCCGTTGACCTTGCAGGAACGCTTTCAT
The DNA here is from genome assembly GCF_051380895.1 of Janthinobacterium breve. Classification (NCBI taxonomy): domain Bacteria; kingdom Pseudomonadati; phylum Pseudomonadota; class Betaproteobacteria; order Burkholderiales; family Oxalobacteraceae; genus Janthinobacterium; species Janthinobacterium breve. The sequence goes on along the minus strand of NZ_JBNYXY010000004.1, from coordinate 406,364 downwards.
GAAGTGTTTGCGGCATCGCAAGAGGCGCGCCGCCCCTTGCTGTATGGTCAGCTGATCATCATGGTGGTGTACCTGCCCATCTTTGCCCTCACCGGCGTGGAAGGCCGCATGTTTACGCCGATGGCCCTGACGGTGGTGATCGCCCTGCTGGGCGCCATGCTGCTGTCGATCACCTTCATCCCCGCGGCCGTGGCGCTGTTTATCGGCGACAAGGTGGCGGAAAAGGAAAACGCCATCATGCGCGCGGCCAAGCGCTGGTATGCGCCGCTGCTGGGCAAGGTGATGCGCAACACGCCCGTCGTGCTGACGGGCGCGGCGGTGGCCGTATTGCTGTCGGGTTTGCTGGCCACGCGCATGGGCAGCGAATTCGTGCCCAGCCTGAACGAGGGCGACATCGCCATCCAGGCCCTGCGCATCCCCGGCACCAGCTTGAGCCAATCGCTGGCCATGCAGCAGCAGCTGGAACGCAAGCTGATGGACAACCACAAGGAGATCGCGCGCGTATTCGCCCGCACGGGTACAGCCGAGATCGCCTCCGACCCCATGCCGCCGAATATTTCCGACGGCTACATCATGCTCAAGCCCCGCGATCAGTGGCCGGAGCCGACAAAATCGCGCGAGAAATTGCTGGCGGAAATCGAGGCGACGGCCACCAGTTTGCCAGGCAACAACTACGAGTTTTCGCAACCGATCCAGCTGCGCTTCAATGAACTGATTTCCGGCGTGCGCAGCGACGTGGCCGTGAAACTGTTCGGCGACGACATGACCGTGCTCGACAGCACGGCGGCGAAGATCGCAGGCGTGCTGGGCAAGATTCCCGGAGCGACGGAAGTGAAAGTGGAACAGACGACGGGCTTGCCCATGCTGACGGTGCAGATCGACCGCGAGCAGACGGCCCGTTACGGTCTCAACATTGCTGACGTGCAATCGGCAATCGCCACGGCCATCGGCGGGCAAGAGGCGGGCACCCTGTTCCAGGGCGACCGCCGCTTCGACATCGTCGTGCGCCTGCCCGACAGCCTGCGCAGCGACCTGGAGCAGTTGAAACGCCTGCCCATCGCCCTGCCCCTGGGGGCGGCAGCGGAAGGCCGCGCCCGCTTCATCCCGCTCGGCGAAGTGGCCAGCCTGCAAGTGGCGCCGGGGCCGAACCAGATCAGCCGCGAAGACGGCAAGCGCCGCATCGTCGTCAGCGCCAACGTGCGCGGACGCGATATCGGCTCCTTCGTGGCCGACGCCACGCAGCAGTTGCAATCGCAAGTGGCCATTCCCCCCGGCTACTGGACCAGCTGGGGCGGCCAGTTCGAGCAATTGCAGTCGGCCACGAAACGCCTGGAACTGGTGGTGCCCGTGGCCCTGGCCCTCGTCTTCGTGTTGTTGTTTGCCATGTTCGGCAACGTGAAAGATGGTTTGCTGGTGTTCAGCGGCATCCCGTTCGCCTTGACGGGCGGCATCGTCGCCCTGTGGCTGCGTGACATTCCCATGTCGATCTCGGCAGCGGTGGGCTTTATCGCCCTGTCCGGTGTGGCCGTACTGAACGGCCTGGTGATGATCGCCTACATCCGCCAGCTGCGCGAACAGGGCATGCCGCTGCAGGAGGCGATACGTGTAGGTGCCATTACCCGCCTGCGTCCGGTGCTGATGACGGCGCTGGTGGCGTCGCTGGGCTTCGTGCCGATGGCCATCGCCACGGGCACTGGCGCCGAAGTGCAGCGTCCGCTGGCTACCGTGGTGATCGGCGGCATCCTGTCGTCGACAGCCCTGACCCTGCTGGTGCTGCCACTGCTGTACCGGCTGGCGTACCGCAAGGAAGAGGAAGTGGACATGCAGGCAGCGCCCGAAGGCGCGGCGGTACAGCTGAGTAAATAGAGACCGAGACGCGCGCTACCGCAATCGGCTTATCATGGCCGGCGGTAGCCGCCTTCGATCCAGTTCGCCGCGGACGTGGCATTGAATTTGAACGCCGCCGAGGTACGCACCTTGGCGATCTGTTCGCCATCGGCGTCGTAGGCGCTCAGTTCCGCGTACGGGTGCTCTTCGTCGGGCACGATGTCGAACATCACCTTGATTTGCCCCTCGTCGGTGGCGACAAACAGGTTCTTGTGCAATTGCGCATGCAACTGCTGCTCGTGGCGGCGCAACACTTCCGAGGCCGTTTTGACCAGCGTGTTGAAGGCGTTGACGTCGAGCGGCTTCGGGTTTTTCTTGTCGCGGCCCATGGTCCACGGGCCCACCAGCGCCGGCTCCGGTTCGCCATCCTTGATCATGGCAACGGCCCAGCCTTCATCTTCCTCGTTCTTGATCACGCGCGCCGTCCAGCCATTGCCTACCCACAGGCGCGGCTCCTGGATCGGGGCGTCGTTGCCTTGCTCTGCTGCTTCGTCGGAAAAATCGGGAAAATCGGTACTCATGGCGGTGCTCGTGATGGAAGGTCGGGGCTAGCATGATAGTCGAAAACGCCCTCCCGTGCCGCCTTGCCACAAGGTAAGGCGCGGCCCGCCATAGTCGATCTCGGCAATAAGACAAGCTATCAATTTAGTGGCTTTGTTCTAGCAATTTGGCTTTGATATTCCTCAAGTAATACTATTATTATTTTGCAATCTGAATTGTGTTTTTCATATTTCAAATATTGCATTTAGTGATGCTTGGCAGCAATTGATTGTTACCCGCGCGACGCCCCTTGCCCCCGTACACCGCGCTGCATGCCTACGCCAGGCACTTCTGTCTATTCTGAAAAAAATAGCTGTGTACACATCCTTTAAGGGAATCAACATGAAAATCTTGTCCACACTGGCTTGCGCGATGCTTGCCGCCGCTGGCAGCGCCAGCGCAGTCCCCACGTTTACGGCCGGCGGTACCGCCCTGGCCGGTGAAGGCCTGGTCACATCGGTCGCAGGCGCCACCACGATCGATTTCAACAGCGGAATCTTGCCAGCCAACTATATCGACGGCTCATTGTTTACGGGTAGCAATAGTAATCATGCCGCGCCTCCCGGCGACACGAGCATATATTTGTCCGCTGGTATTTCGTCAGATCAGCATACCCCCGTGACGGCCAATTTCGCTGGCGGCCTCAGCTATTTCGGCTTCTACATGGGCTCGCCAGACACCTACAACAGCGTGACGTACAGCTTTTCCGACCAAAGCAGCACTACCCTGACGGGCACGCAACTGGCCAGCCTGGCTGGCGACCAGCCCGACGGCAATCGGTCCGTGGGCCTGTACGTGAATGCCTTCGCCGGCGAAGGCAGCAAGATCACCTCGGTCGCCTTCAATTCCACGCAAAACGCCTTCGAAACGGATAACCACGCCTTCATCGCGGCCGTGCCGGAGCCGGAAACCTATGCCATGCTGCTGGCGGGCCTGGGTCTGCTGGGCTTCATGCTGCGCCGCAAAGCGTCGTAAAACGCGGATACCAAGCCAAAGCCCGCAACGCGGGCTTTTTTTACGGCAGCCATCGCACGAGCGGCGACGACGCGGGCTTCAGCACATGGACATGGCAGGCCGGTTGGGCCAGGTCAGCGGAGGACCGGGCGGTACCCAGCGCGGGTCGATTGCCGGCAACGGCGCATGGTAATTAAATGGGGTGATGATGATCGGCGGTATCGCCGATGGTGCGCCGACGGGTTCGGCGCAAGACTGCGGGGCGCTACGCTGGCGCGTGATGTGATGACCAGAAAGGGATAGCGATTGATCCCCGGTATCTGCAAACAAAAGCATGTTGCCCTCCTTGCGAGACTGAGGTGTTCAGTATAGGACGGCTTGCGCACATTACAAGAAAAGAAATCTTGTTCTACGTCAGCGTTTTCTGGCCGCTAGCGGCCTCCAGCGCCTTCCATACCGTGATATTGACCGCCTGTCGCACGCCGCTGGCAGCGCCTGCCGCGCGCCGCTACAGTGTCACCATGCAATACCCAGTCACCCATCCACAGAGGCCCATCATGAAAAAATTACTCACCTTCGTCCTCATCGTCATGCTCGCCTGCCTGTTCCTCGACAAGATCGGCGGCAGCGACATGCACATGCAGTTCCACGGCGACGATATCGATGGGCCGCTGGAGTGGCTGTTCGGCCTGGTGTTTGCCGGCGGCGGCTTGCTGATCGCCGCCATTGCGCTGGTGTGCGCCGCCGTCGTCACAGGCGTAGTCCTGGCCGGCGTGGGCGTGGTGCTGATCGCCGTGGTGGCCTTGTGCGTGGTGTTGGCCTTGGCGCTGAGCACGCCAGTGCTGCTGCCGCTGCTGATTCCTATCGCCATCGTCTGGCTGATCGTCAGCCGCAAGCACAAGCAGGCGCAAGCGCATCAGCACAACCTGTAATCACTGCGCCATGAACTTGCTGAGCACGCCGTCGCTGCCGCCGTCATTCTGTTCGATGCGGTTGCGCCCGCCACGCTTGGCCCGGTACAGCGCCTCGTCGGCGCGCGCCAGCACGGCGTCGGAATCGGCATCGGTACCGGCCATGGCGGCCATGCCGATGCTCACCGTGATGGTGATCAAGAGGCCGCTATCGGTGGTCAGCGAACTTTCCGCCACGCGCCGGCGCAGCCGTTCGGCAAACACGGCCGCCGCCGCCAGGTCGGTGCCCGGCAGCAAGATGGCGAATTCCTCGCCGCCCACGCGACCCGGCACATCGACCTTGCGCAGCGCCTGGCACATCAGCGCGCCCAGGTGGCGCAGCACGGTATCGCCCACCGCGTGGCCATACTCGTCGTTGACGCGCTTGAAGTGATCGATGTCCAGCATCAGCACGCTGGCGCAGCTGGCCAGTTCGCGCTGCAGCCGTGCATGCTCGTTTTCCAGCGCCGCCATGAAGTGGCGCCGGTTCGGCAAGCTGGTCAGAAAATCGGTGGTGGCCAGCTGCAGCAATTCCGCGTTCATGCGCTTGCGCTCGGTGATATCGAGCGAAGACACCATGACAAAGTCCAGGCTGTCCGCATGGCCGGGCATCACCAGCAAGCTCAATTCATTTTGGCGCGCCGCGCCATCGAGACGCACGAAGCTGCTCTCGCACTCGTACAGGTGGGCGCCGCCAGCGAGCGCCAGCAGCGCATCGCCGAAACAGGGCAAGGCGCTGTCATCGAAATTCTGTGCCAGGCCCAGCGCGCCGCGGCGCTGGTCGTCCTCGTTGGCACGCACCTGCGCCAGTGCGGCGCCGTTCGCATCGATGATGCGCACCAGCCCCGCCATCCGCTGCAGCGCGTCCGGATTGGCCTGGAAGTAGGCGCCCAGGTCGCGCACGCCCGCTTGCTCAAGCGCATCGAGCGCGGCGCGCACGGCCGACCAGTCCTGCTCCCACAGGGCCACGGGCGCATGGTCGTACAGGCTGCGGAAACGCGCTTCGCCGGCGCGCAGGGCCAGCGCCACCTGCGCCTGTTCGATGGCCATGCCGGCCAGGTGCGCCGCTTCGCTCAGCCGCGCCAGATGCGCCGCCCCCGGTAGCGTGGGCTGGCGGTGATACGCCATCAGGACGCCCAGCAGCTTGCCCGAGCCGCCACGCACGGGCTCGGCCCAGCACGATTGCAGCTGGGCTCGCCACGCCAGTTCCATCGTCTCTTGCACATTGGCCGCGGCATGCAAGTCGCCCACGATCACGCGCTGGCCGTCGCGCAGCGCTTGCGCGGCGATGCCATGCACGCCCTGCAGGGTGTCGAGGTCATGGCCATGGCTGGACAGGTTAAAAAACGCGGGCAAGCTCGGCGCCGCGCCCAGCACCAGGCGGTGGCGGTTTTCATCGAGCAGCAGGATGCTGCACAGCATGGCGGGATGGTCGGCTTGCACGCTCAGCACCACGCTTTCCAGCACCCGTTCCAGCGGCGCGCCCGTGGCCAGCATTTCCAGCACCTGGCGCCGCGTGTGCTCGCGCCGTTCCATCTGGCTGCGCTCGCTGATATCGCGGAAGGTCCACAAGCGCGCCTGTTCGTTGCCCAGCTGCATGCTGCGCACATATTGCTCGACCACCCGCCCATCGCGCAGATGCAGCACATCGCGCCGTTCGCGGTGGCCGTGCGGCGCGTGGGCGCGTGCTCCCAGGAAAGGCGCCGCCTGCCCCAGCTGGCTTTCCACATGGCGCACCAGCGCCGCGCCATCGGCTTGCCAGTCGAGCGCATCGGGCACTTGCCACAGGTCGCGGAAGCGCCGGTTCGACATGAAGATGCGGCCATCGATGTTGTCGACCAGAATGCCGTCGATGGTCGAATCGAGGATGTTGCGCAGCATGGCCTGGCTGCGCTGCGCTGCCTCGGCCATCGCCAGCACGCTGGCCTGGCCCTGCTCCAGCTGGCCAGTCAGCTCGCTCGAGCGCGCCAGCGCCGCCTGGGCGCGGGCGCGGCCCGCCGCCAGCAGCCAGGCCGCCAGCGCCAGCACGACGCTGGCCAGCAAGCCGCTCCAGGCCATCAGGCGGGGCCGCGCCAGCAGCTCGCCATCGAAGCCCGGCATGGCGCGCACGCGCAAGGTCCAGGCATGGCCGGCGATGCTGATCGCTTGCTGCGACACCAGGCTGTCCGACGCGGCAAACGACTGCGTGCCCGACAAGCTGTCATACATCAGGGCCGCCTCCGCCAGTTGCGCGCCATCATAGATTTCCAGGTCCAGCTGGTGCGCCCCCTCGCCGCCCACGCCCGCCATCAGGTCGCCCATGCGGAACGGCGCAAACACCCAGGCGCGCAAGGCGGCGCGCCGCTCTTCCACGCTGGCATGCGGCAAGCCATTGTCATACACGGGCAGCACGACCAGGAAGCCATGCGCCTGGGCGCTGCCGCCATCTTGCACCAGGTGGATCTTGCCCGTCATGGCGGCCTGGCCCGTGTCGCGCGCCTGTTCGAGCGCGGCGCGGCGCACGGGTTCGGACCAGATGTCATAGCCAAAGGCCAGCAGATTGCTTTCGCTTAAAGGTTCCAGATAAGTGATGGGCGCATGCCAGGCGCGCTGGCCCGGCGGACGCACGGCATAGCCGGGATAGCCTTCCGCGCGCACGCTCGCTTCGTGCCGCGCCAGCCCGGCACCGGGCAACAGCGGCAGGTAGCCGATGCCGTGGATGCCGGGAAGGTGCCGATCCACCTGCTGCACCGCCAGATAGGCATGGAATTCGCTGCGCGTGACGCCCTGCGAACTGGCATACAGCCCCTGCACGCCGTGCAGCACCTGGATGTAGGTCTGCATGCGGACGACGATGTTGTCGACCAGTTGGCGCACGCGGAAGTCAAAATCGGCCTGCACCTGCTGTTCGCTGGCGTCGTGGGCATTGCGCCAGGCGCCATACGTCAGTCCCAGGCACAACGCCAGCACCAGTGCTGGCAGCACGCGCGGCCCCCCCCAGTGCGACACGGACCGAGCAAACCACGACGTAGACGCGCGTGTAAGCATGACAGGCGGAAAAGCAGAACAGTTATCCAACCGCTACACGGCCAGCAACATGGCTGGCAGCGGACTGCACGACTACCATCGGTAATCGATGAGAATGATAGTACGTTACAGCGGACGCCCTTGCAATGCTGAATATTGTATTAAAAAGATCACCTATTTCGTCAATGCAATGATGCGTACTCCAGGAAAATTCGATGCCGTGAAAACCATCCCCACCGGCTGGTATGATCGCCCCGCAATCATCACCAAGGAGTCGCGTTGCAGCAGGATAGCTGGCAGGGAACACTATGGCTGGCGCCGGACTTTGCCATCTTGCATGGCGCAGTGGGCGCCACGGACAGCCACGCCCATTACGCGCACCAGCTGATGCTGAGCACGGGTGCGCCCTTCACGGCAGAGCTCGACGGCATCATCCACACGGCGCAGCACTTGCTGGTCGAGAGCCTGCTCCCGCACGCCATCCTGAGCGCGCCAGCCCCCATGCTGACCATCTATGCGGAACCGCAGCGCCTGGGCAGTGCAGCCTTGCTGGCGGCCGCCGGCAGCGCAGGCGCGCCAACGCTGGACAGCATCGCCACAGCATTGCAGGCACAGCCACGGGAAATCCTGGCCGACGCACGCGTGCAGCGCGCGCTGGACCAGGTCGATGCGCTGCTGTCCGGCAAGGTCAGCGCGGCCGCCGTGGCCGAGGCGGCGCATTTGTCGCTGAGCCAGCTGGAACGCCTATTCAGTGCCCAGCTGGGCTTGCCCGTGCGGCGCCTGGTGCTGTGGCGCCGCTTGCGCCTGGCCATCCGCGGTATTTTGCTCGGCAGCACCCTGACGGATGCGGCCCACGGCGCCGGTTTTGCCGATGCCGCGCATTTTTCGCGCACCATGCGCAGCCTGTTCGGCGTGCGCGCCGACCGCAGCTTGCGCCAGCTCAACGTCAAACTGATCGGTTAGTGACCTGGCGCAAGCCGGCCGGCAGCTCGGGTGCGCGCACGCCCTCTTCCGCGCGGAACGGTTCCAGCAGTTGCGCCCCATACGCGAGCGGGTAATCGGGACGGCTGCCGATGCCCAGGTCCTCGCCCCGCATGCGGTAGCCGGGCGCATCGAAGGCCGTGCCCAGCAAGCGGTCCCAGCAGGTAAAAAACAGGCCGAAATTCACGTCGCCGGCCGTGCCGTATTTCATGTGGTGGAAACGGTGCAGGGGCGCCCAGGCAAACACGTGGCGCAGCGGCCCCATGCGCATGTCGACATTCGCGTGCTGCAGCAATAGCTGGATCGCCACGGCAAACGCCAGCACGGCCATGACACGCTCCGGGATACCCAGCAGCAGCAAGGGCAGCATGCCGCCCGCCGCTTCCAGCAGCAAGTGCAAGGGGTGTTTCATCCAGCCATTAAAACCGTACAGGCGCTGCACGCTGTGGTGCACGGCGTGCAGTTTCCACAGAAAGTAATAACGGTGGCTCAGGTAATGCACGAGCGTGATGCCGCAGTCGGCGATGAGGATGGCCAACAACAGTTGCGCCCAGAACGGCAGCTGGCTTGGCCAGAATGCGCCCAGCGCCAGATGCCCGGCCAGCAGGGGAAAGGCAGCCAGGCCCAGCAGGTACAGTGCTTCATTGACAAGCGCATGCAGCACGTCGCGCCGGCCGTCGTCGTGCCCATGGTTCCACGCGCCGTCGTACGGCAGATAACGTTCGGCAAGAAAGGAAGTGAGCAGGGCCAGCAGCAGCAAGGGCGGCAAGACCCAGAGAGAGTAGTGCCAAACCGCAATCAGGCAACTGGCGGCGCCGATGAAGCCGGCCCAGAAGAAGGGGCCGTACAGCGCGGCAAAGAGGGATTTCATGGCAAGGCGCTCCTGTGGCAAAAACCACAGCATGGCTTGCACTCCTGCCGCGCCGCTTGAAGAAACGGCGCAACCTTTGTTTGGCAGCCCCCTTACTTGGCCGCCTTGCGCGCCGCGTATTGCTGGTAGCCGTTGGCGCGCAGGGCGCAGGCGGGGCAGGTGCCGCAGCCATAACCCCAGTCGTGCAGCTCGCCCCGCTCGCCCAGATAACAGGTGTGCGTGCCGCTGCGGATCAGGTCGACCAGCGGCTGGCCGCCCAGGTCTTCCGCCAGATCCCAGCTTTGCGCCTTGTCCAGCCACATCAGCGGCGTTTCCAGCTTCAAACGCGTGTTCATGCCCAGGTTCAGGGCCACTTGCAGGGCCTTCATCGTGTCGTCGCGGCAATCCGGGTAGCCGGAAAAATCCGTCTCGCACATGCCTCCCACGAGCACCGTCAGGCCGCGGCGGTACGCCACGGTGGCGGCCACTGTCATGAACAGCAAGTTGCGCCCAGGCACGAAAGTGTTCGGCAAGCCGTTTTCCTGCATGACGATCTCGACGTTCTGCGTCATGGCCGTATCGGAAATGGCGGAAATCAAAGACAGGTCTATCATGTGATCCTGACCCAGGCGGCTGTCCCACTCGGGCGATTGCTGGCGTATCTGCTCGAGCACGCCGGGACGCACCGTCAGCTCGATCGCATGGCGCTGTCCATAGTCAAAGCCGATGGTTTCCACGCGGCTATAGTGCTTCAAGGCCCAGGCCAGGCAGGTGGTGGAATCTTGTCCACCGCTAAAGAGCACCAGTGCGGAATCCGTTGCTAGCATAATTTCTTTCTTTTCAGTTTTACTCTGTTGCAATCGTGCGCGGGGAAACGTGATTCCCAGCGCAAAAAATACTTATTCGTCCGCCATCAGTTTACCTATTCCGGTAACATGCAGTCAGCATTTACTCATCTGGAGCACCATGTTTTCTGCACGACCCATACGGCATACAGCTGCCGGCAAGGCGATACGACCACGAATTTTGGCACAAGTAGTGACAAAAGTAATGGGTCAACTGACACTGGCGGCCGCCGGCAGTGTCATCTTGACATGCCCGATTGCCCAGGCCCGCGCGCAGGAAGCGACGCAAGAGCGCACACAAGAGCTCCCGCAAGACGCCGTTGCAGACAGCCCCGTCAGCACGGAAGCAGCGCCCGCCCCGCTGCAATACGAGGTCAAGGTCAACGCGCCCGGTGACCTCGATGAGTTGCTCGAAAAAAACCTGGACCTGGAACGCTTCCGCGGCAACCCGCGCATGGACCGCGAGCAATTGCAGCGCCTCGTGCGTGATACGCCTGAGCAAGCCAAGAACCTGATCGCCACGGCTGGCTACTATACGCCCGTCGTCACGGTGCGCGTCGATACGACGGGCGCCAAACCCGTCGTCATCGTCGACGTCGATCCGGGAGCACCGGTGACCATCGACAAGGTCGAGCTGGAATTGCGCGGCTTCGATCCCACGCCGCCGCTGGCCGCTTCCGAACAATATGATACGGAAGCGCTCAAGCGCAGCTGGCCGCTGAAGACGGGCAGCGTGTTTCGCCAAGCCGACTGGGAATCGGCCAAGCGCGCGCTGCTGCGCGAAGTGGTGCAGACGCGCTATCCGCGCGCCCAGCTGGTCGATACGCAAGCCGTGGTCGACCCGGAAACGCACAAGGTCTCCCTGCTGGTGGTGCTCGACAGCGGCCCCGAGCTGCGCTTCGGCGAACTGCGCATCGAAGGCTTGAAACGCTACGATGCCAACATCATCCGCAATCTCGACAAGATACGCCCGGGCGACTATTACAGCGAATCGGCGCTGCAATCGTTGCAGGCGCGCCTGCAGGACACGGGCTACTTTGCCAGCGTGGAAGTGAGCGCCGACATGAGCAGCATCCTCAGCGAGCAGATCGAGGCGGGCCAGGAAAGCCAGCAAGCCGATGCCGCAGGCGCCGCCGAAGCCAAGCCCGTCCATCGCGGCCCCGCGCCGCTGCTGCCACTGGTCGTGCGCGTGACGGAAAACAAACAGCAGAACGTCAGCGCCGGTCTGGGTTTCAGTACGAATACGGGGAATCGCGCCCAGCTCAACTATGACAACCTGAATGTGTGGGGCACGCGCTTCAAGAGCGCCCTCACCATGGAAACGAAGAAACAGGCGGCGCATGCCAATTTTTACTTTCCAACGACCGAGCGCGGCTACAACGACAGCGCGGGCGCCTCGTTCGAGCGCAGCGACATTTCCAACGAAATCACGGCCGTCACCACCATCTCGGCCAAGCGCAACTGGGGCGGCACCAACCTCGAACGCAGCCTGACGTTCGAGTTCCTCAGCGAAGACAAGACCGTGGTGGGCCTGGAACAGACGCGCAGCAAGAGCTTGCCCCTGACCTATGCCATCACCAAGCGCAGCCTCGACAGCCTGCTGTTCCCCACCAAGGGCTATGTCATCAATGCCCAGGTGGGCGGCGCGTTGCTGCCCGTGCTGACGGACGAACGCTTCGTACGCGTCGCCAGCAAGGCCGTGTATTACCGTCCGCTGGGCGAAAAAGGCGAGCTGATCGTGCGCGGCGAAATGGGCGCGCTCGGTTCGAAGGAAAAACGCGGCGTGCCGGCCGTCTACCTGTTCCGCGCGGGCGGCGACCAGTCGGTGCGCGGCTATGGCTACCAGGAACTGGGCGTGAAGGAAGGCGACGCCACCATCGGCGGGCGCTACATGCTCACCGGCAGCGCCGAATACCAGTACTGGTTCAAGCCGAAATGGGCGATTGCCGCCTTCTATGACGCCGGTAACGCGGCCGACACGGTGAAAGCGGCCATGACGCCGAAATCGGGCTACGGCCTGGGCGGGCGCTACAAGAGCCCAGTCGGCCCCATCAATGTCGACGTGGCATATGGCCACGCCGTCCACAAGTACCGTTTGCACTTCTCTCTGGGATTCACTTTCTGATGTCCGATATGACTACCGAGGCGCCGAACGCCGCGCCCCAGCCTCCGGCACCGCGCCGCTGGCTCCGCTATGTGCTGATCGCCGTCGCCAGCCTGGCCGTGCTGCTGGGCGCCGCCTTCTGGTTCCTGGGCCGCGAGTCGACCTTGCAAATGCTGGTGCAAAAAGTGGCCAGCGCCAGCGGCGGCGAAATCGAAGTGTCGGGCGTGTCCGGCTCGCTGTACAACCGCATGCACCTGGGTCACGTCAGCTACCGCAGCAAGACGCAGCACATCACGGCCGACAATATCGACATCAACTGGTCGCCGTTCCAGTTCTTCTCGGAAGGCATCGCCATCAGCGAACTGCACGTGGCCAGCCTGTCCGTGGAAAGCACGGCGCCCTCCGAGGAACCGTCGACGATGCCAGCCAGCCTGGCCTCGCCGTTCAAGATTGGCATCAGCGACGCGCGCCTGGACAAGGTGACCTTGGTGAGCGCGGGCGGCAACACGGTATTTGAGAAAATCCATTTCACCTTGTCGGGCGACAAGACCCAATGGCAGCTGGAAGACGCCTCGGCGCTGACGCCGTTCGGCCAGGCCACGGCCAGCGCGACGATTGCCGCCACGCAGCCGTTCAAACTGTCAGGCAAGGCGGGCTTGACGCAGCGCAATGCCGCCGCCGGTGAAAAACCGGCCGCCCTGGCGCTGCAACTGGGTGGCGACCTGAATGTGCTGAACGTGACGGCCAAGGGCAGCGCGGGTGCGGCCACGGCCGACGCCCAGCTGGCGCTGGCGCCGTTCGACCCCGTCATCATCCTGCGCTCGGCCAGCATTCGCGGGCGCAACATCAATCCGGGCAAGTTCGACGCCACCCTGCCGCAGGCGGACCTGAGCCTGGAACTCGATGCCGCCATCGACACGCGTCCCAACGCGCAAACGGTATCGGGCAAACTGGCCATCCTCAACCACGCCACACCCGGCCCCATCGACCAGCAAAAGCTGCCACTGCGCCAATTCGAAGCGCGTCTGGGCGGCACCCTGACGGCCACGACGCTGGAATCGGCCATCATCGATTTCGGCAACGCGGGCAAGTTCACGGGTAGCGGCAAGCTCAACCGTGACGCGGCCGACGCTCCCATCGGCAATGCGCAACTGACCTTGCACACAGACAAGATCGACTTGCAGCACATGTACAGCAGCATCAACAGCACGAAGATCATGGGCGATATCGTGCTCGACAGCGACGGCAAGACGCAAACCCTGCGCGCCAAGCTGGGCGAAGCCAAGCTGCGCCTGGACGTGGAAGCGACACTGGCCGATTCCCTGGTGCAATTGCGCAAAGCCACCTTGCAAGCAGGCAAAAGCAGCGTCAACGCGACGGGCCAGATCAGCCTGAAGGACGAGCAGCCATTCAAGGCCGTGGCCAGCACCAGCCGCTTGAACCCGGCCGACTTCGGCGCCTTCCCCGTGGCCGACCTGAACCTCGACGTGCGCGCCAATGGTCACGTGGCCCCCAAGTGGCTGGCGAATGCGGACTTTACCGTGCGCCCCAGCAAGCTGCTCGACCAGCCGTTGTCGGGCAAGGGCAAGCTGACGGCCGATGCAGCCCATTTCAGCGGTATCGACGTGCAATTGGCGTTGGGCAAGAACAACGTGACGGCCAAGGGCAACTTTGGCGGTGCCGGCGAAAAACTCAACTGGAATGTCGATGCGCGGCAACTCTCTGCCCTGCAGAGTGACTTGCTGGGCGCCGTGCAAGCCAGCGGCGTCGTGCAAGGCACCCTGCAGCAGCCGCGCACGACGTTTGTTGCCGATGCGAAAGGACTGGGCCTCACCAGCGGCAGGCGCCCTGCGCCAGACAGCGCCATCCACGCCAGCGGCGACGTGGGCTTGACGGGTCCGAAGAAGGAAGCGGAATTGAAAATGACGGGTTCCTTGCAAAAGATCAACCCGGCTGCCTTTGGTGCGACATTACCCAACGGCAGCGTGAATGCGGACTTCAACGGCAGCGGCCGCCTGACCAGCGACTGGCAAGTGGCCCTGAACCTGGGTTTGCGCGAATCGACCCTGCAAAACGCGCCGCTGGCCGGCTACGCCAAGTTGTCGGCCAACGCGAAACGGGTCGACAGCGTCGATGCGGAACTGCGCCTGGGGCCGAACAGCCTGCTGGCCAAGGGCGCGCTGGGCGGCGCCACGGATCAGCTGACGTGGAAACTCGATGCGCCGCAGCTGTCGACCCTCGGTCCCCGCTTTGCCGGCGTGCTGCAGGCCTCCGGCTCCGTCTCGGGCAAGATGGACGCACCCGCCGCGCAACTGACGCTCTCGGGCCGTGACCTGACTTTCTTTGGCGACCAGCAATTGAAAGCCGTCAAAGGTAGCGCCAGCGTGGGCGCCGGCCAGGGCGCGCTCGACCCCATGGTCAGCAGCCTGGACATCACGGGCTACAGCACGCCCACCTTCAAGTTGGCCAGCGCCCGCCTGGGCACGACGGGCACGCGCGGCAGCCATACGCTCAGTGTGACGGCGCGCAATGACGATTTCGATGCCACCGTGCAAATCCGCGGTAGCCAGAGCGGCGCCAGCTGGACGGGCACGATCGACAGCCTGCAAAACAAGGGCCGCTATGCACTGGTACTGCAAGCGCCCGTGCCCGTGAAAGTGGCCGGTCCTGCCGGCAGCGGCGTGGCGGGCCTGGGCCAGCCTGAACAGATCAGCGTGGGCAACACCGTCATCAAATTGCCAGCAGGCAGCATCAGCATGCAAAGCCTGGTCAAGAACGGCCCCCGCTGGACCAGCTCCGGCCAGGCGGCCGGCGTGGCGCTGACCTACCTGGCGCAAGTGATTCCCTCGCTGCAAGCCAATGCGCGCAGCGACCTGACCCTGGGCGCGCAATGGTCGCTCGACATGCAGGTGCCAACGGCGAAACAGAAGGATCCGTCCTTGGCCGGCATGCTGCACATCTACCGCGAAAAAGGCGACGTGACGGTGGGCGTGGACCAGCCGCTGGCGCTGGGTTTGCGCACCTTCGATGCACGCATCGACGTGGCCAACCAGCAACTGCGCCTGGCCGTGAAACTCGATGGCGCACGCGCGGGCCAAAGCGATATCAATGCCACCGTGCAAATGCTGGGCGGACGCATCAGCAACGACAGCGCCCTCTCCCTGACGGGCACCACCAATATCGATACACTGGCATGGCTGGCGCCGCTGACGGGCCAGCCGGGCCTGGAGTTGGGTGGCGCCTTGAAAGTGGCCCTGTCCGGCAGCGGCACCATCGGTGCGCCGCAATTGAATGGCGACATCAACGGCAGCAAGCTGCTGGTGAACTGGGCTGACCAGGGCTTGAAATTGCGCAATGGCGTGCTGCAAGCCAAGCTGGCCGGCGATCAGCTGCAATTGCAGCGCCTGAGCTTTGACGGCGGCGACGGCAAGGTGCAGGCAGATGGCTGGGTACGCTTTGCGAATGGCGAAGCGAGCCTGGAACTGAAACTGATGGCCGACCGCCTGCAGGCGCTGTCGCGCCCCGACCGCACCCTGATCCTGTCGGGCAACAGCACCCTGGTGCGCAACGACAAGCGTTTCAGCTTCGAGGGCAAGTTCAAGGCCAACCGCGCGCTGATCGAACTGGCGCCGCAGGATACCCCGACGCAAAGCAGCGACGTGGTGGTGCTGGGCAAGGAAGTCAAAGGCAGCAAGGAAGCGCCTTCCTTGCCCCTGAATATCGACCTCGAGTTCGACCTGGGCAATGCCTTCCATCTGCGCGGCATGGGCATCGATGCGGACCTGGCGGGCAATGTGCGCGCGCGCGTCATCAACCGCGCCGCGCCGCGCGTGACGGGCAGCATCAAGGTCACCAACGGCCAGTACGCCGCGTATGGGCAGAAGCTGTCCATCGAACGGGGCTTGATCGCCTTCACGGGCGCCTACGACAACCCGTCCCTGAACATCCTGGCCGTGCGCAAGCGCCCCGAAGGCGAAGCGCTGTCGGAAACGAATGTGGAAGCGGGCGTGGAAGTGCGCGGCACGGCCCAGGCGCCGACGGCCAAGCTGGTCTCCACGCCGAGCGTCTCGGACAGCGACAAGCTGGCCTGGCTGATCCTCGGCCATGGCGCGGAAACGGCGGCCGGCGATGAAATGGCCCTGCTGACGACGGCCGCAGGCGCCCTCTTCGGCGGCTCCGGTGGCGGCCTGCAAGGCAAGCTGGCCAGTTCGCTGGGCCTCGACGAAGTGGGACTATCGCAGGCGCAAGGGTTGGAAAGCACGGTCGTCACCGTCGGCAAGCGCCTGTCCTCGCGCGCCTACCTGACGTTCGAGCAGGGCACCAGCACGGCAACGAGCCTGGTGAAACTGCGCTACAAATTGAATCGCCGCATCACCCTGCAGTTCCAGACGGGCACCAACAATGCGCTGGACGTTTTGTACACGTGGGCGTTTGATTAAGTGCTGGGGTCAGTCGCTCCGCGATCGGAATGCGTCCCATTGGGACGCATTCCCCCGACGGGTCTGACCCCGACCAACAAACAACAAAGGGCGCCGAGGCGCCCTTTTTCTTGATCTGCCGCAAAGGCGATCTTATTCAGCCACGTCGAGCCCCCGCTCGATCATGCCTTCGACGTAAGCGCGCAAATATTGTTCCAGCGCGGGGCCAGACAGCACGTTGGCCGTCAGCGCGCCGTGCGGCGAGCCTTTCAGCACGCCGTCGTGAGACACGCGCGCAATCCAGGCCACGTCCGCGCCCTGGGTGTAATCGAGTTCATAGTCAAACGATTCTCCGCTGACTTTGCGTGTGTAGACTTCCTTGACAATTGCCATCTGAAACAGCCTTTCTTGACGAGATTAACTGGGATGCGGGTGCGGCACGGGATCGTCCTGCGGCACCGGATGCACGGGCCCCGGGTGGTGCCCGGGCGCTTCTTGCGGCTCCGGCGCCGGCATGGGTTCATCGACAGGCGCCGGGTCGGGCGCGCGGTGGGCATGGATGACGGACATGGCTGACCTCCCTGCAAACAAAAGAAGACCATACCACGAGATGTGCCCCACCTGCCCTGCGCGCCCCTTATTTCGCTGCCGGCTTGACGTCGGCGGCCGCCGGCGCGGCGTTCTTCACATATTTCTCCAGCCAGTTGTTGCTTTCATACAGCATCTGCATGATCGATTCGCGCGCGCGGTAGCCGTGGCTTTCGTTCGGCAGCATCACCAGGCGCGCCGTGCCGCCCAGTCCCTTGACGGCCTGGAACATGCGCTCGCTCTGGATGGGAAAGGTGCCCGAGTTGTTGTCTTGCTCGCCGTGGATCATCAGCAGCGCATCCTTGATCTTGTCCGCATAGTTAAACGGCGACATGGCCTGGTAGACGGCCGGCGCCTGCCAGAACGAGCGCTCTTCCGACTGGAAGCCGAACGGCGTCAGCGTGCGGTTGTAGGCGCCGCTGCGGGCGATGCCGGCGCGGAACAAGCGCGTGTGCGCCAGCAAATTGCCCGTCATGAAGGCGCCATATGAATGGCCGCCGATGGCGATGCGGTTGCGGTCGGACACGCCACGGCGCACCACTTCTTCGACGGCCGCCTCGGCGTCGGCCACCAGTTGCGGCAGATACGTGTCGTTCGGCTCCTGCTCGCCGGTTCCCACGATGGGAAACGATGGGTTATCGAGCACGGCATAGCCCATGGACAGGAAGGCGGCCGGCCCCCAGTAGCTGACGGCATTGAATTTGTACGGCGAACCAGTGGTTTGGCTGGCGGCGCTGGCCGTCTTGAATTCCTGCGGGTAGGCCCACATCAGGGTCGGCAGCGGACCGTCGCGTTTCACGTCGTAGTTCGGCGGCAGCATCAATGTCGCCGTCAAGTCCACGCCATCGGCGCGCTGGTAGCGGATCAACTCTTTCTGCACCTCCTTCAATTGCGGCAACGGGTGGGCGAAATGCGTGAGGGCCGTCAGCTGCGCGGCGCCCTGCTGTTTCAGGTTGCGCACATAATAATTCGGCTGCTCGGTCGGCGATTCGCGCGTCGACAGCAGGCGGCTGCCATCCTCGTCCAGCACAGCCACCACGTTTTCATAGTAGGGCGCGGCGCTCTGGAACAGGCGTTCCTTGTGTTTCGTCGCCAGGTTCAGGCGGTCGATGAAGGGACGGTCGCCATCCTTCGAGGCGCCCAGGCCGTCGAGCAGGATGGAACCGTCGGCGGCGATAAGCAGGCGCGGCAAGCCGGCTGCGTCCGCGCGCATGACGGGCTGGCCCGGATCGTTGTAGCGGTCTTCGAAGGAACCGGCATACACGAGGTCGCCAGGCGTGCCCGCCACGGCGGACGGCTGGTCCGGCTGGATGCGCCACTGCTTGACGGCGCGCGTCTTGTACCACGCTTCGCTGAGCAGGGCCAGGTCGCCACGGCCCCAAGCCACACCGGCATAGCGCGAACCAAGCTTGGCCAGCACGGCCGGTTTGTTGGTGAACGGCGCCGCCTGCGTGTAGACGATGTCGCGGATCTCGGCGGCCTTGGCCGGATCACCGCCGTCCTGCGCTTCGGCCCACACCAGGGTGGCTGGCGCATCGACGCGCCAGCTGACGGAGCGCACGCCGGCGGACACGGCATCATTGCCTGGCGGCAGCCCTTCTTCCAGCGGCAGGGCCGCCACCGCATGCACCACCTTGCCATTCAGGTCGCGCACGTCGATTTTATGGCCGAAGTCATGCGCCGGCACGATATAGGAATACGGACGCACGATGCTGGTCGTCAGCAGATGCTTGCCATCGGGCGAAGCCGACACGCGCGAGAACTGGCCCGGCTGGCCTACCAGGCGCTGCTTGCCCGCCACGTCCAGCAAGGCCAGCTGGACGGTGATGTAGTGTTCGAACAGCTGTGCATCCTGTTCGTTCTTCAACAGGTCGGGATAGGTGCGCAATTGCTTGACGCCACCGCCCGGCACGCTGTCCTGGATCGACGGGCCGGTCGGGATGCCACTGCTCACGGGCGCCGCGCCCAGCTTGGCCGGTTTCAGCTGCACCAGCAAGGTCTTGCTGTCAGGCATCCAGGAAAAGCCGCGACCGTGGACGGTCGACAGCGATTGATTACCCAGCTTGCGGGCAGCTTTCGTCTGCACGTCGAGCAGCCACAATTGCACGCCGGACTCCTTCACGCCTCTGGCCGGATCGGCAAAGGCGATATGCGTGAACGCCAGGTAGCGCTGGTCGGGCGACCAGGCCAGGTCGGCGATGCGGGGCGACGCGGGCAAGCCGCTGACCTTGATCTCCTTCTGCGTATCGATGTCGAGCAATCCCAGTCCCGTGTGGAAATTGAAGCGGCTGGCCGCATACGTGCGCGGATTGATACGCAGGCCAGCCAGCTTCAGTTCCGGCTGCGCCACTTCGCTGATGCTGGGCAAGGATGGCGTGGGCAGCACGGCCGCCAAATTGCGTTTCGGGCTCAGGCTCAGGGTCGGTGCACGCGGCGCATCGACGATGGCTTGCAGGGGCGCCGGTGGCATTTGATAGCCGCCATCTTGCGCCATGGCCAGGGAGGACGAGGCCATCAGGCCGACAGTGATGGGCAGCAAAGGCAAACGAGTAGACATGAAACTCCAGTACAGGAAGGTGGTGACAAGCAGCAAGCGCGCCGCTCATGGCGGCACTTTGTGACAAGGCATAGTGCGTTCATGCCAAGTAAATGTCAATCGGCAACTTTTACCGTTTGACAAGCATCGCCGCCCGCCCTTATCTCGCTTACAATCGCTGTTTTACCCGTACCCGAATGCCTACATGGAAACCACCACCCTCGCCCTGCTGCTCCTGGTCCCGCTGTTGGTCTGGCGCATTTACTCACGCCTGAAGAAACTGGTGGCGCGCCAGAAATCGCAGCTGTGGCGGCACTGGAGCGTGGCGATCGCGATGCCCGCGCTGCTGCTATTCCTTGCAACGACGACGAAATTCGACGTCCTGCCCCTGTCCAGCCTGGGCGCGGCTGCGCTGGCCGGTGGCTGGCTGGGTGTGCTGGGCTTGAAACTGACACGCTTCGAACAGGTCGGCAAGGATTTCTTCTTTACCCAGCACCGCTACCTGGGCCTGGCCATCTCGATGCTGTTCATCGCCCGCTTGCTGTACCGCGGCATGGAAATCTACCTGAACACGCGCCTGGATGTGCCCGTGCCGCCGCCACCGTTCGGCCAGAGCCCGCTGACCATGGCTGCCTACGGCCTCGTCATCGGCTACTACGCCGTGTACGCATGGGGCCTGCTGCGCTGGCGCCAGCGCAACCAGCCCTTGCAGGATCCCGAGTAAATCAATAGTACTGGCACAGGCCTACACAACTGGTTGCCGCCAGCGCCTGGCGTATCGTCGCCAGCGCCGGCGCCAGGGCGGGATCGAGATCCTTGTCCGCATTTTCCAGACTGTTCAGCAGGCGCTCGCGCAAGGGTGGCGCCATCAGATTGGCATTCGCCGTGGCGTGCTGCGCCGCCGCTTCCAGCATCCGTTTCTTTTGCGCCACGTTCCAGAACGGCACCTGCACGAACTGCACCACGCTGGTGTAAACAACGGCGGTATTCTTGCTGAACGCGCGTGCGCGCAGACGCTCGGGACCGCTCACCGCGTCCGCCGGCTGGGTGCTGAATTCCTGCTCCATCAGCGCTATCAAATGGCCATGGCAATGCATGCTGAAAGCAAACAACGTGCTCATTTCATCGCCATAATTGGCCAGGTTTTGCGCCACTTGCTCCTTGCGCGCCTGCTGCAGCTCGGCGCCGGACAGCGGCAACGGCCATCCGAGGCCAAACGTATAGTATGTTTTTCCCAAACGCATGGCTTGTTCGCACGCGGCCACGCTCTGGTTCACGTCCTGCAGCGCGGCGACGGGTGCCTGGAACAGGCGCGGGCCATCGGCGATGTGGGCAAACAGCAGCGCCACGGCAGGATCGCCCAGGCGCGGCAAGCCGCTTTGAGGCGTCGCCTTGGCCATCAGCGCTTCCAGCTGGCCGCTGGCTTGCTGGAAATCGGTATGGCTGTCGGCCCAGGCTGCGGGCGCCATGAGGACGGAGGAAAGGCAGAACAGGCGGCCGAGGCGGCGCAACGGCGTGGAAATCGAGAGGGACATTGGATCAGAAGAATACTATTGGATAATTGGCAATTATAGGCAATCTGTATCCACAGTGCATTTAATTGTGTTTTACACCATCAATTGCCTAGGCGATGATGGTGACGCGCGGCCAGCGCGCCGCGTAGTCTTTGCTGGCCAGGCGCTGCGCATAGCCGTCCAGGCTGATGCGCGCCGGGTTGCGCCGCACAATCATGTTGAACAGGTCATCGAGGCCATGCGGCGCAAGGATGCCGATGCCGCCATCGCGCTGCAGATAGAGTCCGACCGAAGTGGCAAACTCGGGCCAGGAAGCGATGGCATCGTCCAGCGAGCGCAGAGGCGGCACGGCGTAGCCAAAGTGGTCTTCGAACCACAGGTGCACCCTGGCCTGGTTGCACACGTCCCACGGCACGCCAGGCAACACAGTTTCCAGGCGCTGGCGCAGATGCGTTTCGCTTTCCGGACGCAAATCGTGCGCATCGAAATACACCACATCGACGTCGCTCAGCGCCGACGGTTGTGCGTAGCCGTGCAAGGCGTCCCACACGAGGTTGCGCACGGCGCCGGCGCCGATGCAGCAGTCATGCAAGCCCAGCTGCGCCACGGCTTGCAGGGCCTGCATGCACCACGGCGTGGCGCTGGCGATGGCGCGCAGGCGCGCCGCCAGTGCATCCTGGGTGCTCAGGTGCGTGCGCAAGCGCTCACGGCCGGATCTGCGGCGCCACGCCGTCATGGCTCACCGTGCCTTCGACATTGCCGAAGTACACGTCCAGATCCTGCTTCGGATGGAAGTTGCGCAGCTTGACTTGCAAGGTGGTGGGATTGATCTTGGTAAACGTGCCGGGGAAGCATAGGCTGACCAGCTCGTCCGGTTTTCCCTTGATCAAGTTCAAGGTAAAGTCTTCGATGCCATTCTTCCAGGTGTTGCCCGTCGTCAAAATGTACGAGACCCACACGGCATTGACGAAGCCACTTTCGCCCTGCTGGGCCGCCAGACGATTCCACGTCTTGTAGAAGGCCTTGTCGCCGCAGTATTTCTTTTCAAATGCATTGCCATCGCCCAGGTAGGACGCACCGGGACCGGCCGCGACGAATGGCGCATATTGATGGCGCACGCGCACGACTTTGCCGGCGGGAAATTTCTGCTGCCACAGGTAGATGACTTTCACGCTCCAGGCCGGCACCCATTCCTCGTCATACAGCTGGGCCAGCAAGCCCTCCTTGATCATGATCTTGCTCTGCGCGGCCGTCAGCGGGGCCACTTTCCTGTCGAATGGCGTGTGCGAGGGAAAATAGGCGATCTGCGCGTCCGACAAGCCCAGCTGGCGCAAGCGGGCCGTCACGTCTTCGGCATCAAGCTTGGCGACAAAGGTGGTTTTATACTCCTTGCGCTTGCCATCCACGTCGACGGAAAACTGCTGCGGCTGGCCGTAATACGTGGGCGAGCCATGGTAGCCGGAAGTGTATTCGGGTAGCGGGAAGAAAATCGTCTCTTCCACATCCGTTTTCGACTCATTGAGGAACTCGTACTCGACCTTGATCAATTCCGCGCTCACGCTGAGCACTTCCTTTTTCATGGCCACGGCATCCGTCTTGCCGAACAGAATGCCACCGGCGCTCACGGAACCGATGCCATCATTGGCCACGGCCGGCGCCGAGCACGCCAGCGCAAGTACCGTCGCGGCAACTGCCAGCCAGGTGCGCACGCGCATCACGCCACCTTGCCCGATGCGGGGTCGACTCTGCGCTGCAGTACGAAGATCGGTTGCGCCCATTGCGTATCCTTTTTCTTCTTGCTGGTGATCAAAGTCAGCTCCGACGGATCGTAGACATCCGTGTTGTGCGTCAACGGCGTCGTCATCAGGTATTGCGCTTGCGTGTTTTTCAGGAACTCGCCCACCAGCTGGATGTTGCGGATGTCGAGGTGGGCAAACGGTTCGTCGATGAAGACGAAGCCGCCGGAACCGTCTTCCGATTTCAGCAAGCCGATCAGCAGCACCAGTGACTTCATCACCTGCTGGCCGCCCGACGCTTCGCCATCGTTCATGCCGATCACGCCCTTGCCGTCGAACTTGAAGCGCACGTGCAAGCCCGCCTGCGACAGCTGCACATCGTCGTTTTCCAGGCGCACGGGGTCGGCATGCACTTCGATGCCGGCCAGTTCGCCCAGCTCCTTGATGTTCTTGCTGTAAGTCTTGATGGTGTAGCGCAAGCGTTCCATGTAGGCGCCGCGCGCATTGCCCGTCGCTTCGATGGCGCGGTTGTTCTGGTAGCGGCGCTCGTCCGTTTCCGACTGGCGGCCATGCAGCTGGTCCGACAGGCGGTGATGCTGGTCGATGACGGTAGCGTCGAGTTCCCAGTCGTCGCGCGCCAGGCTGTTTTGCAGGCTGGCCACGCGCAGGTCAACCTGGTGCGCATTCTGGTGCTCGGCGACGAGCGCCGCGCGTCGGCCCGGCCTGCGCCAGCTTTTCGGCAGATGGCGCCACGCATGGCGCAGGGCCAGCAAGGCGCGCGCATGCTCGGCGCGCTGTTCAATTTGCTTCTTGTAACCGAGGCGCGAACCCGCTTCCGCTTCGGACAGGGCCAGGCGCGCGTTTTGCCACACGGTATCGGCACGCGTGCGCGCCACGGTGGCGTTCTTGGTGAGGTTTTGCAACTCGCCCAGGCGCCCGCCCACTTCCAGCCTCTCTTCCTTCAGCGGCTTCGAGTTGCGCAGCGCTTCGGCGAATTCATCCTGGCGCGCACTGAGTTCCTTGGCCGCGTCGACGCCAGCGATGCGCGCTTTTAACGCGCCCACTTCGGCCGCCAGCTTCGAAATCGCCAGGGTCAGCGTGTCTTCCTGCCCTTCCAGACCCGGCAGCGAGCGCAGCAGCGCTTCCAGGCGGCCGCTGCGGCCAGCCTGGCCGAAGCGGTAGCGCGACGCTTCCACGAACAGGGAACGGCCGCCGCGGCGTTCGCGGTGATATGCCTCGGGCGTGATCCACTCTTCGTGGTTGCCCAGCTTGAAGCCCGCTTCGACGGAATCGACGCGGGCGATGCGCGACAGCTGCTCGATCAGCCAGCTAGGCACGGGCGCGGAAAATTTCACCACGGCCAGCAAGCTCTCGTCTTTCGCGACGGGCGCGGTGACCAGCTCGGGCACGATGAAGTGGCGATAGCGCTCCTTCTCGGCCAAACGATACGCAGCGGCCGCATCCTTGGCCTTGTCCAGCAAGACCACCGAGGCGTAACCGCCCAGTACGCCTTCGACGGCGCCCTGCCAGCGGCTGTCCGTCACTTCGACGATGTCCGACAGCATCGCGTGGCTGATGCCCGCGTCGCGCAGCGCGCGGCGCATGCCGCGCACATTGTCCGGCTCCGGCATGGCCGTCTTGCCTTGCAGTGCGGCAATGGTTGCCTGCTCAGCCGCGATGCGCGCCGACAGGGCGTCGCGCTGCTGGCGCTGCTGCAGCAATTGCGCTTCCTTCTGTTCCAGCTGCGCCGCCACTGCGGCGATATCGCTGCCCGAGTCCGCCGCCAGCTTGTGCAAACGGTCTTTCTGTTCCAGCAGGCTGTCCAGCGGTTTCAGTTTTGCATTGATCAGCGATAAACGACTCTGCAGACCAATCGATTCCTGCTCCAGCAGGGTTTCGTTCATCTGCGCGTCGGACAGGGCCTTCGCTTGCGCCGCCAGCGCATTGCGTTTATCGGTCAGTTGCTGGTCCGCCTGCGCCATCGGTTTGCGCGCATCGCGCAATTGCCGGCTGGCGATGGCGGCTTTTTCGCGCGCCTCGTGGTACTGCAGGCTGGGCAGCACTTCTTCCAGCAAGTTGCGGCGTTCCTTGTGCAGCCCTTCCCACTGGTGGTAATTGGCCACGCGCAGGCGCAAGCCTTCCAGGTTGGTCTTCGACGCCTCGAGTTCCGTCTCGAAGCGTTTCAGTTCCACTTCCGTATCGCGCTGGTGGCGCTTGGCTTCATCGTAGGCGTCCAGCACTTCCTTGTCGCCGAAGACCTGGAATACCAGGTCGAGCAACTGGCGCGGCGCGTATTCGCACAATTTGTCCGTTTCGCCCTGCTCCAGCGCCAGCACTTTCGACATGGCGGGCGACAGGCCCGCATTGGCCAGGCGCTTGCGGTAGTTTTCCACGCCCAACCAGTCGTTGGCGTCCGTGATGTCCTCGATCTGCACATTGCCCGGGCGCATCAGATACTGGCGCTTCCAGTCGCCGCCATTTTTCTGGATCTGGCAGAACAGCGTCACTTCATCGTCGCTGAAGAAGCCGGAACTGCGGAACGGGCGGTTCGACAGCTGCTTGCCCACGTTCTTGTTGTCGACCACGGCACGCAGCCAGGCCGTCTGCTGGCCCGAGTGGCGCGCATAGTGCTTGTATGTGCGCCCCATCGAACAGTCGAGGCCAAACAAGGTGCGCAAGGCGTCCAGCAAGGTGGTCTTGCCCGAACCGTTCTGCCCCGCGATGGTGATGATCTTCGCGTCGAGCGGAATATTCTTGATGCGCTGCCAGTAATCCCAGTGCACCAGTTCAAGTGATTTGATATGAAACATGGGTGCTTTCAGTGAGGGAGGTCGGACGCAGGCTCGTCGCCGGCGTCTGGCAAGTCGCCGATGTCGGCGGACAGGTCGTCAGCCAGGTCGGCATCGGGGTCGACAGCCACCAGGCGTGCCGGCGCGCGCTTGAAGACGTCGGCCAGGGCGCCATTGATGATGCGCTCTTTCAAGACGTCCGTATCCATCATCAGGTCCAGCAGCGGACCTTCCAGGATAAAGTCGCCGCGCCGTTCGATGAAGCCCAGCTTGGCCAGCGTGCCCAAATTCATGTCCATGCGCGTCTTCTTGCCCAGCTTGTCGCCGAAGTCCGACAGCAGCGCCTTGTAAGAAATGCCGATCGATGCGTCTTCCGCGCGCGGCAACGGCTTTTCCGTGCCAAACATGTCGTTCTGGTCATCGTCCGCGTGCTGGTGCGTTTCCTGGCGTTCGCGCTTGGGCAGGATGATCTGCGCCCACAGCACCACCAGCAAGGCTACGCCATCGCGTGCCAGGCCGAAGTTATTGTTTTGCCACACGTCGCGCGCGCCGAAAATCTTCGGCTCGATGGTGCGCGTCAGGGCCAGGGTGACATGGTCGGCATACACGTTGTCGAGCAGTTTCAAGCCGCAGGCCAGCAGGCGCGCATCGATCTCGGCGCGGAACAGCTCGTCGGACAGCACGCGCTTGACGAGCTTGTCGTCGCGGCGCAGGGTTTGATGCGTGAGCAGGCGCGCAATCAGGATTTGGGAATCGTCATTCATCGGCAGTGCCGCTATCTAAATCAAGTGAAACATTCAGTGAAAGCGAGGCGATCGACATGGCCGCCACGTGGGGGTCGGTCAGTTGGACCATCTCGTCGGTCGGTGTAAAGGTAATCGGCAAGCGGGCCAGTTCGGCCGTCGAGCCTTGCAAGCTCGCTTCGGATACATCGCCCAGCAGCGGCAGCATGGAAGCGCGGTAGGACGCCACGGCAAAGCTGGCCGGCAGCAAAGAATCCTGCACGGGCACCGACTTCGGCCCTTCTTCGCCGATGCTGGGGAAATTGCCCAGGCTGGCGAAGTTCGACAGGCGTTCGAGCAAATCGTCGAGTTCAAGCTGCATGACGGGTCCGTCGCTGATGGTGGTTGGGGCATCTTCGCCGCTGGGCAAGCCCGTGTTGGTCACGCCTGCGGCCCGTTCGGACAGCAGTTCCGTCTCGGCCACGTCGATCATCTCGGCCGGCGTGGAGAACAGGGGCACGACGGGCTGGTCGATGGCACCCTCGGCCAGGCTGGCCAGGTCTTCATGCAACAAGAGCCAGCGCTTGATGTCGGTGGTCGACAGGCCGGACTGCCCCAGGTGCACGCGTTGGCGCTCGATCTGGTTCAGGGCGCGCGAAAACATGCCTTGCATGTTCAACAATTTACTTTGCGCGCGGCCGATCGCCTGCGCCGCCTTGTGCGTGGCGCTGTCCGCATTTTCATCGGAGGTGATCGCCACGAGAATCTCGGAACCCTTCTCCACCCAGTCGCAAGCCATGTTCCATTTCGCCTGCGCCGTGCGCAGCCGGAATTCGGAACCGGAAGCGATGGCGTCGGAAAACTCTTCCGTCAAATCCACCAGACGTCCCAGCAAATGCTGGAGTTGCTCGACCGACACGCCACCCACGGCTTGCGCACCGGCCACCTGCGACAGCAGGAAGCCCATTTCCGCTTCGTCTTCCGTCTGGCCCAGGCCCAGCAAGCTGTCGATGGCGGACAGCACATTGCGCGCCATGGGCGTGACGCGGTACACGCCCTGCTGCGCATCCCACGCCAGCAACTGGTTCGAGCGCAGGCGCAACAAGACCGTTTCCAGGCTTTCCGGCAACAGATACGCCAGTTTCGTGTTGATATCGGCGCGCGTGTAGGCGGACGTGGCCGCATCGGACGCCAGCTCGCGCAACACCAGCAGACGCACCAGCACGCCATCGAAACCGCCATGAAACAGGGCCGTAAACACTTGCAGCAAGGGCTGCGCCCGCTTCAAATGAAAAACTTGCTCGATTTCATCGGCCGAAATATTGGGCTGAAAATGCGCCTGCAAGGAATCGTGATGCTCTTGCTCTGTCTGATGTGCATCCGTAGCCACGGCTACACTTGCCATTATATCAATCATTCTTTTCCGGATGAGTGTTCAGCGGGCGGCGCAGCGGGCTAACGCAGCGCTGCGGGGCGGGGGCGTCAGTATATCAGTTCTGACATGCAATTTAGCGCGTGGGAGGGCAGCCAGCGGGCAGCCAGGTTGCCGAGTGTTGTATTGGGGAAAACCCTAACGGCAAAGGGCTGGGGTCGGACCCTCAGGGTCCGACCCCGGTTTCTGCATCGGGGTTGTTGGCAAGCGCTTACTTCTTGACGATCTTTTGCAGGGTTTGCTCGACGTAATCGCCGCCGTCCGCGTCGGCAAACGTCACCTTCACGGGATACCATTCCAGCGACGGCGCCAGCCACAGGTCCACTTGCTGCCCCTTCTTGTCCGGAGGCGGCGCCTTGACCAGGTGAATGGCGGCAACCTCCCCCATGCCCGTGGCCACCGGCTCTTCCTTGACGACCTTGAAGGTCCACGGTTCGGCATCGTGCGCGCCGGCCACGAAGAAAGTCCATTCCGAGCCGGGGATAAATTTCTCGGGCGCGGCACGCGCCACGCTGGCCAGCTGCCAGACGGCGCTGTTGCGGTCCTGTTCGCCGCCTTTCAGCGGATAGGTTTCATCGCCCTCGTCAAAGACTATGGTCTTGCTGTCGCGCTTGAAAGTGGTCGTGACGGCATCCTTGCGGAAGCGCTTTTCCACGAATTGGAAGGGCGCCAGGCCATAATCGTCGATCTTGCCTTCGCTGCGCTGCTCCAGGATCTTGCCGAACAGGGCAGCCTTGGTTTCGGCCAGCAGCGAATACTTGCCGTCGCCCACGCGCCAGTTGCTGACCGATTCGCCGGACAGCCCGATGCCGCGTTGCCTGGCCTTGATCGAGTAGACGAGGTCTGCCGACGGCGCCAGCTTGTAGGGGCGCTTGATGGCGGGATGCTCCACGGGCGCGTCGGCCATGGCGGGAGACAAGGTGGCGGCCAGCAAGCTGGCAAACACAACGCGTTTCAAAGTCATCAAAGTAGTCATTTATTTTCCTGTAGCGTCATTGACGCGAATTTGGGTCACGGTTTGCGTGGTCAGCGCCCCGCTCGCTTCGGTATTGCGTATTTGTACCGGATACCATTGCATGGACGGCGCCAGCCAGATATCGAGCTGCGACGAATACGTGCCTGGCTTCGGTGGCCGGCGCAAATGCCAGGTCACCAGGCGGCCCATTTTGGTGTCGAGTTCTTCCTCGCCCACCAGCTGGAAGCGGAACACGGTCGCTTCCTTTTCCTCGCCGACGAGGATATCGATATTGCCGGCCAGCTGGTTGACGTCGGCGCGGCCGATGGCAGCCAGCTGGAACGGCACGCTGGCCTTGTCCTGCGCCCCCTCCTGCCATGGCGCCGTGGCCGTCGAGGCCGAAAACGTGATGCTCTTGGCGTCGCGCTTGAAATGCGTGGCCGTTTGCGCGCGGCCCTTGCGTTTCTCCGTGGCCGTGACGGGCACGATGCCGCTGGCATCGATCATGCCCTCGCTGGTCAGCACCAGCAGGTTGATGCGCGTGATCAGCATGCTCAAGCCCACTTCCAGTGTCAGCTGATACGTGTCGCCCCGGTTTTCCCACGCCATGGCGGCCACGCCCTGCCACTTGGTGCCATCGGCATCGCGCCGGTCCACATGCAAGTCGAACTGGGCCGACGCAGGCGCATTCGTCTTGTAGTGCCGCGCCTGCTCGACGGCCGGTGGCGGCGCGCTGGCCGGCGCGGGCGCGGCCGCCACGACTGGCGCGGGCGCCGTGATGGCAGGGGCAGCCACGGCGGCCGGCTCGGACGTGGCCGGGCCTTCCGGCACGTCGCTGGCGGGCGCCGTCCACTGGGGCGCTTCGCTCGACGCCAGCTCCGTCGGCGGCGGCGGTGGCGGCCTGGGCTTGGGCACGGGCAGCAGTGCGGGCGGCGGTGGTGGCGCCAGCACCGGCTGGGGCTTGGGTGGTTCGACGATCAATGCCATGCTGACCACTTGCGCATGATCCTGCCCCAGCGGCACCATGCTCGCATGCGAGGTGAGCCATTCCAGCGCCACGTAATGCAGTGCGCCGATGACCGCGACAAAGATGACGGTACGGCGGCGCGGTGGCGAAAAGAAGGAGTCAGGCATCATAGGCCGTAGTGTAACGCTTTCACCCCACTTCCCGCTTCTTGCCCGCGCTCAACTCCTGATGTTTTATGTAAGAAAATGTTGGCAGCGTTGCGTCAGTTGCAAGCTGATATCTGCTACGCTAGGGACATCCACCTACCAGGAGATTTCGCATGGCAAATCCGCAAATGCCCCAAATACCGGGCGCAGCAGTTGTGACCGATACCCTCGACTTCGTCAAGAACCTGTGGGGCAGCATGAGCGTGCCCGGCATGGGCATGCCAGGCATCACGGCGCCCACCATGTCGGTGGAAGAGCTGGACAAGAAAATCAGCGACTTGAAAGCCGTCGAAGCATGGTTGAACCTCAATACCAGCATGCTGCGCGGCAGTATCCAGGCGCTGGAAGTACAGCGCGGCACCATCGCCACCCTGAAATCAATGGGTGCTTCGCTGGCGGCGGCCATCACCCAGCCAGGCGCCAGCGAGAAAACCGTCTTGGAATCGGTGCCCTACGCTTCCGCGTTTTTCCAGCATGCAGCGCCTGCGGCACCCGCGCCTGCACCGAAACCTGCGCCAGCGGCCGCACCGGAACCCGCTGCGGCGGCGCCCAACGATGCCGGCGGTCAGGCATCAGCCCAACTGGCCAATCCAAGTGCCTGGTGGAATTTGTTACAAGATCAGTTCAAGCAGGCCGTGTCGACGGCAATGGCGCCCGATGCTGCCAGCGCGGCAGCGGCCAGTTTTGGCGGAGGCGCCACGGCCAAGCCAGCGGCCAGCAAGTCAGGCAAGCCTGCCGAAGCCGGCACGGCAGCCAAGGCCAAGGCCCCGCTGCGCAAGGCGCCCGCGAAACGCGCAGCGCCCAAGTCCAAAACGCCAGGCAAGGCCTGACGCGTCAAGCCGGCGATATGATCAGGCGATACGATGAATGCGGATCGCCTCGATCATGTTGTCGGACTGGCGTTTTACGTCACCGATCGTGATCAGGCCTTCGTCGGCCAGCGCCTTGGCGTGCTCGTACGAAGACTGGAATGTTTCCAGCGTGTCTCCCTTGGCGGCGACCGGGCGTACCCAGGCAATACTGCCGACTTTCATTTTTTTGTACACTTCATTGACCACATCACGCATAGTTTCTTCCTTATTGTTGTAAAGCAACTCAAGCACGGGCGAACCCACGCTGGCCCCTAGTTTATCATCCAGCACGCTCGCGCACGGATTTTCCCCCTTTTTCCGGCGCCGGCGGCGCTTTTTCCGGCACCACGACGGTCTCTTCCGGCCCGGGCGGCGGCGTCAGTTGCACCAGTTGCTCCATCAATTGCGCGAAGCGCTGCTGCCCTGGTGCAATTTTGTCTACATACAACAACACTTCCATGGCCTCGGCCGCCAATTCCGCCTGGTAGCCGCGCTGTTCAAGGAAAGACACGATGATTTGCGCGGAATTGAACAGGATGCGCAGGTTGTTGGGCAGTTTTTCACGCGCCGCGCGCATCCATGCGACCGCCTCGTTGAGCTTGTCCGTCTTCCACAGCAGCACGCCTTTGTTCATCAAGTCCGACGCTTCCTTGCGCGAGGCGATGATCAGGCTGGTTCCTTCGTCGCCCATCTTCGCCTTGTCGAAGATCTTTTGCACCTCGTCCTGCACCACCTGGTTGTCGTGGTTGTTCTTCACCACATAGCACAGCAGGCCAGACGGCGCATCCTTCACACCGACGGCGAACAGCAGGGTGGCCAGTTCCATACAGATACTTTTTTCGGGCCGCGCCGGGTCTTCTGCCAGCATGGCTTCGAGTTCGTCGCCGCACTTGCGCGCGCGCCGGTAATCGCCCGTTTCGTGGTGCACCATGCCTTCCGTGATCTTCGCGCGTAAACCAATTTGCTCGGGCGCGAATTCACGCTGCGCCAGCAGCAGCCATTGCAGCGCCTCCTTGGCATCCTTCTTCAAGCCGCACACGCGCGCCAGTCCCAAGTAGGCGTCGGGCGTCTTCATGACGGAAAATTCACCGATGGAAATACACTTGCGAAAAGCCTTTTCCGCCATGCTGACATTGCCGACTTTTAAGGCGGCCAGCCCCAGATTACGCTGGCGCGGCACGGAATTGGGCGACAGGCGTGCCGCTTTTTCCAGCACGCCGCACGCTTCCTCGTGCTGACCCATCAGCTGGTAGGCAACGGCCATCTGGTCGTAGGCGTCGATGTAATACTTGTTTTCGACGATCACGCCCTGGAAGATCTGCCGCGCCGCCTCGTGCTCGCCGTTATTCATGCGGATCTTGCCCAGGCCCGCCTTGGCCCAGCTGTAATCGCGCTCGGCCAGCACTTTTTCGTACACGGCACGGGCCTTTTCCGGCTCGCCGCTTTTCAGCAGCAGCGATGCCTTCATGCGCAGCAATTCCAGCGCGTGCAGCTTGTTGACCTCGATCTGCGCGTCGCACAATTTGGCCGCGCGCAGATAGTCCTTTTCCATGCAGGCCTGGTCGATTTCGCGAAACACCTGCTTCTTGTGCCACACGCGGTTCAGCCGCGTCAGCAGCACTCCTTCCGTGATGGGCTTGATCAGGTAGGCGTCGGGCTGATGCTCGGCCGCGCCCATCACCGATTCCACGCTTTTCTCGGCCGACACCATCAGCCACACGCTCGATGGTGCCGTCAGGTTACGCACGCGCGTCTCTTCCAGCACTTGCTGGCCATTCTTGCCTTCACCCAGGTTGTAATCGCACAGCACCACGTCATAGCGCGTCTTGGCCAGCAGCTTCATGGCTTCACCGCCGCTGGCCGCCTGGTCGATATGGCGCGCGCCCAGGTTGCGCAAGGATTCGCGCAGCAGGATGCGGATGCCGATGAAGTCATCGACCAGCAGATAATGCTTGTCGGCCCAGTCGGTGCTGCCCGCTTCGGCGGCGGTGGCGTGGCTGTCTGTCGTCATGGCATCCTCGTTCAGGGCAGGCGCAGGATGAAACAGCCGCCGCCCAGCGCGCCGCCATTTTCCAGGGCAATGCTGCCGCTGCTGCCCCGGTGCTTGTGCATCTTCGCCACGACACTGGAAAAATACAGCCCCAGCCCCGTGCTGTTGGTGGAAAAGTTCACGCCGGCCGCCATGCCATCCATGGCCGCGCTGCCCGCGTCGAGCAGCGCCTGCGAGTAGCCGTCGCCATTGTCTTCCACGCACAGCTCCAGCAAGGCGTCCACCTGGCGCACGGACAGGCGGATCGTATCCTTCGTGTAGCGGATGGCGTTGTTGATGGCATGCGCCAGCACGCCGATGACCAGGTCTTCATCCAGGGTCCAGATCAGCTCCGGCGGGCAGGCCGTCTCCAGGCGGATGCCTTTCGATGCCAGCAGGATCTTTTCCTGGTCCACCACCTGGTCGACCACCTGGCTCACCAGTTGCGGCTGCACGTCGAAGGGGTAGCCGGGCTTGCCCACTTCCTTGTACAGGGCCAGCAGCTGGATCAGGTTATCGTTCAGGCGCTTGGTCTGGTACAGCATCTGTGCCATCTGCAGGTAGGCGGGGTCGGCCTGCGGCGCGGGCTTGGCCTGCTCGGCCGCCAGCAAGGATTCCAGCGTGCCGCTGACCACGCTGATCGAGTTTTTCATGTCGTGCACGGTCGACGCCAGGAACAGGAAAAGCTCGGGCGAGCTGTGTTGATCTTCCACCGGATATCTCCTTGGGGCCGCAGCTTGAATATTGCCAAGGATAAATTATACCGCCAGCATGCCGACGTCAGCCAGCCGCGCGCAAAGACCGTGACCTGACGCAACAATGCCGCCCCCGCTTGCGCAGGGACGGCATAGTCTTGGCAAGGCGGCAAGATCAGCGGCGCGCGCCCGCCAAGCGTTTGACCACGACGATCATACGGTCGATTTCCTCATACGTATTGTAGAAGGCGAAAGATGGCCGCACGGTTGCTTCCACGCCGAAACGGCGCAAAATCGGCTGGGCGCAGTGGTGACCAGAGCGCACGGCGATGCCCTCGTCGTTCAGGGCGCGTCCCACCTCCGCTGGCTCGTAGCCGGCCAGCACGAACGACGCCACGCTGGCCTTCTCGAATGCCGTGCCGATCAGGCGCACGCCGGGAATGGCTTGCAGCTGGTGCATGGCGTACTCCAGCAGCGCGTGCTCGTAGGCGGCAATGTTGTCCAGGCCAATGCGCTGCACGTAATCGATGGCCGCGCCCAGGCCCACGGCATCGGCGATATTGCCCGTGCCCGCCTCGAAACGGTTCGGCACGCCCTGGTAGACGGTGCGCTCGAACGTCACGTCGGCGATCATGTTGCCGCCGCCCTGCCATGGCGGCAGCTGCTCCAGCAAGTCCGCCTTGCCATACACGGCGCCGATGCCCGTCGGGCCGAACACTTTATGCCCCGAAAACACGTAAAAATCCGCACCCAGCGCCTGTACGTCCACGCGCAGGTGCGACACGGCCTGCGCCCCGTCGACCAGCACGCGCACGCCGGCCGCATGCGCCAACGCGATGATCTGCGCCACGGGCGTCACCGTGCCCAGCGCATTCGACACCTGCGTCACGGACACCAGTTTGGTGCGCCCGTTGAGCAGCTTGCGGAATTCATCCAGGAGTATCTGGCCGCTGTCGTCGACGGGAATCACGCGCAGTGTCGCGCCCTTTTCCGCCGCCAGCTGCTGCCACGGCACGATGTTGGCATGGTGCTCGAGCTGCGAGACGATGATTTCGTCGCCGCTGCCGATGTACTTGCGCCCGAAGGTATTGGCGATCAGATTGATGCCTTCCGTGGCGCCGCGCACGAAGATGATTTCATTGGCCGAGGCGGCGCCCAGGAAATTGGCGACCTTGGCGCGCGCGGCCTCGTACGCGTCGCTGGCGCGCGCCGCCAGCGCATGCGCCGCGCGGTGGATGTTCGAATTCTCGTGTGCGTAGAAATACGACACCCGGTCGATCACCGACTGCGGCTTGTGCGTGGTAGCCGCATTGTCGAACCAGGCCAGCGGCTTGCCGTTGACCCGTTCGGCCAGCACGGGAAAATCGCGCCGCACGGCATGCACGTCGAATGGCGCCGGCGTCTGGTGTTGGCCCGGCTTCGTCGCGGAGGGCAGCTCGGTCTGGAAATAGAACGCGGGCTGGCTGTTTGAAGGCGCCACGGGCAGTTGCTGCGCAGGTGAGCGCTGCGGCGTGGCAAACAGTCCCCGCAAATCATCGGGGGCCGCCGGCCCCTGTCCCAGCCCCTGCTGCGCCAGGCCATCGAGCTTGCCGTTCGACACGGGATAGCCATGCGCGCCGCCGACAAAATAGTAGGGCGACGGCGCACCGAGGGCGGACAGGCGTGGCGTCGGCACGGAAGCAGGCGCCGGCGCGATGGGCGACTCCAGCGGCGCCTTCACGGGCGGCACTTGCGCCGTCGCCACGCCGGGGGCGATGGCGGCGAACGAAGGGCCGGGCTGCGGTGGCGCACGGTTCGCGTAGCGGGGCGCCGCATCGAGTACGCTGCCGGAACCACCGAGGCTGGGAGACTTGTCCAACGCAGGGGGCAACCCCGGCAACCGCGCGAAAAACTCGCCCGCCAGCCGGTTCAGGGTCGCTTCATCGGGTAAAAACGGGACGGCAGGCAAGCCCGCCGCACCATCACTTGTAGGTGTCTGGGTAGTCATGGTATTTACCGATCTCCACGTCTTCCAGTACGGCCAGCGCATCGTCGGTCAGCACGGCCAGCGAGCAATACAGCGAAATCAGGTAGGACGAAATCGCGTGGCGGTTGATGCCCATGAAGCGCACGGACAGGCCCGGGCTTTGCTCGCCCGCTAGGCCAGGCTGGAACAGGCCGATCACGCCCTGGCGCTGTTCGCCCGCGCGCAGCAGGATAATTTTCGTCTTGCCGTCTTCGATCGGCAGTTTGTCGGACGGCACCAGCGGCACGCCGCGCCACGTCAAAAACTGGGAACCGAACAGGCTGACGGTGGGCGGCGGCACGCCGCGGCGCGTGCATTCGCGGCCGAAGGCGGCAATGGCCAGCGGGTGCGCCAGGAAAAAGCCCGGCTCCTTCCACACTTTCGTCAGCAGTTCGTCGAGGTCGTCCGGCGTGGGCGCGCCTGTCAACGTAAAAATGCGCTGGTCGTCATGCACGCTGGCCAGCAGGCCGTAGTCGGGATTGTTGATCAATTCGCTTTCCTGGCGCTCCTTGATCGTTTCGATGGTCAGGCGCAGCTGCTCCTTGATCTGGTCGTGCGGGCTGCTGTACAGGTCCGACACGCGCGTGTGCACGTCGAGCACCGTGCTGACGGCATTGAGAAAATACTCGCGCGGCTGGTCGTCATAGTCGACAAAGGTTTGCGGCAGTTCCGACTCGTCGCGCTGCGAGCAGGCCACGCGCACATCCTTCGGGTTTTTCACGCGGTTCAGGCGGTAGATACCCGCTTCCACGGGCAGCCATTGCAGCAGGTGCACGAGCCAGCGCGGCGTGATCGTGGATAACTGGGGGACGCTCTTGCTTGCATTGGCCAGCTGGCGCGCGGCGTTATCGCCCAGCGCGAACTGGCTCTCTGTTGCTTCTGCCATGACTACTCCTGATGAGAAAAGTGAATATGCTTATCTGAAAAACGAATAAAGTATCGGACGCCCCTCTCTTTTTCTCAACATGCTATCGCCATCAATGCGGCGTTTTAATCCACCAGCTCCGGTTCGCAGCGGGCCATCAATCCCGCCAGGCCGATACCGAGCGCGCCGGCCAGTTTTTCCACCGTCAGCAGCGACGGCGTGGCGGCGCCCCGTTCGATTTCGCCGATGAAGGAGCGGTTCAAGTCGGCCGCTTCGGCCAGGCGCTCCTGCGACCAGCCATGCCCTTCGCGCAACTGGCGCACTGCCAGTCCAAACTGTTTGATCAACATGCTGTCCTCATGGGTGATGGGCGAAAGAGGGGTGCGATGGCGCCGGCAACTCCGGTGCTTCCTGCTGGTTGTGCGCTTGCGTCACATGGCTGCCTGGCGCCACGCTGCGGGTCAGCCAGACATTGCCGCCGATGACGGAACCCTGGCCGATGGTCACGCGCCCGAGTATGGTGGCGCCCGCGTAGATGACCACGTCGTCCTGCACGATGGGATGGCGCGCCAGTCCCTTTTTCAGCACGCCGTCGGCGCCGGCGGGAAAGCGCTTGGCGCCCAGGGTGACGGCTTGATAAATGCGCACCCTTTCGCCGATGATGGCCGTCTCGCCGATCACCACGCCCGTGCCATGGTCGATGAAAAAGCTGCTGCCGATGATGGCGCCCGGGTGGATGTCGATGCCCGTCTGCGAATGGGCCACTTCGGCGATGATGCGCGCCACCAGCGGCGCACCCAGTGCATACAAGGTGTGCGCCAGGCGGTAGTGGATGATGGCAAGGATGCCCGGATAGCACAGCAGCACTTCATCGACGCTGTGCGCGGCCGGGTCGCCATGAAAGGCGGCCGCCACGTCCGTGTCGAGCTGGGCGCGGATGCGCGGCAACGCGCGGGCGAAGCGCTGCACGATGGCCAGCGCCTGCTGTTCGATGGAGACCGTCTGCTGCAGGCCATGCTGGCGCGCGTGGTAACTGAGTTCGCGCCGCACCTGCTCATGCAGACCCGTCAAGGTCGTGTCGAGCGTATGGCCGACAAAAAAATCCTCGCTCTCCTGCTGCAGGTCGAGGGGCCCCAGACGCATGGGAAACAGGGCCGCGCACAAGGCGCCGACGATGTCGCGCAAATGCTGGCGCGAGGGGAATTCGCGCGCGCCGCACTCCTGGCTGCTGGCCAAGCCTTCGCGCCACTGCGCGCGCACGGCGCGCAATTCATCGACGATCTGGTGCAGCTCCCATTGCGGCTGCACGGCAAGGGAGACAGGGGGAAGGGCTCGCTGGTTCATGGTGGTCCCGGGAAGAGAATTAATCTTGCAGCCAAGGCAGCGCATGCCAGCGCCAGCCGCCGCTATGGCCACGCTGTTGCTGCGCGTCGAGGTCGCCCTCGAAGCCTTGCGCGATATTGAAGACGTGCGTGAAGCCGGCCTTGGCGGCCGCTTCGGCGGCCGCTGCCGAACGCTTGCCGCTGCGGCACAGCAGCACCACGACGGCATCCTTGCCGCCCGCCTTCGCTTCCAGTTCGCGCACAAAGCGGGGATTGCGGTTCATGGCCGTGCCGGTCGCCCACGCCACGTGCAACGAGGCGGGCACGTAACCGACGAAAGTGCGCTCTTCGTTGGTGCGCACGTCGACCAGCACGGCTTTGCCGGCCTGCACCAGCTGCCATGCATCCTGCGCGCTGACGATGCCCGCATACGGCAAGCCCTGGGCCTGCGCCTGAGCGCGCGCCAGATGGAGCACTTCGTCAAAGGCCGCCTCGCCGTGCGCGGCGCGGGGATCGAAAATCAGTTCTGCAGCAGCCATCGTTCCACCTTTTTATTGCGTCGTCAAAAACCAGCACACGTCCACTGTAGCGAACTTATGTTGTTCGGAAAACAAATTAAAAAGAGTTTGGAAAGATGAAAAACGTATATGGGAGAGTTATGAAGTGCGGCGGCGTTCGCGTAGCAGGAAGCGCGCTGGATCGAGTGCGGCAGCCAATTGTGCCTCGACAGGCAGCGGCTCGCCCTCCAGCTGGCAAGCCAGCAGCTCGGCCGCCAGCGGCGCCCAGATCAGGCCACGCGAGGCATAACCGAGCAAGCCAAACAGGCCGGGCCAGCGGGGCACGTCGCGCAAGCGTTCGCAGCGGCCCGGCACGCCCGGGTCGGGCAAGGCGCCCGCCAGCGGCAGGCGGTCCGGCGCCATGCAGCGAAAGCCCGTGCGCCCGGCCAGCGGCGCGTCAAACCCAGGCACATCGAGGATAGCGGCGATCTTGCGGATATTGTCGTGCTGGCTCGATGCGCGCACCTCGGCATCCGCGTCCGCATCGTAACTGGCGCCCACGCACACGATGCCCTGGTGCGCCGGCGTCATGTAGGCTTCGCGGCAGACGACGAACGGCAACGAGGGCAAGCTGCCTTCGGCCAGGTGCGTGACCTGGCCGCGCACGGCGTCCAGCGGCAGACCGGCCGCCTGTTCGAAATCCATGGCCCCCGTGCCTGCCGCCAGGATGACGGTGGGTGCCGCCGCGATCAAGGCACCGTCCGCATCGCGCACCAGCCATTCCTCGTCGCCACGCTCCAGGCGCAGGGCGCTGCTGGAAAAGCGCCGCGTGAGCAAGGCGCCGCAGGCGTCCAGCATGGCCGCGCAGACGGAAGACGGTCGCGCCCAGCCACCCTGTGCGAACCACCAGGCGCCATCGGGCGCCGGCGCGCCCAGCATGGCGGTCGCCTCGGGCGCTTCGAGCCAGCGGGCGAATTCGCGCGGATACAGGCCACTGGCGGCGATCTGCCGCTGCACCTGCGCATGTGCGCCGTCGCGTGCCAGGTGCAGCACGCCGCTTTGCACACCCTCGATGGCGGCGCCGATGCCGCCCAGGTCTTTCCAGCGGCTCAGCGAGTACAGGTAGGCTGCGCGCACCAGGCGCGTGGCGATATTGTCATCCTTCGACATCAGCGGCATGAAGATGCCGGCCAGGTTGCCCGACGCTTCGCTGGCCGGCTGCGCGTGGCGCTCAATCAAGGTCACCTTCCAGCCGCGCGCGGCCAGCCGTTCACAGGCGGCCGCGCCGGCCACGCCCGCGCCGATGACGATGGCGCGCCGCTCGGGTGCCACGGCAGCCACGTGTTCTCCGCGCCGCGCATAAAACACGGCGCGCAAACGGCTCTCGTCAAAAACAAAGCCGTTCTTTTGCAACTCCGCGCGCTGCGCCTCGTCCAGGTGCACGGCCTGCAGCAGGCCGCCGTCCATCATCAGGCGCGCCAGCACCGGCGTGGCTGCCGGCACCCAGGCCAGCAGCACTTCATCGATGCGTGCCGATATCTGCGCCAGGCAGGCATCGGGCTCGCCGATCAGCACATCGAGGGTAAGCAAGCCATCGCGCGAAACCATGCGGTGCAAGCCAGGCACGCAAGGCGGCCATTGCATGCGCCACTCTTCGGGCAAGTGGCTGGCGTCGACGGGACGCGGCGCCAGCGCGATGTAATGCAGGCGACGACCGCCATGCGCCGCACAGGCGGCGCGCAAGCGCGCGCCGTCAAAATCCGTGTCGAGCAGGACCAGGGCGCGGCGCATCAGTGCCCCGCACGACAAAAGCAGGTCGGCGCATGGTCGTTGACCATGCCGATGCCCTGCATGTAGGCGTAGATGATGGTCGAGCCGACGAACTTGAAGCCCCGCTTGAGCAAGTCTTTCGACAATGTATCGGACAAGGCCGTCTTGGCGGGAAATGCGCCCGGCTGCCAGCTGTTGACGATGGGCTGGCCATCGACATACGCCCACAGGAAGCTGTCCAGGGTCTGACCTTCCGCGCGCAGGCGCAGGTAGGCTTGCGCATTCGTGATGGCTGCCGCCACCTTCAGGCGGTTGCGCACGATGCCGGGGTCGAGCAGCAGCTGCGCCACCTTCTCCGGGCCATAGGCGGCGATCTTTTCCGCGTCCCAGCCGTCAAAGGCCGCGCGGTAGGTGTCGCGCTTGTTGAGGATGGTTTCCCAGCTCAGGCCTGCCTGCGCGCCTTCCAGGTTCAGCATCTCGAACAGCCGGCGCTCGTCGTGGCAGGGCACGCCCCACTCCGTATCGTGGTAATCGAGATAGCGGGGATTGGCCGGATTGGCCCAGGAGCAGCGGATGGTAGTCATGGTTGTGTTCTTCATGTGCGGGCAAGCACCAGTATAGTTTATCGGCCACGCAAGAGGCGCCCCAGTTCCAGCAAGCCGTGCTGCATCTCGGCCGGGGGAATGGCGGCAAAGCCCAACAGCAGCCCGGGCGGCGTGGCGCAGGCGTCGCCGGCGTCAGGGTCGGCATAGTGCCCCAGCGGACGCAGTTCGATGCCCCGTTCCAGCCCCGCGCGCGACACCGTTTCTTCATCGTGGCCGCCGCGAAAATACGCGCACAATTCCAGGCCGCTGTCGGTCGGCCCGCACACGAGCTGATCGTCAAGTTCGCGCGCCAAGCCGCGTACCAGCTGGTCGCGCCGTTCCGCATTGCTGTCGCGCGTGCGGCGGATATGCCGGCCAAAGTGTCCCTCGGCGATGAAGTCGGCCAGCGCCATCTGCGGCACGATGGCCGTATGGCGGTCCATCACGGCCTTGGCCTGCACCAGTGCCTCGGCCAGCGCGGGCGGAGCCACCATGTAACCGAGGCGCAGGCCGGGGAACAGCACTTTTGACAGGGTACCCACGTAGACCACGCAGCCATCGCGGTCCAGGCTTTGCAGGGACGCCAGCGGCGCGCCCGAGTAGCGGTATTCGCTGTCGTAATCGTCT
The DNA here is from genome assembly GCF_051380895.1 of Janthinobacterium breve. Taxonomy (NCBI): domain Bacteria; kingdom Pseudomonadati; phylum Pseudomonadota; class Betaproteobacteria; order Burkholderiales; family Oxalobacteraceae; genus Janthinobacterium; species Janthinobacterium breve. The sequence goes on along the minus strand of NZ_JBNYXY010000004.1, from coordinate 365,139 downwards.
TCCACCAGCCAGGCCTTGTTGTGCGCGGCCCAGGCCAGCAGGGCCAGGCGGCGCGGCAAGCTCATGCTCACGCCCAGCGGCATCTGGTGCGATGGCGTCACGTACGCCAGCTTTGCCTGCGGACAGTGCGCCACGCCATACGCCACGTCCAGCCCCTGCGCATCGACGGGAACGGGAAACACGCGCGCGCCGGCCGCGCGCAAGGGGCCGCTGGCGCCCCGGTAGCCGGGTGATTCCATCCAGGCTGCGTCGCCCGGCGCCAGCAAAATAGTCGAGAGCATGAACAGCGCCTGCTGCGAGCCGGAGGTGATCACGATCTGCTGCGGCGTGCATTGGACGCCGCGCGAGGCCTTCAGATATACGCACAGCAGTTCGCGCAGCGGCAGGTAGCCGGCCGGGTCGCTGTAGCCGAACTGGTGGTCGGGGCGGCGCCAGCGCCGCGCTTCCAGGCGGTTCCACACGTCAAACGGGAAGTGGTCGATGCGCGGCATGCCGACGCGAAAAGCCCGCAGCGGCCCCCGGTGGAACGCCACCTGGCGCATGGCCGCCACCACACCTTGCCCGCGCGCCGACAAGGGCCGCAGCAAGCCGGGCGCGTCCAACTTGCCGGCCGGCGCGGCCACAGGCACGTCGACGCTGACAAAGGTGCCGCGCCCCACGGCGCCATCGAGATAGCCTTCCGCCGTCAGCAGCGCATACGCATTGAGCACCGTCTGGCGCGACACGGCCAGCAGGTGGCAAAAGTCGCGCGTGGGCGGCAGCTGCATCCCGGGACTCATGCGGCCATCGAGGATGGCGGCCTTGATGGCCGCATACAATTGGCGAAACAACGGTTCGATGGCGCCGCGCTGCAGCGGCAAGGCAGCGATGATCTGGTTCAGGTGCGTGGCAGGCATGGGCATTGGGCATCCTCAAATTGGTAGCTTCAAGATAGCACTTATTGGCTGTTTTAAATAGCCAAGACTGACGCTAAGATGACGCATCCCCTCTTACTCCCGTGGAGCACCCATGCATCAGTTTTTCGCCACCGTGGCCTGGCAGCGCGCCGGCCAGGATTTCGCCGGCCAGCGCTACAGCCGTGGCCATGAATGGCAGTTCGATGGCGGCTTGCGCGTGCCCGCCTCGTCGTCGCCCCTGTCCGTGCCGTTGCCCATGTCCGTGGCGGAAAATATCGATCCGGAAGAAGCGCTGGTGGCCGCCACATCGAGCTGCCACATGCTGTTCTTCCTGTCGCTGGCAGCGCAGCGCGGCTATGTCATCGACGACTACCGCGACGACGCCGTCGGCGAACTGGGAAAGAATGCCGCCGGCCGCCTGGCCATGACGCGCATCGTGCTGCGTCCGCGCATCGCCTTCGCGGGAACACCGCCATCGCCCGAGGTGCTGGCCGCCCTGCACCACGACGCGCACGAGCGCTGCTACATCGCCAATTCGCTCACGGCCGACGTGGTGGTGGAAGGCGCGGCCTAGATGTACACGCCGGCCAGCTTCCGCGAAGAGCGCCTCGACGTGCTGCATGGGCTGATCCAGGCCCATCCCCTGGGCGCGCTGGTGCGCCATGGCGAGGAGGGCTTATGCGCCGACCATCTGCCGTTCGAGATCGCCGCACCCACGCCCGAGGCCCCGTTCGGCATCCTGCGCGCCCACGTGGCGCGCGCCAACCCGCTGTGGCGCAGCGCTGGCGGAAACGATGAATGCATGGTGATCTTCCAGGGGCCGCACGCCTACATCACGCCCGCCTGGTATGCGGAAAAGCAGCGCAGCGGCAAGGAAGTGCCGACCTTCAATTACGCGGTGGTGCACGCCCACGGCCCCCTGCGCGCCATCGACGATGCGGCGTGGCTGATGGACTTGCTGGAGCGGCTGACGGCGCGCCATGAGGCAGATCAAGCTGCGCCATGGCGGGTGAGCGATGCGCCGGCCGACTATATCGACAAGCTATTGAAAGCCATCGTCGGCATCGAAATCCCCCTCACGCGCATCACGGGCAAATGGAAACTGGGCCAGAACCGCAGCCTGCAAGACCAGGCCAGCATGGCACACGGCCTGGCGCTGGACAATCAACCCGGCGCGGCGCAGGCCTTGGGCGCGCTGATCGCCGCCAACCTCACGCCATCCAGCTGACGGCTGCCGAAAACGTCAAAAACGACAGCGCCGTCGACACTAAAATGATGCGGGCGATGCGCGCCGTGTTCGCCCCAAAACGCTCGGACAGCAGCGACACATTGCTGGCGCTGGGCAGGCAAGCCACCAGCACCATGCAGGTCAGCGCGAACGGATCGAGCGGCGCGCCCAGCGCGATGGCCGCGTGGCCGATGCCCCACACCAGCAGCGGATGCAGCAGCAGTTTTTTCAGCGCCACCGGCACATAGTCGCGCATCGGCGCCGGGTCGCTGGTGCTCATCTGCGAACGGGCCAGCACGGCGCCGATGGTAAACAAGGCAACCGGCGAGGCGGCATCGGCCAGCAGGCCCACCGTCTGCGTCAGCGGCTTGGGCATGGCCAGTTCCAGCCACGACGACAATGCCCCGAGCACAATCGCCCACGGCATGGGATTGCCCGCCATGCCCTTCAAGGCATTCATAATGGCGGCGCGGCTGCCGTGCGCGCCGCCGCTGCCGATGCGCGACAGGGCGATGCACAGCGAGCTGGTAATCAACATGTCGACGACGATGGTGACGATGACGGGGCCCGAGGAACGGGGCCCGAGCAGAGTCAATAGCAGGGGTACGCCCATGAAGCCCGTGTTCGGGAAAGCTGCCACCAGCGCGCCGAAGGCGGCATTATTCCAGTCGATGCGGTGGCTGAGAGTCATGGCCATGGTCACGCCCACCATGATCAGGGCGCACAGCAGATACACGCCAAACACGCTGGCGTCGAGCAGCTGCGCGATGGGCGTGGCGGCGCCGAAGCGGTACAGCATGCAGGGCAGCGCGAAGTACAGGACAAAACTGTTCAAGCCGCCGATGGCGGCCAGCGGCAGCAGCGTGCGCCGCACAGCCAGGTAGCCGCACAGCACCAGGGCGAAGAAGGGAAAGGTGATGGCAAGGATGGTCAGCATGGAGCGCCATTGTAGCGTGCCGCGCGCACCGGCCATCTGGCGCAAAAAAAGGCCGCTCGCGCGGCCCAAGGAGGTTACGGAGAAAACGCCGGTGGCCCGCTATGGCTTGAGCTGGGCGCGGATCTCGCCGGCCGGGTAGGCGGCGCTATGCACGTTGACGTACAGCTTGCCGGCCTGGTAGCTCGCATACTGGGGCGGCGTGAGCATGGCGCCGTCCGGCACGGCAAACATGCCGGCGCCCGTCTGCAGCAGGGGCAAGATGACGGGACCGTTGGCGCCCGTGGGCGCTTCATGGAGATGCGCGACGGTGGCCAGCATGCCCGTATAGCGCACGCCGCCGGTGATGCTGAGGTCATGGGCAACGCGGATCGTGCTGCTGCCGCTGGCCGTGCTGGTATTGGCCGGCACTTCCTGCGCGCCCGTCAAGGTAACGTCATCGCCGCCCGGATGATGCGGACCATGGGAACAGGCGCCCAGCAGGGCTGCCAGCGCCAGCACGCTGGCGGCGCGGCATACGTGTTGTTGCAATGTGCTCATCGCAGGTCTCCTTCAACGGATAGCGGATCACGGATGGCGCCCTGCCCCGCACAACCGGGCCTACGCCGCACTGGTGTTGCATAGTGCGACAGTAGCGCCAGGCCGCGCCGCCCGCTTTGCTTTTCGCCAAACTTGATGCTCGCCCACAGTCGCCCCGTCAAGCCAGATGCCCTTCCGCCACCCAGCCGCGGTTGGCGGGCGCGGCCTTCGGCTTGGGCGCGATGCCGCTGCTTTTCTCTGCGTCGAGGATGATGCTGCGCATGCTGTCGCTGGCGGCCGGCCCCGGCGCAAACGCGTAGTACTCGTCATTGATGGGCAAGCCCGTCATGGCGTCGACCAGCACCGGATCGGCGGCCAGGCCCGTGTCGCGACTGGCGATGACGAGGCTGGCGCCTTCCGGCGCGAAGTTTTCATTGCCCCAGGCAATAAAAGCCAGCAAGACAGGCTTGAAGGCGCGCCCGGACTTGGTCAGCACATAATCGTAGCGGGGCGGCTTGGCGCAATACAGACGGCGCGTCATCAAGCCGCCCTCCACCAGGTCGGCCAGCCGGCGTGTCAGGATGGTGGGCGCGATCTTGAGGCTCTTTTCAAATTCGTCAAAACGCGTCTTGCCGTAAAACGCTTCACGCAGGATGAGGATGCTCCACCATTCCCCCACCTTGCCCAGGCTGCGTGCGATCGGGCAAGGCAAATTATTAAAGTTGGTATGTTTCATGACCATCTCCTCACGTTGACTCAACACAACAATCGAAAAATATTTCAGTTGCAACACGGAAACTTAGTTACTATCACTTTGCAAGTGACCTTCGCGCTACGGTAGCGGCCTGAAAATACGCAAAAACTCACACTTTTCTTGCTCAAGTACAATCATGGCTCGTTCAATTCCCCAATCCAGGTGCGAAAAACGGTGTCAGCCACGCCTTCCAGCGCTGCTGCCCACGCCCGTTTTACATGCGATACATTCACGATGACCCCTTTGAAGCTTGCCGTACTGCCCGCCCTGCTCGCCCTGTCCCTTTGCCAGACCACCACCGCCGATACCGTGTCTTCCGCTACGCTGCAGGCCACCTTCATCGTCCAGGAAGCGTGTACCATCGTTGCGCAACGCAACAGCGCCCAGGTGCGCTGCCAGCACAACACGCCGTATCTGCTGCTCCAGCAGACAACACCATCAGACGCCGGCCTCATCACCGTCACGTTCTAAAAATAAATCGTTGCCGTCACCGTGTCCTTGTAGTCGCCGGGGCGTGGCGTGGTCTGCGCCGGCACCCGCCCATAAATCGCTATTGGCAGGCTGCTGCCCGTGCCGGTGCCGCTGACCATGCTGGTACCGGCAGTGCCGTCGCCCCAGATGGGGCCGTCCAGGCTGCCCGATAATTCATATGCGATAAGGTCCGCCGTCACGGTATTTTTCATTTTGCGCGCCGCCACGCTGGACGCCACCGTACCGCCGCTCAAGGCGATCTGATACGCATTGTTGTTGACGCAGCGTACCGACAGGGTGCTGGTACTGCGTACGGGTCCGTTCAGCACCGTCGCCGTGGTAAACGCCATCGACGCGGCAGTGATGGTGCAGTTATTGATCGCCGTGGCGTTCACGTTAAAACTGAAGCTGGCACTGTTGCCCAGGCAGGTACCGGGATCGTTAAGCAAGCCATACATGGCGTAGGTCATGGTGCCAGCGCCACTGAAGCTGGAGGTGTAGACGGTATTGCTGTTGCTGACTGTCGGCACGCCCGCCAGCGCGGCACCAGCGGGAATCTTGCCGTAGAAATTGAAATTCTTGGTGTAAGTGCCCCCCAGCGTCAGCAGGCCGGCCGACAACTGGAGCGGATACGAAGTGGTAGCGCCGGTCACGCCCGGCCCGCCCCATATCGACGATGGCGAATAGGTAGCGTCCACATACAGGTTGTACTGCATGCGGGCGGCGCCATTACCGAGGGTGCGCGGCACGGCCGACAGCGAATTGCTGCCGATGCCCAGGTTCAGGCACACGCGCGCATTCGGCGTCAGCAAGACGCCCAGGCTCAAGGTGGAAAAGGTGCAGCTCAGCGTGCCGGAGCCAGTGACCGTATAGTCGCTGCCTGAAATAGGCGTTACCTGGCCGAAATCGACGTCGTTCACGCTGACGGAGCAGACATCGGCGCGCGCCGCCGTGCCCAGCATGCAGCCCAGCACGACGACAAGCACAGGCAGCAGGCGGCGCATCAGCGGACTCCTCCGGCAGCGCAGCGTAGCGGACCGATGACGGGCAGGCCACCTTCGGCCGGGCGCACATAGGGGAAATGCACCGCGCACAGGCTATCGCCTTCGCCTATGCGCAACTGGTTATCGGCGCCCAGGTCGTCGACGAAGATGATGCCGTCAAAGCCTACCACGGTGCGCTTGCCGCTTTGCACATGCAACACCGGCAAGCCGGTCGACAGCGGCTTGCCGTCCGCGCCTTGCACGATGACGGTGGCCGCGGTGTAGCGCTCCACGGGAAACGCTGCCAGCACCCCGGACAGGCTGCGCGGCACCACGTTGATGTTGGTCACCGGCACCCGCGCATCGACGTCGAGGCTATCCGTACCGATGCTGATCTGGTTATCGCCATAGGCATTCAGGTTGGGCACAAGCAGGTAACCGCTGCCGCCCGTGATGCCGATCTGACGGTTTTCATGCATCACGGGAATGTTCGGCACGCCTCCCGTCGAGACCAGCGCGAAGCCGCTGCCCACCTGGCGCGCTGCCTCGACATGGCCATCCATCAGCACCAGCGCGCCGGAGGCGTCCAGCGACGCCGCATGGTCCATGGAATCGCTTTGCACGCGCGCCGTCACGCGGCCATAGTTGCCCAGGTACTCCAGCTGACCCTGGCGATAGCTGGAGCTGCCGGACATGCCGCTCTGCATGGCCCAGCCGAAGCCGCCGCCAAAATCGGCCGTGCGCTGGGCGCCAAAATTATGGCTGCTGACGTCATTTTGCCGGTTGGTATTGGCACTCGTGGCAATGTTTCCGTCCAGGACCATGCTCAGGCCGATGTAAAAACCCCGGTTGCGATGCTGGCTCAGGTCCTGGAAGGCGCTGGTGCTCAGAAATACGCCTTTGAACAGCGAGGCCGAATAGCCGAGGGTGACGATGCGCGACGTCGCCTCCCCCTCGGGGCGGTAGCCGATATAGCTGAGATTCATGCTTTACCCTGCCGCCAGCGCCAGGGTCAGCGACACCCTGTCGGCCGCCCGCACCACGGGACTGCCGTCGCCCGATGCCAGGTCGCCATAGCCGGCGCTGGCGCGCGCGCTTTGCACATCGATGCTGTAGCGGGGTCCCAGGTACTGATAGCCCGCGCTGACCTGCATGCCCTGGCCGTGACCACTGCTGCCGGCGATGGCGCCGTTAAGCACCCCGGCCTGTCCCAGCCGCAGCAAAGCGCCAGCGCCCGCGTTCAGCACACCGGCGCCGGCTTCGCCATGGCCCTCGACCGTTAGAGTATCGCTGAGTCCATAGCGTCCAGTGACGCTGGCGATGGGACGCTTCTGGTAGCCGAAGGAGCGGCGGCCGTAGTCGCGCCGCAGCACTCCCGCCTCGACCGAATAATCGCTCAATCCGCTGGCCAGCATGCGCGTGTCGACATATAAAGGCAGGGTGGTGGCCACGCTGCGTCCGAGCGCGTCGCGGGTGATCACGGTAGCCTGCCCTGCGCCATTGATGCCTGCCACCTGGTTCAGCACGAATGGGCCGCTGGGTACGCTCGCCGCGTACTGTTGCACCCCATTCACGTACAGACTCAGCGAAGACGGCACGAGCGCCGTGCCATTCACCGAGGTGACGGGAAAGGTCAGCAGGTCGGGGCGCAACTGGAAATTCTTGCGCCACTGGAAGCCGCCCATGCGTACGGCGCGGCTCCAGCTCAGCGATGATGAAATCAGGTCTCCCACCTGCCACGATTGCAAGGTGTCGACATCGGAATGGTTCCAAAAGGTATCGAAACGCATGTACTGGCGCTGCCCCGCAGTCACGTTCAGCGTGCCCGTGCTGCTGAACACGCCGCTGTCGTTAAAATAGCGGAAATCATTGAAAATTGCGGAGCGGCGCGCCTGCCCCAGCTCTGTGTAAGCTTCATAGTTGAGCACGGCACCGGGCGTCACGCTGGACTTTGGTGCGCGCTCGGCCGTATGCGCGTCAATGCTGTAGGGCGTGCGCAGGCTATCGCTGATGCGCAGGGCCAGGTTCTGGCGCGTCGCATCGTAATCATAGGCAAGGCCGGGAATGGCGTCGAGCGCGACATCGAGCTGGCCCGGCACGCCCAGGCGCGCCGGGTCCAGCCCGAGCTGCTGCAAGTTGTCCACGCTGCTGCGCAAGCGCTTACCCTGCTGGGTAAAGCGCAAGATCAGTCCGCTTGATTCGCCATTCACACTAACCTCCAGATAGAGTTCTCTCGGTGCCGACATATTCACGTCCGCGCTGGCCGGGCCGGGATCGTCGCCCGAGACGGGCGCGCGCTCCACGCCGTCCGCTCTGGCGACGCACGATGCCGCCATCATCACTACCGTCCAGCAGGCCTGCCATGTCAGTGACCACATCATGGTGTAACCCGGTTGAGCAAGCGTTCGCCTCGGCGGCGTTGGTCAAGGTGGCGTCGATGTCCTGGCAATGATCGCCTTTGCATTCACGTTGGCTGAAATCGTCAACACGCCATCGAGCGCGGCATCGTTGGCGACGGGAAGGCGCCATTCGCGCATGCGTCCCGCCAGCACGTAGCCAAACAAACCCTTGCTGATGTCATGCTCCTTGCCGGCTTGGTTCGCAAACGACGTAGCGCCTATTTGCGCATGAAAATTACCGCTATTGCTGATACGCAACATCCACGCACCCTCCTTGCGGAACACCTGCCATGCCAGCACTTCCTTGCCGGGCGCACCGACAGGCAGCACAAAGACAGGCACCGAATAGCGCAGCCGAATGTCCACGCCATTGCCCTCCGTCTCGGCATCGCGCGCGACTTCGTCGATCAATACGCGGAAGGTGCGCTCCTGCGCCGCTGGCCCGGCGCTGCGCCGCACCAGGCGGATCGTCTGGCGTCCGCTCGGCGTCACTTCGACGATGGGCGGACTGGCCATCAGTTCCTGCGTCGGCAGCAGCACCTCCTCACCCTTCACCTGATCCCAGGAAAATACGCGCACCTGGCCATACAAGGGCTTGTCACCCAGATTTTGCAAGGTGATGCCGGCCGCATTCTGCTCGGCTCGCAAGTTGATAGTGACAGGGGAAATCTGCAGATTGGCGGCACCCACGGAAGCGCCGCCGAGCATGCAAAGCATCGGCGCCAGCCATAGCAAGAAAGCAAATGCGCGACGTACCGTCATATGCGCCCGCCCTAGAAATATACGGTAGCGGTAATGGTCGATTTATAGGCATCGGGAGCGGGTGTCGCCTGGGCCGGCACCTGCCCGTAGACAGTCAGCGGCTGGGCCACGCCGGAGCCCGTGCCACCCTGCGTATTGGTGCCCTGCGTATTGCCCCAAACGGTCGCGCCAGCCGCCTGGAACAGGTTGAACTGCACCGTACCCGTGTTCGAACCGGTGCCGCTCATATAGCGCGTCGTGCCGGACGAGCCCGTGCCTGTGCCCGCACTCAGGCCCACGTTATACGGCGTAGTATTAGTGCAGGTGACGTTCACCGTGGTATTGACGTTCACGGCAGTACTCAGTACGCCCTGGACCGAACCGAAGTTCAACGGTGCCGCCGCAATCACGCAGTTGGCAACGATGGTCAACGTGACGTCGAAGTTGGAGGTGGCGCTGCCATTCAGATAGGTGGCGGCGTCGGCGGAAGCAGACATGGAAGCTGCGCCAAGGGCAAGGCCAGCGGCGATGACAGCAGGGGAAAATTTAACGCGTAACATAAAACCTCCGGATGATGAAACATCATGAACGGGCCCTTCCGAAAAGGTAAGGGCACTGAGGATAGTCACGGAATTGCCGGCGTTTTCTAGGGCACGCAAACCAGGACAACTAACAATACTGAAGACCAACAGCTTGGGACTTCATTACTTTTGCCGCATAGGCAAAGCAGTTTTTTTAACAATCGACATTGCTTTAAGTCAATGCATGAGTGAATTATTAGCGATCTGGGAAATCGCCGCTTCTTCTGGCGGAGAAACCTCTTTTGAAACACGAGAAAAACAGAAAAAAAAGAAAAAGCGAGGCATAATAAGCCACAACTTGCTTTTTGGTTAAGTCATCCAATCCATGCCATTGACCAGCGAAACCATCAAAAAAAACATCTTGATCGTGGACGATTCCGCGTTCGAGCAGCGCATGCTGATGGAGCTGCTCAGCGAGCAGCCCTACCGTTTCAGCATCGCGTTCAATGGCTATCAGGGCTACCAGCTGGCATTGGCCACGCTTCCCGACCTGATCCTGCTCGATGTGCGCATGCCCGAGATGGATGGCTACACGGCATGCCGTTTGCTCAAGGCCAACCCCGAAACGGAACAGATACCCGTGATCTTTCTCAGCGGCGCCGATGCCGCCAAGGAACGCATCATGGGCTTGCAGGTGGGTGGCGTCGATTACATTTCAAAGCCGTTCACGCCGGAAGAACTGGCCGCGCGCATTCATATCCACCTGGGATTGATGCGTAAAAGCAACAGTACCTTGCCAGCCACGATGCCGATCAGCGACAAGCTGCAGCATCCCGACCTGGTGTTCGTGAATGCCGTCAAACAACTCATTCTCGACAATCTGGGCAGCCTGCCCAACCTGTCCGACATCGCGCGCAGCGTGGGCACTTACCGCGAAAAGCTGACCCTGATGTTCCGCGAGCAAACCGGCATGACCGTGTTTGCCTTCATCCGCGAAGCGCGCATCGCCCGCGGCGTGGAATTGCTGCAGCAGACAGATATCGACGTGCAGGATATTGCCCTGCTGATCGGTTTTCACAACGCGGGCAACTTCGCCACCGCCTTTCGCGAACGCATGGGCGTCACGCCCAGCGCCTACCGCCAGCGCCTGCAGGAACAGACTGGCCAGCGGCAGGTGTCAAACGGTCATTAGAACTTGTAGTTCAGCTTGAGCGATGCAAAGCGTCCACGCGGGTCGGCCTGGGTAAAGTCAAAGCCGGTCGAGGCGTAGTCCCAGGGTGCGCGCTTGTTGGCCAGGTTTTGCACGATGAAAGTGACGTTCGCCTTTGGTGTCAGCTGCCAGCTGCTGGTCACGTCAAAGGTGCTGAAGGCGGCCACCGATTCGTCGAGATGCTTCTGCTGCGCATAGCTGCCCACGTAGTTCCAGGTCAGGGTCGACGACCATTTCCCCTGCTCCCAGGTGGCAGAGGTGACGCCGCGCCATTTCGGGATGGAACCGAAATAATTGGTGCCGGCGCCGTCCGTCAGCGGCGCGCCATCGGACAACGGCTCGGCAAAGCGCAGCACGCGGCTCAGCTGGCCGGCCAGGGTCAGCTTGCCCCAATCCTTGTCGACAAAGCGCTGGCGCAGGTCGATATCGATGCCCGACACTTCGCGCTGGCCCTGGTTGCGGAACTGGCGGTACAGTGTCGTGATGCGTCCATCGGCACCGCGCGTGATCTGTTGCGGCGCCGTTTTTTCATTCTCGAGTATGGTGGTGGCGCTGGCCGTGCCGATCACGCCATCTTGCTTGATGCGGTAGTAATCGAGGCCGATGCTCGAGCTGCTGGTGGGCGACACCACCACGCCCAGGTTCAGGTTGTTCGAGCGCTCGGGACGCAGGTTCGGATTGGCGATGGTCATGACCGTCACGCCGCGCGACTGCGTTGGCGTCAGGGGATCGCGGGCATCGATCACGCCGGTATAGCTGACGGCCGTGCTGTCGGTGATTTCCGGCAGCGACGGCGCACGGAAGGCGCGTGACACGGTGCCGCGCAGCAGCAGCCATGGCGCCGCCTGATAGCGGGCGCTGGCTTTGGGCGAAAACGCATTGCCAAAGTCGCTGTAATGGTCGGCGCGGCCCGCCACGTTGACGGACAAATCCTTCACCACGGGCACGTTGAATTCGGCGAACAGGGCCGACACATTGCGCGAGCCGTCGATGATATTGAGTGCGGGACGCAATTCCGTGCCCGACAGCACGGCTGTCGAGGTTTGCGAATCCATCTTTTCGCGGCGCCATTGAACGCCGGCGGCAAACCCCAGCGCACCGGCGGGCAGGTCCCAGATATCCTTGGCCGCCGAGAAGTCGAGCGTGTCGAGCGTCGATTCGGCCGGGCGCAGGGTCGACAGGCGCAGGCGGTTGCGCACCGCTTCGCTATTTTGCGATTGATCAAAGAAATTGTAGCTGCCCTCGGCCAGCACTTTCTGGAATTCGTAGCGGTTGACGAAGTTCTGCACCGTTTCTTCCAGCTTGCTGCTGGAATGGGCCACGGCCGTGTCCCAGTCCCAGCCCGCCCAGGTGCCCTTGACGCCGGCCAGCGCGCGGTAGAAGGTGACGCGATCCTGCTTCAGGCGCGGTCCCAGGTCAAACAGGGTGGCCGTGAACGGCAAGGGCGTCGCGCCCGGATTGTTCGGGTGGCCCACGGGCAGCACCACGGGAATGGTGTCGAGCAGCTTGGTGCTGTTGTTCCACACGCGCGTGGCGTTATTCACCGTCAGCGGCGCGCTGAAGGTCTGGTCTGCGCGCGAATAACTGTGCAGCAGATCGACATAAGCTTCCGTGTCCGCGTTCAGCTTGAGGGTGCCGCGCAGCGAAGAATGGATGCGCTGGATGCCCGGGATCAGCGTTTTGTACGGCGCCGGATTGTAGGCCAGCACCTGGCCGCTGCCATCGGGATTGATGTCCTTGTACGGCACCAGTTGCAGCGGGCCGCGCACGCCGCCCAGGGTCCGCGTGGGATCGTTGCCGGCGTAATTCGTGGCGGTCCAGCCCAGGGTGCCGCGCTGCTGCTGGCGGTAATCGGCATCGCGCAACCATGCAACGTCGCTTTGCTGCAGCTTGTCGCGCTGCTGCGCGTCGACCGAGAAGACCACGCTGTAGCCATCTTCTTCGAGCTTGCCGAAACCCGTTTGCAGCGCCGCGCTCTTTTCGTGCTGGCCCGTGCCTTGCGTCGAGCCGCCCCATTGCGCCGTGATATCCGTGCCCGTGAATTCCTTGTACAGGATGATGTTGACCACGCCGGCCACGGCGTCCGAGCCATACACGGACGAGGCGCCATCCTTGAGCACTTCGATGCGCTGCACGGCCGCCATCGGCAGGCTGTTCAGGTCAACGAAGGTTTGCTGCAAATCCTGCGCCGTGGCATAGCTGGCCACGCGGCGGCCATTCACCAGGATCAGGGTATTTTGCTGGCCGATGCCGCGCAGCGACAGGCCCGAGGTACCGGCCGAGAAACTGCCCGTATATTGTTCGTTGTAGCTGTTGCCGCTGTTGGCGGAAATGGCACGCAGCACCTCCGACACGCTGGTCTTGCCGCTGGCTTTCAATTCCTTGGCGGTGATGACCTGCACGGCGCTGGCGCCCTCCTTTTCGCTGACGCGGATATTCGATCCGGTGACGTTAACACGCAGCAGTTCCTCCTCGGCGTGGGCAAGGGTGGGGAAAGCGGGAAAGGCGGCGGCGATGGCAAGACTGATGGCGAGTGGTTTGAACATGGTTTCCTCTTATTGGGATTGCAGCCTTTTTCAGATAAAAAAGGCCGAGCAGGGGCACGCGGACCGGGTGGGTCAGCGGGCAAACGACAATGAAACGGATGGGAATGACTTACGGGATGCGTGGACGGGCACGCATCGGCATCCACTGCGCCATGCATTGCATGGTCAGCTGGTGCCGGGCGGCGTAAAAGCAGGTAGAAAGACTAAAGCGCAACATAAAAAACACCGGTAAGCGGGGAAAGGCCACTATATCTCGGTGTCTTTATGGCGTGAACGAATTAAAAATTGATTGTATATACGATTTGAATCTAAGGGCTTGGCGTGGCAATATCAGGCGTCGGCGATTGCCGTGGAAGGCGCCGCGGGCGCCAGCGCCGCGCGGCGCGCCTGCACTCCCCACCAGTACCAGGAAATCAGGGCGTTGACCCAGTAGGCCGCATACAGCACGGCCGTCAGGTGCAAGCCGCGGCTGTAGTAGAGCGGCACGGCCACTGTGTTGACCAGCAGCCAGAAGACCCAGGTTTCGATGCGCCGGCTCATCAGCAAGAATTGCGCGATGATGCTAAATACCAACACTGCCGAATCGATGAAGGGCGCGTAGGCATTCGTAAAGCGATGCAGCAGCATGCCGTAGATGACCACGGAGGCGATGCCGGCCGGCACTACCCAGGCCAGGCTGCGCCAGCCCGTGCGCGTGATCGGCAACGGCTTGCCGCCAGCGCCACGCCGCCATTGCAGCCAGCCGATGACGCAGGTGACGATGAAAAACAGCTGCAGCATCACGTCGGCATACAGATTAACCTGGAAAAACAGCACGGCAAACAGTACGCAGCCAACAATGCCGATCCACCAGGAATGAATATTATTGCGTCCTGCCAGAATGATGGAGGCAGTCATCAGTACATTGGCGGCGATCTCGAGCGGGGCAGTCAAGCGGTCTTCCTTTGCGGGGCAGTGGTGGCACCGCGCCACTATAGCCGATTACACTGCAAGGTGTTCACGGCGCCGGACGGCGGCGCAGGGAATCGACAAAAAGCGTGCACAAATGCGCGAAAAGCATCGCTGTACCTGCCCAGAAGACCCCGCCCCCTTGACTTCCACCGGTATTCTGGCAAATTGAACATCAGTGACACACCATGGAAACACCTCCCGTATGCGTATGCGCCATTTCCTGTTGTTGGCAGTGCTCGGCCTCTGCGCCCTGCCCGCCCTGGCCTGCCGCATGACGATGGCGTTCGAGCAATGGCCGCCCTACCTGTATCGCGACGCACAAGGCAGATATACGGGGCTGGACCTGGAACTGCTGCACGCCATCTTCAAGGAGGCGCGCTGCACCTTGCTGACCGTGCCGGAACTGCCCACCGCGCGGCGCCAGTTGCTGTTCCAGAAAGGCGAACTGGACTTGCTGCCCGCCGCCTCCGACACCTCGGAACGCCATGCGTATGCCCGTTTCAGCGTGAGCTACCGCGACGAAACCGTGGGCATCTTCGGCAAGGCCGGCACGCACGCCGTGCAGCGCCATGTCGGCAGTTTCGGCCAGCTGGCGCGCGGCACGGCCACCCTGCTGGCGCCCAAGGTGGGCTGGTATGGGGCAGACTATGCGGCGGCCCGGCCGGCGCTGGAAAAGGCCGGCCGGCTGAATGCGTTCGGCAGCTTCCGGCAGGGCATCCTCATGCTCGACGCGGGTCGCGCCGACCTGCTGCTGGGGGACGTGCTGGCCGTGCGCCACGAAGCGCGCCTGCAGGGCGTCCCCCTGACCGCCCTGCCCTTCCTGGCCCTGCGCGCCCCCGTGCACCTGATGCTCAATGCGCGCACGACCAGCGCCGCAGACCTGGCGCGCCTGAATACCGCCATCACGCACCTGGAACAGCGCGGCGTGCTGGCGGCGATACGCGCCCGCTACGAAGCGCCGTAGCGGCGATCAAGCCTTGGCAGCCGCCTCGAGGATCTCCAGCCTGGTTTCCCGGCCATGCTTTTGCACGCCCTGCGCCTTGTCATAGCTTTCGATCAGCGCGCGGTAGGGCGGCACGATATGGTCGGTCATGATGGCGGCGAATTCCATCGCGTCGGCGCGGTTCCAGGTGCTCATCACTTCAGCCAGCACGGCATACGTGTCGATCGGCACGGCGCCGGCCTGCGTCACGCGCGCCATGGTGATGTCGGTGGCCATCTTCGACCAGTTGCCCGAGGCGTCGATGATGGCAAACACCTTGTAGCCGGCCGCCAGCGCGCTGATGGTGGGAAAGGCCATGCACACGCTGGTGAGCGTGCCGGCGATCAGCAGGGTCTTGCGGCCCGTCTTTTCGATGGCCTCGACCCAGGCCGGATTGTCCCAGGCGTTGATCTGGCCCGTGCGCGGAATGTAGATGGCGTCCGGGTTGAAATGGTGGATTTCCGGGATCAATGGGCCGTTCGGGCCGTCGGGCACGGAAGCGGTGGTGAAGGTCGGCATGTTCGCCAGGCGCGACAGCTTGGCCAGCGCCGTGACGTGGCCGCGCAGCACGTGCTGTTCGATGTCGCGCACCAGTTGGAACAAGCCGCTCTGGTGGTCGATCAGCAGCATGACGGCATCGTCGGGATCGATCATCGGTGGCAAACCTTGGAAGTTGGCGGGGGTGCTCATGGTGGTCTCCTGAAAAACCATGCCGCGGGATGCGGCATGGGTACTGCACAAATGAATTACTTCTCGATGCGGGCAAAGCGTCCGCTGTTGAAATCCTCGAACGCCTGCACGATTTCCGCTTCGGTATTCATGACGAACGGACCATGGCCGACGATGGGCTCGTCGATCGGCTCTCCGCTCAGCAGCAGTACCACGGCGTCGTTGTTCGCTTCGACGGTGATGCTGTCGCCATCGCGCTCGAACAGCGCCATCTGCGCTTCGCGCACCACGCTCTCGCCGTTGACCAGCACCGTGCCATGCAGGACGATCAGCGCCGTGCTCCACCCCTTGGTCACGGGCAGCTCCGTCAGCTTGCCCTGGGCCAGGCGCAGGTCCCACACCTGCATCGGCGAAAACGTGCGGGCCGGGCCATGCTGGCCATCGAAGTCGCCGGCGATCACGCGCACGGAACCTGCATCGTCGGGCAGCGCCACCGTGGGAATCGTGTCGCTGGTGATGGCCTGGTAGCCGGGCGCCGTCATCTTGTTCTTGGCCGGCAGGTTGACCCACAGCTGCACCATTTCCAGGGTGCCGCCCGACTGCGTAAAGGCAGGCGAGTGAAACTCTTCGTGCAGGATGCCGGCACCGGCCGTCATCCATTGCACGTCGCCGGGGCCGATCACGCCGCCCTGACCCGTCGAATCGCGGTGCGCCACTTCGCCCTTGTAGACGATGGTCACCGTTTCAAAGCCGCGGTGCGGGTGCGAGCCGACGCCGGGCGGACGCGTGCCGGGCACAAAATCGGCGGGGCCGGCGTAGTCGAGCAGCAGGAATGGGCTCAACTGCTTGCCATGGCCGTTATACGAAAACATCGAGCGCACGGGAAAACCGTCGCCGACCCAGTGCTGGCGCGGTGCGCTGTAGATACCTGTGACTGTGTTCATCTCGATCTCCTGTGGGGTGTACATGACAATGGAGACAGAATACGCTTGCAACGATGGAGGCGGTAGACGGTAAAATACGCCATCAGTGTTCCAAAAATAGAACGATAAAGGAGGCGGCATGCAGGATTTGAATGACTTGTATTACTTTGTGCAGGTGGTCGACCATGGCGGCTTCGCGCCGGCCGGGCGCGCGCTGGGCATACCGAAATCCAAACTCAGCCGGCGCATCGCGCTGCTGGAAGAGCGCCTGGGCGTGCGCCTGCTGCAGCGCACGACGCGGCATTTTTCCGTCACCGACGTAGGGCAGACGTTTTACGAGCATTGCAAGGCAATGCTGGTGGAAGCCGAAGCGGCGCAGGAAGCGATCGAACTGACGCGGGCGGCGCCGCGCGGCACGGTGCGTTTGTCCTGCCCCATCGCCCTGCTGCATACACTGGTGGGCCCCATGCTGGCCGGCTTCATGCGCGAGCATCCGCAAGTGACCCTGCTGCTGGAAGCGAGCAACCGCCGCGTCGACCTGGTGGCCGAAGGCATCGACGTAGCCATCCGCGTGCGTCCGCCGCCGCTGCCCGACAGCGACCTGGTGCTGCGCGTACTGGCCGAGCGCAGCCAGTGCATGGTGGGCAGCCCCCTGCTGTTCGGCGACGCCGCCAGGCCAACCGCGCCGGCCGACCTGGCCGACTGGCCCAGCCTGGCCCTGGGCATGCCGCAACAGCACTACCAATGGGATTTGCACGGCCCGGACGGCGCGCGCGCCCAGCTGCGCCACGTGCCGCGCTTCGTCACGGGCGACATGCTGACCTTGCGCGACGCGGCCGTGGCCGGCGTGGGCGTGGTGCAGCTGCCGACCATGATGATCACCGAGCAGGTAGCCAATGGCAGCCTGCTGCCGCTGATGGAGCAGTGGCGGCCGCAGCGTGAAATCATCCATGCCGTCTTTCCCTCGCGGCGCGGCCTGCTGCCGGCCGTGCGCGCGCTGATCGACTACCTGGCGCACAGCTTCGCCGCGCTGGAAGAAGAGTAAGGTTTTTCAGGTACGATGGCGTACTCTCGAATCGCCTGGATACCGCATGCGTTTATTGATCCTGTCGGACCTGCACCATGAGTTATGGCGCGACGCAGCGCCGCAAGGCGATCTTGCGCTCAGCCGTCCCGATGCCGTCATCCTGGCAGGCGACATCGACACGGGCACCCGCGCCGTCGCCTGGGCCGCCAGCACGTTTGCGGGACTACCGGTGCTATACGTGCATGGCAACCACGAAGGCTATGGCCACCACCTCGACAAGGTGCGCCAGGAGCTGCGCAGCGCCTGCTCCACCACGGACAACGTGCATTTTCTCGACGCCGATAGCCACGTCATCACCGACCAGGCAGGCAACAAGGTGCGCTTCCTGGGCGCCACCCTGTGGACGGATTTCCGCCTGCTGGGCGACGATACGCGGCAAGCGGCCATGCGCGAGGCGGAAGCCGTCATGAACGACTACAAACGCATCCGCCTGGCCAACATGGGCTTTCGCAAGCTGCGCGCGGCCGACACGGCCATGTTCCACGCGCAGCAAAAAGCCTGGCTGGCGCGCGAACTGGCGCAGCCCTTCGATGGCGCGACAGTCGTCATCAGCCACATGGCGCCGTCGCTGCTATCGGTCGATGATGCGTATGGCAGCGAGGGGTGTTCGCCCGCCTACGCTTCGCGCCTGGACGAGCTGGCCGCGCAGGCGGACCTGTGGGTGCATGGCCACCTCCACGTCACGCGCGATTACCGCATCGGCCCGTGCCGCGTCGTAGCTAACCCCTGCGGCTACAGGACGCGCAACGGAACGCCGCAAAATCCCCAATTCAACCCGAACTTCATCGTCGAACTGCAGTTGCGTTAAACAAGCGCGCTAATCGTCCGACTTCAAACGGCCCGCCAGCAATTGCAGCAGGCGGTGCTTGCCGGCCCGGCGCGCCGCGCGCGGCGAGGACTCCGACTGATGCGCACCGGCGCCGCCGCGCAACCTGGCGGCCGCCACCAGCGGATTGCGCGGCTTGGGCGTGGCTTTCACTTTGATTTTCATGGTGTCTCTTTTCAATCCTTGATGCAGACGAGTTATGCCGGGGTCGTCCAAAACAAAAAACCCCGGCGAGTTTCCTCACCGGGGTTTGAAGGACACCGGCTCGGGATCGGCAATGCTGCCGATGGCCCCGAGCGTCATGCGCGGGGCTAGTGGTAAGTCAACTTGCTGCCAGCCTGCTCGAACATGGGTTTCCTTTCTATTTGATGGTTGATCTGCACTGCGGATGACGATTCTGCGCCGTATGCTGCAGTGCGTCAACCGCTTTTCATGGCGCATGCGCCAACGTTGTTAATTTGTCGCAGCCGCCTTTTCCTTGGCGATGCGGGCATCGAGCTTGGCTTCATTTTTGGCCGCATAGTGGCTGCACGCCTGCGCATCGATGAAGGGGTTCGGCGTGGCGCCTTCCAGCAATTGCGTCAGCTTGCGGTCGCCGCCGGAATGGTCGGGGTGGGCCGAGATCAGGATGTCGCACGGCAGTTTGGCAAAGTCTTGCATCACGCGGCGGAAGGCCGGCGTCAAGTCCGCATGGCGTTCATCGCCCAGGTAGTGAAAATCGTCGGCCGCCACCGGCGTGAGGCTGGCGCCGAACACCACGTTCAGGCAGTCCTTGCGCTCCGCATCCTCGCACGAGACCCAGGTCCAGCTGGTGCTGCCCGGCGTATGGCCGGGCGTGTAGCGCGCAGTGACGGTCACGTCGCCCAGCTGCAGGGTTTCGCCATCGGCGATCTCGCGCACGTTTTCCACGGCCGGCATGGGGTCGATTTCACCGGCTTGCGGGTCCATGGCGAGCACCGCTCCCGCGCGCAGCGCCTGCGCACCCAGCGGGCTGGCGACCACTTGCGCGCCACTGTCGCGGGCCAAGGCGGCGACGCCGCCCGAATGGTCGAAATGCGCTTCCGTATTCAGGATGAATTTGATGTCTTCCAGGCGAAAGCCCAGCTCGAGGATATGTTCCTTGATGGCGGCCACCGATTGCGGCAACGCGCCATCGATCAGGATCAAGCCTGCGCGCGTATCGATCAGCACCACGCTCAAGCCGCCCACGCCCACGTAATACGTATCGCCATGGATGCGCGCCGGTTGTTGCGGGCGGTTCCATTGCGCCGCGTAGGGCGAGGCAATCGGCTGCGTCAGGGGATCGATGGCGGGCGTGGCGGCATGTGCCGTCAACGGCAGCGCCATGGCGGCCAGCGCGACGCTCAGCAAGGTCTTGGGAATGAAGAAAGGCGACATGCGGCTCCAGGAGTGAGTGTGTGGTAATCGATGCCATAGGGTAACGTCACCACCCTGGCGCGGTCAAGCAGACGGGCGCAGCGACTTGCGCTACGATAGAGGCCCATAGACCTGCCCCGCGCCTTGCCGCGCCCACTGCCATGCGTTTGCTGATCCTGTCCGACCTACACCTGGAAGTCTGGGGTGAAGACTCGCCCACCCTCGACCTTGCCACCAGCCGCCCCGACGTGGTGATCCTGGCCGGCGACATCGCCACGGGCAACCATGCCATCGCCTGGGCCGCACGCACCTTCGGCGCACTACCCGTGCTGTATGTGCACGGCAATCACGAGGGCTATGGACACCAGCTTGAATACATGCAGGACGCCGTGCGCGACGCCTGTGCCAGCGCCAATGCGCACGGCGCCAACATCCGCCTGCTCGACGGCGACGCCGTGGTGCTCGACGGCGTGCGCTTCCTCGGCATCACGCTGTGGACGGATTTTTTACTCTTCGGCGCGGCGCGCCAGGAAGAAGCCATGCAGGCGGCGCAAGCCTACATGCCCGACTACAAGCGCATCAGCACGGGTGGCGACACGCCCCGCCTGCTGTGCGCCAGCGACACGGCGCAGCTGCACGCGCGGCACAAGGCCTGGCTATCCGAGCAACTGGCGCAAGCCTTCGATGGCAAGACCGTCGTCATCACGCACATGGCGCCATCGATGCTGTCGGTGGAAGCGCAATACGCAGCCAACCTGGGCTCGCCAGCGTTCGCCTCGCAGCTGGATGAACTGGTGGCGCAGGCGGACCTGTGGGTGCATGGCCACATGCACGCCTCGCTCGACTACCAGATAGGCGAGTGCCGCGTCGTGTGCAATCCCTGCGGCTACAAGCGCCCCGATGGCACGCCCGAAAATGACCGTTTTGATACAGGCTTTATCGTCGAACTCGATAACGCGGTTTAAGGTTTACGATAGCGCAGCTGCGCCACGCCGCTGGGCAGCTGGCGCGTGCCGTCCAGGCGCCAGTCGCTGCGCGGCAAGCCATCCTCGAACAGGCGCACGCCCTTGCCCAGCACCACGGGCAGCACGGACAAGGTCACACTGTCGATGACGCCCTCGCGCAAACCGGCGCGGATGACGGCGCCGCCATCGAGATACACATGGTGGCAGCCCTCTTCTGCCAGACCCTCCAATACTTCCCGCACGCTGCCTTCGCGGCGCTGCTCGCCATGGCGCGGCGCGAAGTCGCGGTGACTCAGTACCACCACGCGCTTGCCCGCATACGGCCACGGCTCGAAGCCCAGCACGGCGTCATACGTGGTGCGCCCGATCAGCAAGGTATCGACTTGCGCCATCAAGGCCGTGTAGCCGGTGGCATCGGGCGAGTCGGGCGCCAGTTCAGCCAGCCAGGCCAGGTCGCCGTTTTCTCCGGCGATGCAGCCATCGATGCTGATGCCGAGAAAGGCGCTGACAAAAGGTTTTTGCATGGAGCTCTCTCAATTAATTCTACAGTGTAGAATTATGCCCATGAAATCGCCAAAACTTCAAGCTATTGAAAATTCAGTGCGCCGCGCGGGCCGCCCCCGCCGCATCGCGCCCGCGCTGGACAACGCCACCATCCTGCAGACGGCCCTGGCCCTGCTGGAAGAAAAAGGCGAAGCCTTTTCCATGCGCGCGCTGGCGCTGTGCCTGGGCGTCGATGCCATGGCCCTGTACCACTATTACACGGGAAAGGAGGAATTGCTGCTGGCCCTGATGGCGCAGCGTTTCACCGCACTCGATCCACGCCAGCCGCCGTTTACGCGGCGCCAGGCGCCTCGGCGGCGCCTGTTCGCG
Source organism: Janthinobacterium breve (assembly GCF_051380895.1). Classification (NCBI taxonomy): domain Bacteria; kingdom Pseudomonadati; phylum Pseudomonadota; class Betaproteobacteria; order Burkholderiales; family Oxalobacteraceae; genus Janthinobacterium; species Janthinobacterium breve. The sequence continues at coordinate 343,284 of NZ_JBNYXY010000004.1, read as the reverse complement.
CTATGCGCACTGTACCTGGAACTGGTCAGCGCCACGCCGTATTTCGTGCGCCTGATGGCGCGCGGGCTGGTGACGCACGCCGATGTCGCCGAGCGGTTTACGGCGCTGTTCGAGCTGGCCGTCGACGGTCTCGCGCTGGACAAAAAAACCCGGCTGCGCGGGCGCGATACGCTCGTCGATTTCCTGCACGGCTATGCGCTGGCGGGCAGGCCGGCCAGCGAAACAGCCTGGCAGGCTTCGGTTGGCCTGATCATGGCGGGCATGGCCGCCGGACACTAACCGCGCATCAGGCCAGCAGCTTGAGCAGCGCCTGCGCGGCCGCTTCCGACGATGCGGGATTCTGGCCCGTGACCAGCAAGCCATCGGTGACGGCGTACGGCTGCCAGTCGCCCAGCTTGGAATAGATGCCGCCGTTTTGCTTGAGCATGTCCTCGACCAGGAAAGGCACGATGGCCGTCAAGCCGACAGCGTCTTCCTCGGTATTGGTAAAGCCCGTCACCTTCTTGCCGCGCACCAGCGGCGTGCCGTCAGCCGCCTTCACGTGGCGCAGCACGCCCGGTGCGTGGCAGACGGCGGCAACGGGCTTGCCGGCGGCGATCATCTGCTTGATCAGCGCGATCGAATGCGGGTCTTCGGCCAGGTCCCACAGCGGACCATGGCCGCCCGGGTAAAACACGGCGTCAAAGTCGGCCGCCTTCACCTCGGACAGCTTGCCCGTGTTGGCCAGCACGGCTTGCGCGGCGGCGTCCAGCTTGAAGCGGCGCGTGGCGTCCGTTTGCGAATCGGGCTCGTCGCTTTTCGGGTCCAGCGGCGGCTGGCCACCGTTGGGCGAGACCACCGTCAGCTTGGCGCCCGCTTCTTGCAAGGCATAGTAGGGGGCGGCGAATTCTTCCAGCCAGAAGCCGGTTTTCTTGCCGGTGTCACCCAGTTGATCGTGCGAGGTCAGTACCATCAGGATGTTCATGTTGTTTCCTTTTATGTCAGGGTTACAGTGCTGCTTCGAGGATACGGCGGCTGCGCGCGAGGTCGATATCGCGGTGTTCGCCTAGCGAGGTCATGCCGTGTGCTGCCAGTTGCTGCAATACCGCTTCTACCGCTTCCTGGCCCAGCTGGTAGGCCGACAAACGGGTCGGCAGGCCCAAGCCTTCAAAGAAGGCGCGGGTGCGGGCGATGGCGGCGGCTATGCGCTGCTCTTCGCTGCCGCTGGTAATCTGCCACACGCGTTCGCCATATTGCAGCAACTTGCCACGTTTCTGTTCGCGCTGCACCTCCAGCAGTGCGGGCAGCACCAGCGCCAGGGTGCGTGCATGGTCGATGTCGTAGAGGGCCGTCAGTTCGTGGCCGATCATGTGGGTGGCCCAGTCTTGCGGCACGCCAGCGCCGATCAGGCCATTCAGGGCCAGGGTGGCCGTCCACATCAGGTTGGCACGGGTATCGTAATCGTCAGGCGCGGCGATCGCTTGCGGGGCTATCTCGACCAGCGTCTGCAGCAGGCCTTCGGCAAAGCGGTCCTGCACCTTCGCCTGCGCCGGATAGGTCAAATACTGTTCCGTGGTGTGGACAAAGGCGTCGACCAGGCCATTGGCCACCTGCCTGGCCGGCAAGGTAAAGGTCTTGCTCGGGTCAAGCACGGAAAATTGCGGGTACAGCAGCGGACTGCGAAAACTCAGCTTGTCATGCGTGGCTTTTTTCGTCACCACGCCGCCGTTGTTCATTTCCGAACCCGTGGCCGGCAAGGTCAGCACCGTGCCAAACGGCAGGGCTTGACGCACATTGGCGCCGCCGCGCTCGGCGATTTCCCACGGCTCGCCGTCGTACAGGGCAGCTGCAGCGACGAACTTGGTGCCATCAATCACGGAGCCGCCACCGACGGCCAGCAGGAAGTCCAGCTTGTCGCCACGTACCTGCGCCACGGCACGCATCAGGGTTTCATAGCTGGGATTGGGTTCGATGCCGCCAAACTCCTGCACCGTGCGCTGGCCCAGCGCAAGAGCAGTTCGCACCTCGGCCAGGGTGCCGGTCTTTTCCGCACTGGCGCCGCCGTACAAAATCAACACGCGCGCATCGTGCGGCACCAGGGTGGACAATTTGGCGACAGTGTCGGCGCCGAACACGATACGCGTCGGGTTATGGAATTCAAAATTTTTCATGATGTCGCTCCTTATTATTAGACTGGTCGTCTAGAATGCTATTCAAAAAAACGCGGATGTCTGTCATCCGCGTACTTGGCGTCCGCTTACTGGTCCGGCGACAGCTGCAACATCGCCAGGGTCGCCTGCCGGGCCGTTCGCAGGGCGCTGGCGTCGCGCCGCAGCTTGGTCAGCAAGGCCGCGCCCAGCCACAGCTGGTACAAGGTGGCTGCCATCTGCGCCGGATCGGCCACCGATGGCAGGGTATCGTCCACCCTGCCCCGCGCGATGGCCAGGGCCAGCTTGGCGATGATGCGGTGGGTGCCATCGAGCAGCGCCACGCGCATCGGCTCCGACATGTCCGCCACTTCGCTGCTGAGCTTGACCACCAGGCAACGGCAGTCGCAAGCGCTGCCATCGAGGCTCTCGCTGGTCCAGCTGGCCCAATACGCCATCAGCGACTGCGCCGCGTTCTGGCCCGACTGGCCCAGCACCACATCCATCCCGGCCAGGTAGCCGCTCAAGTAATCTTCCAGCATCGCCTCGCCAAACAATTCCTTGGACTTGAAGTAATGGTAGAACGACCCCTTGGGCACGTCGGCGGCCGACAAAATCTCGTTCAGCCCCACGCCGGCAAAGCCCTTGCGCGTGATGATGGCCTTGCCCTGGTCGATAATGTGCTGGCGCACGTCAGTGTATTCAGCTTTCATGCGATGCATTGTAGCACAATTAGACCAGTCGTCTAGTTTGAATTAAACCCAGAGGGAAATTCTGGGGTCAGACCCTCAAGGCCGCTAACTCAGCGGCTTGCGCTAACGGGCGCGGGGGTCTGACCCCGGCAGTCAGCTTATGCAAACTTCTTGAAATCCGGCTTCCTCTTTTCAAAGAAGGCCGTAAACGCTTCCTTCGCTTCGGCGCCGCCCAGCATGGCGCTGAACAGCTTGTTTTCTTCCGCGATGGCCGCCTTCATCGGCTCCATGCGGCTTTGCTTCATCAGGCGCTTGGTGGCGCGGATCGAGGCGGCTGGCAGGGCCACCAGCTTGGCAGCCTGGCCTTGCGCGTACGTCATCAATTCGTACAGGGGCACGACCTTCGAGACCAGGCCCATCTCCAGCGCTTCCTGTGCAGGGAACGACTCGCCCAGCATCAGTTTTTCCGCCGCACGCGGGTAACCGGCCAATTGCGTCAGCAGCAGGCTGGAGCCGAATTCCGGGCACAGGCCCAGTTGCGTGAACGGCATCGAGAAGCTGGCGTTGTCGGCCGCGTAGACCAGATCGCAGTGCATCAGCAAGGTGGTGCCGATGCCGATGGCGGGGCCGGAGACGGCCGCCACCACGGGCTTGCTGCTGCCGTACAGGGCGCGCATGAACTGGAACACGGGACGGTCATGGTCGAGCGAGCCATCCTTCGGCCGCGCCGTCTTCATGAAATCATCGAGGTCGTTACCCGCCGTGAAAATCTCGCGCTTGCCGCAGATCAGGATGGCGCGCACCTCGTCGTCCGTCTCTGCCGCCACCAGCGCATCGGCCAGGGTCTGGTACATGGCGCCGGTGATCGCATTCTTGCGTTCCAGGCGGTTGAATTCCAGGGTGAGGATGCCCTCGCTCTTGCTGCACAAAATATCCATGTCGTCTCCAAAAAGATAAAGGGCGCCGGGGTAATCCCGCAGCGCCCTGTTTTATTGCTTTAGCCCGTCAAGCTTATACGCGCTCGAAGATGCCTGCTGCGCCCATGCCGGCGCCCACGCACATGGTGACCATGCCGTACTTCTGCTTGGTGCGCTGCAATGCGTGGATCACGGTGGCCGCGCGGATGGCGCCGGTGGCGCCCAGCGGGTGGCCCAGGGCGATCGCGCCGCCCATCGGGTTGACCTTCGATGGGTCCAGGCCCAGGTCGCCGATCACGGCCAAGGCTTGCGCGGCAAACGCTTCGTTCAACTCGATCCAGTCCAGCTGGTCTTGCGTAATGCCGGCGGCGGCGCACGCTGCAGGGATGGCGAATTTCGGACCGATGCCCATGATTTCCGGCGGCACGCCACGCACGGCGAACGAAGAGAATTTCGCCAATGGGGTCAGGTTATGCTCGCGCAGGATTTTTTCGCTGACGATCAGCAGCGCACCGGCGCCGTCGGACATCTGCGAGCTGTTGGCGGCCGTGACGGTGCCCTTGGCGGCAAACACAGGTTTCAGTTTGCCCAGCGACTCCATCGACGAATCGGCACGCGCGCCTTCGTCGGTGTCGACGGTGCGGCGCGTCACATCGACTTGGCCGGTAGCCAGGTTCGGCGTGCGCGTGATAATTTCCACGGGCGTCGTTTCGGCCTTGAAGAAACCGGCTTGCTGCGCGGCGATGGCGCGGCGGTGCGATTCAACGGAGAAGGCGTCCTGCTGTTCGCGCGACACTTTCCATTGCTGCGCCACTTTTTCGGCCGTCAGGCCCATGCCGTAGGCCATGCCGATGTTTTCATCGCTGAACATGTCCAGGTTCATCGATGGGTGGTGGCCCATCATCGGCACCATCGACATCGATTCGATGCCGCCGGCGATCATCACGTCGGCTTCGCCCACGCGGATACGGTCGGCCGCCATGGCGATGGCCGTGATGCCCGAAGCGCAGTAACGGTTGACGGTCACGCCGCCCACGGTTTTCGGCAGGCCGGCCAGCAGCACCGAGTTACGCGCGATATTGAAGCCTTGCTCCGCTTCCGGGAACGAGCAGCCGATGATGGCGTCGGTGATCAGGGCCGGGTCGAGGCCAGGCGCTTGCGCCAGGGCCGATTGCAGCACGCGCACCAGCAGGTCGTCCGGGCGGGTGTTTCTGAACATGCCGCGCGGCGCCTTGCCGATCGGGGTGCGGGTTGCAGAGACGATATAGGCGTCTTGAAGTTGTTTGCTCATTTTGTTCTTTCAAAGATGTTGAACGAAGTTCGTGTTCTGTCGAATGTCCGAGGTAGTCAGGTTGACGCTTAGCGCTTCTGCGACAAATACCAGTCCACCGTCACCTGTGCCGCCAGCGTGCCTTCGGAGTCGAAAATATCGACTTCCACGGGAAACGCCACCTTGCCGTCCTGTGCCAGCTGCGCCTTCAATGCAGCCAGGTCGCCCGGCACGCGGCCTTCGGCGCGCGTCGCGCCCCGGGCCAGCTTCTGGTAGGCGATGCGCGACTCCTTGGCCACCGGGCGCAAACCCAGTATCAGCTCGGCGAAGCCGCCAGCCATGGCCGCGCCGGAAGCCGTTTCGGCCAGCGTAAACAAGGCGCCCGCGTGCTGCGTGCCCAGGTGATTATTCAGTTTGGGATCTTCCGGCATCGACACCTTCGAGGTGCCGGCGCCGATGTCGTCGATGCTGATCCCCAGCAGCCGCACGAAGGGCAAGGTGTCCATCATCTGTTGTTTGATACGGTCATACACCATGCTTGGCCTCACGCGCAGTAATACTTTAAATACCAGGGACAGGATAGTCATCGACGACAGGCTTAGTTGCGTACCGGCTTACCGGTTTGCATCATGCCCATGATCCGTTCCTGGGTTTTCGGATGGTTCAACAGCTCCAGGAATGCCTTGCGTTCCATATCCAGCAGCCACTGTTCGCTGACGAAACTGCCCTGGTCCACGTCGCCGCCCGATACGATCTCGGCGATCATCTCGCCCAGCTTGAAATCGTGCGCCGAAATGAAGCCGCCGTCGCGCATGTTGACCAGCTGCGCCTTGATGGTGCCCCAGCCGTAACGGCCCGTGACCTGGATCAGCGACGGCAGTTGCGGACGGAAGCCCGCGTCGAACATGGCGCGCGCTTCGACCTTGGCCACGTGCAGCAACTCGTAGGCGTTGAACACGATCACGTCGTCTTCTTTCAGGTAGCCCATCTTCTTCGCTTCCAGCGCCGATTTCGACACGTTGGCGGTGGCTGCATTGGTGAAGCCCGTTTTCAGGAATTGCAGGATGTCGTTACCCTTGGCTTCCTTGTAGGCACGCTGCGCCGCTTCCTTCAGGCCGCCGCCGGCAGGAATCAGGCCGACGCCCACTTCCACCAGGCCGATGTAGGACTCGATCGAGGCCACGCGCTTCGAGGAGTGCAGCGCCAGCTCGCAGCCGCCGCCCAGGGCCAGGCCAGCGACTGCGGCGATCACCGGCACATTCGCGTATTTCAGCGACATGAAGGTGTTCTGCAGTTCGGCGATGATCGGATCGACGGCTTTCACGCCGCCTTGCATGAAGGCCGGCAGGGCCGATTGCAGGTCGGCGCCGGCCGAGAAGGCACCGCCTTCGGCTGCGTCGGCGTGCCAGATCACCAAACCTTTGAAGTTCTTTTCCGCTTCCGCTAATGCGAGTTTGAGTCCATTAATCACGCCTTCGCCGATCACGTGCATCTTGGTCTTGAACGAGATGATCAGGACGTCGTCGCCCGTATGCCAGACGCGCACGGATTCATCTTCGAAGACGGTGGTGCCGGCGGTCTTGCCGTCGATGGCGCCGCTGCCCAGTACCGGCGCGCGGAATGGCTGGCGGTCATACACGGCCAGGGTCGAACGGGGCACGAAGCTGTTCGACACGGCGGAGTAGGAACCTTCCGGCGTGTGCACGCCGCCTTTTTCAGCGACCGGACCTTCGAAGACCCAGGCAGGCAAAGGCGCGTTGCACAGTGCGTGGCCGGCGTCGATGTCTTCCTTGACCCAGTTGGCCACTTGCAGCCAGTTCGATGCCTGCCACGTTTCAAACGGACCGACGTTCCAGCCGAAGCCCCAGCGCATGGCGAAGTCGATATCGCGCGCATTGTCGGCCACGGTGTCCAGGTGAATGGCGATGTAGTGGAAAGCGTCGCGGAAGATCGCCCACAGGAACTGGCCTTGCGGATTCGTCGATTCGCGCAGGGCCTTCATCTTCTTGACCGGGTCCTTTTCTTTCAGGATGCGGGCAATGATGTCGGCGGCCTTGGCGCCGCCGGCAACGTATTCACCGGTGGCGAAATCGAGGCGTTGAATCTCCTTGCCGACCTTCTTGTAGAAGCCCGCGCCGCTCTTCTGGCCCAGCGCGCCTTTTTCCACCAGTTGCGCCAGCACGGCCGGCGTCTTGTAGACGGCAGCGAAGGGATCGTTCGGCAGGTAGTCCTGCATGGTCTTGATCACATGGCCCATGGTGTCCAGGCCGACCACGTCCGCTGTGCGGAAGGTGCCCGACTTGGCGCGGCCCAGCTTGGAGCCCGTCAGGTCATCGACGACGTCCACGGACAGGCCGAATTTCTCGGCTTCGTGCACGATGGCCAGGATGCCGAACACGCCAACGCGGTTGGCGATGAAGTTCGGCGTATCCTTGGCGCGGACCACGCCCTTGCCCAGGGTGGTGGTCAAAAAGCCTTCCAGTTGGTCGGCAATTTCCGGCTTGGTGAACGCGGTCGGGATGATCTCGACCAGGTGCATATAGCGCGGCGGGTTGAAGAAGTGCACGCCGCAGTAGCGCGATTTCAGGTCGGCGTCGAAGCCTTCGGCAAGCTTGGTGATCGACAGGCCGGAAGTGTTCGAGGCGAAGATCGCGTTCGGGCCGATGTGCGGGGCCACCTTCTGGTACAGGTCGTGTTTCCAGTCCATGCGCTCGGCGATGGCTTCGATGATCAGGTCGCAACCGGCCAGCAGGTCCAGGTTGTCTTCGTAGTTGGCTACCTGGATCAGCGCGGCGTCATCCTTGTTGCCCAGCGGCGCAGGCGACAGTTTTTTCAGGTTCTCGATGGCGCGCAGCACGATGCCATTCTTCGGGCCTTCCTTTGCAGGCAAGTCGAACAGCACGACCGGCACTTTCGCGTTGATGCAATGGGCGGCGATCTGCGCACCCATCACGCCGGCGCCGAGGACGGCTACTTTTTTAACGATGAAATTGGTCATATTTTCCTCAAGTCTTAGAACAGGTCTGCGTCGAGTGCCATCAGGTTGGCCGAACCGGAACGCGCCTGACGGATCAGGGTTGCCGTTTCAGGCTGCAAGCGGGCGAAGTAGAAACGTGCGGTAGCCAGTTTGGCGGTGTAGAAGGTGTCGCCGCTGGACTCTTTTTCGAGGGCGATCTTGGCCATCTGCGCGAACAGGTAGCTGTAGATCATGTGGCCGACGACACGCAGGTAAGGCACGCATGCCGCGCCCACTTCGTCAGGATTCTGGAATGCCTTCATGCCGATTTCCATGGTCAGCTTGGTGACTTTGTCGCCCAAGTCGCCCAGTGGGGTGACGAATTCGCTCATCGCTTCATCGGTGCCGTTGTCTTCGACAAAGGCCTTGATCTTTTCGCCGAACTTGCGCAGCTTGGCGCCGTTGTCGCCCAGGATCTTGCGGCCCAGCAGGTCCAGCGACTGGATCGTGTTCGTGCCTTCGTAGATCATGTTGATGCGCGCGTCGCGCACATACTGCTCCATGCCCCATTCCGAGATGTAGCCGTGGCCGCCGAACACTTGCATCGCGTCCGAGGTGGCGATCCAGGCGTTGTCGGTGATGAATGCCTTGATGACTGGCGTCAGCAGCGCCACTTCGTCGGCGGCTTCCTTGCGCACGTCGGCGTCAGGGTGGTGCAGTTCGCGGTCGATCTGCAGCGCCACGTAGGAAGTGAAAGCGCGCGCGCCTTCGGCGTAGGCTTTGCCCGTCAACAGCATGCGGCGCACGTCAGGGTGCACGATGATGCGGTCGGCCGGCAGTTCCGGGTTCTTGATGCCGGACAGCGAACGCATTTGCGTGCGGTCCTTGGCGTAGATCAGCGCGTTCTGGTAGGCGATTTCCGTCAGGCCCAGCGACTGCATGCCCACACCCAGGCGGGCCGCGTTCATGAAGACGAACATGGCGTTGAGGCCCTTGTTCGGCTGGCCGATGATCCAGCCTTTTGCGCCGTCCAGGTTCATCTGGCAGGTCGAGTTGCCGTGGATGCCCATTTTTTCTTCGATGGCGCCGCAGGTGATCGGGTTGCGCTCACCGACCGTGCCGTCCGCGTTTGGCAGGAATTTCGGCACCAGGAACAGCGAGATGCCTTTCGAGCCTTCCGGCGCGTCCGGCACGCGGGCCAGCACCAGGTGCAGGATGTTTTCCGCCATGTCGTGCTCGCCGGCCGAGATGAAGATCTTGTTGCCGGTGATGGTCCAGGAACCGTCTGCCTCAGGCAGCGCCTTCGAGCGCAGCAGGCCCAGGTCGGTGCCGCAGTGCGGTTCGGTCAGGCACATGGTGCCCGTCCATTCGCCCGACACCAGTTTCGGCAGATACACTTCCTTCTGGTGGTCGGTGCCGTGTTCCTTCAGGCACTCGTAGGCGCCATGCGACAAGCCCGGGTACATGGACCAGGCCTGGTTCGAGGAGTTCAGCATTTCATAGAAGGAGTTGTTCAGCACGACCGGCAAGCCTTGGCCGCCGTATTCCGGATCGCAAGCCAATGCCGCCCAGCCGCCTTCGACGTACTGCTTATACGCTTCCTTGAAACCTTTAGGCGTGGTCACGCTTTTCGTGACAGGATCGTGGTGGCAGCCTTCGCGGTCGCCGGAGTGATTCAGGGGGAACAAGACTTCGGAAGTGAACTTGCCGCCCTCTTCCAGTACCTGGTTGATGATGTCGGCGTCGACGTCGGCGTACGACGGCATTTGCTTCAGTTCTACTTCCACTTGCAGGAACTCATGCAGAACGAATTGCATATCCCGGATTGGCGCGACGTATTGACCCATAATTTTCTCCTGAAGGCGTTTAGCTAAAGTGTTGTACTTGTGAACTGCGTGTGCGTTGCTGCGGATACTGCCTGACGGTTTATTTGCTTGTTACAGAATTCTGGTACGACGCCAGCAAACGGACAAATCCTGCCTGCGCCCGTTCGATGCTGCCCGGCACGCGCAAGAAGCGCGCATCGTGGTGCAGGGCCAGGATCAGGCCATACATCTCGTACACCAGCTGCTGGGCGTCCGTGTCTGCTTTCAGGTCGCCCGTGGCGATCGATTGCTCGACACAGCGCAGCAACGCGCCCTGCCAGGCCTGCACCATGGCCACCAGGGAATCGCGGATGGGGCCGGGACGGTCGTCATATTCGACGGCGCCGCTGATATAGATGCAGCCGGAAGCGATCTCCACGCTGACCCGCTTGACCCAGCGCGCAAACATCGATTGCAATCGCTGGATACCGCGTGGTTCTTTCATGCTGGGGAAAAAGACTTCTTGCTCGAAACGATAGTGGTAGAGCTTCAGCACTTCCATCTGCAAGTCCTCGCGCGAACCAAAGTGGGCAAACACGCCCGACTTGCTCATGTTCATTTTGTCCGCAAGCAGCCCAATGGTCAGGCCTTCCAGGCCGTCGCGGCTGGACAGGTCCAGCGCCACGTCGAGGATGGCTGCACGGGTCAGTTCGCCCTTGCGCATGAATTTGACTGAAGTATTCAAGAGGTCCGTTCTAAAAGTGATATTGCCGATCTGGCGGATGGGAACGCGGGTAAAAAAAAAGCACGCTCCGAAAAAATCCGAACGCTCGTACTATTATCCACTACCACGTAAAAGTCAAACGGGAACTTTAGAGCCGGCGTTCTATTGGTGCAGCGCAGCATTTTTTAGCGATGTGTTTATGGCGATTTCAGGAGGACAAAAGCGGTGCGCGCCTTTGCTTGACAGCAACAGCCGCGCCTCAGGAAAGGTCGCCTGCCTTGCTCAGTTGACGGCGGTCGCGCTTGGTCGGCCGCCCTTTGATAGTGGTACCTGGCTCGCGGAATAGCTTGCGCTCCTCGGCCAGCTGCTCGCGGCGCGCGATGCTGGCCGGCGTTTCGCCATACAGCAGGCGCGCCACGGGCGCCGCGCCGCGCTTGTCGGACAGGCCCAGCACGGCCACTTCCCACGTTTCCGCGCCATTGTCGATGGCCAGTTCGTCGCCCACGCGCAGGCTGCGCGCCGGTTTCACGCGCTCGCCGCCCACTTTCACCTTGCCCGTGTCGACGGCCTCGCTGGCCAGCGAGCGCGTCTTGAAGAAGCGCGCCGCCCACAACCATTTGTCCAGCCTTACCGTTGTCATCTCGTTCATGCGTACTTGCCTACTGAAAAAATGCGCATCACCAGCCGGTACACGAGGAATGCGGCTTCGTAGCCGATACGCCGGAAACGCCCGATGTGCTTGAAATCATCCTGGTGGATGACGATGCCGTCGGCCACGCCCTGCTCGATGTGCTGGCGCAGGCTTTGCGCGAACGCCACGTCCTTGATCACCACGTTCGCTTCCTGGTTCAGGAACAGGCTCAGCGCGTCAATATTGCTGGAGCCGACCGTCGCCCAGTCATCGTCAACGACGGCCACCTTGGCGTGCAGCTGCGTCTTGCGGTATTCGACGATTTTCACGCCGGCGGCCAGCAGTTTCGGATAAAACGAGTGCGCCACGGCATCTTGCATGCGGAACTCGCCCACGCCGATCAATAGGACCACGTCGACGCCCCGCTGGGCCGCCTGGGCCAGGGCGTGGCGCAGCTTGTGCCCGGGCGCGAAATACGGGTTGGCCAGCATCACGCTTTTGCGCGCCTGGCCCAGCGCCTGCAGGTAGGCGCGCTGGATGGTGCGGCGATTGCGCAGGTTGTCGCGCACGACAAAGCCGGCCACGACAGGGTTTTTCGCCAGCTCCTTGCTGACCACGCGCATCTTGCGGTACAGCTTGATACGCCGCACCAGGTTCATCTTGCCCAGTCTGGCCCACTGCGCCTGCACTTCCTCATGGATGGCGTCCACCAGCGGGCCCTTCACCTGCACGGCGAAATCCCAGCGCGGCGCTTCCAGGCTGATGCTGTGGTCATAGTCGCAAAACATGTCGTCGTTGATATTGATGCCGCCCACCAGGGCGATTTCGCCATCGGCGACGCAAATCTTGCGGTGCGTGCGCGTGATGCCGCGCCGGAACCACGGATTGAAGATACGGTGGTGCACGCCGGCCGCTTCCAGCTGCGCATGCATGGCTTTCACGCGGCGATTGCCCGTGCCGAACCAGTCCGTGATCATGCACACCAGCACGCCGCGCGCGGCGGCACGCTTGAGCGCATCGAGCACCAGGGTGCCCGTGGCGTCGTCGGCAAAGATATACGTTTCGAAATACACTTCCGAGCGCGCGCCGTCGATGGCGGCTATCAACGCGGGAAAGTATTCGGTGCCGCAATACAGCAGCTGGATGTCGTTGTGGGCGATGAAATTGACTGTGCGCATGCCAACAGTCTACGCGAGTTTCAAAGCGGCAACTATCGGCGCGTGGTCCGACAATTTTGCCCACAGGGTGCCATGCATCACTTGCGCGCCTTCCACCTGGAAACCGCGCACATAGATGCGGTCCAGGCGGAACCACGGCAAGGCGGCGGGAAAGGTGCGCGCCGGCACGGGCACCGGCGTCTTCGTCTGGCGCCGCGCCAGGGTACGCACCAGGTCGCCCAAGGCCGAGTTCGACGCGCGCTGGTCGAACACTTCCACCACACCGAGCGCATTACGCAGCTTGTCGCTGAGCGTATTGCGCCAGTCGTTGAAGTCGCCGGCGATGATGACGGGTTCGCCGTTCGGCGCCGATTCCATGACGGCGTCGATCAGCGCCTGCGTCTGGCGGCCCCGTCCAGATTCAAACAGGCCCAGGTGCACGACATAGCAGTGCACATCAGCCTGCGGCGTCTTGAGCACGCAATGCAAAATGCCGCGCTGCTCGTAGGCATGGTCGGACACGTCGTGGTTGGTTTGCGAGGCGATGGGGAACTTGCTCAGCAAGGCGTTGCCATGGTGGCCATGGTCGTACACGGCATTCATGCCGTAGGCGGAATGGTGCTCGGCGCCGGCAAAGAATTCATGCTGCGACGCTTCCGGCCAATGCTTGTGGCCGTTTTTCTCTGCGCCATAGCGGGCCGCATTGCGGTCATGCTTGCCTTGCACTTCCTGTAAAAAGACGACATCGGCATTGAAGAGAGCGATCGCCTGCTTCAATGCGTGCACCCTGGGCAAGCCTCGCACGGAGGAGACACCCTTGTGGATATTATAAGTTGCTACGCGGATTTTCATGCATTGATTCTACTCCCAGACGGACCCTGCGCGGCGTCAGCGTAGGTGCGCGTGCGCACCTAAACGCGCACAATCACGCCAGCATGCGTCCCACGCCCGCCGTCACGCTGACGATCAGCGCGGTGATGCCGGCCGCCCAGACGATCTTGACCAGCAACGGTGCGCCGCGCCAGGCCACGGTGCGCTTGCCCTTGGCAAAGGCGCCCGGATGCAGCAGCCAGCCGATCGCCATCAGCGGCATGCCGATGGGCGGCGTGCGGCCAGGCACGGTGGAGCTAAACAGCAGAAAAATGAAGCACAGGCAGAAAACGATGCCGAGGGTGCCCAGCAGTTTTTGCTGCGCAGTCAAATGTAACCAGTTCAACATGAAATGCTTTCTAGAGAAATCAGGTGGGGCGCGCCAGGCCCGTCATGGCCGGCAATTGCAGGATGGCTTCCGCGTTGGACGACGAGAAACAGCGGTCCGCCGCCGCCAGGTACGGCAGCCACGCGTATTGCAGATGTTCGCGAGGGCTCAAGGTGATGGCGATGTCGCGCGGCACTTGCACGCTGAACACGTGCTCCGTGTTGCGCGTCACGCCCGGCGCGTAACGGTGGCGCCAGATCGGGTAAATCTCATACACATTCGACAGCTTCCAGTCGCGCAGCGCGATGTGCTGCCCATCGACGACGATACCGGTCTCTTCGCACAATTCGCGCGCGGCCGTCTGCAGCAGCGGTTCGTCGACGGCGTCGACGGAACCGGTCACCGATTGCCAGAAACCGGGCTGGCCCGCGCGCTCGATCAGCAAGACGTCCAGATCAGCCGTATGAATGACGACCAGCACGGAAACGGGAATTTTATGGTTCATGTCAACAATAAAAAAGGGGTCAGACCCGTCGGGACTCGGCGTCCCCGTCTGACCCCAGCCCTCAACGGGTCAGGCTTTGGCTTTACGCGACTTTAGGCTCGGCGCCGCGCAAACGGATGTGCAGCTCGCGCAATTGCTTTTCGTCCACTTCCGACGGCGCTTGTGTCAACAGACACTGGGCGCGCTGGGTTTTCGGGAAGGCGATCACGTCGCGGATCGAATCGGAACCCGTCATCATGGTCACGATACGGTCCAGGCCAAATGCCAGGCCGCCATGCGGTGGCGCGCCATATTGCAGGGCGTCAAGCAGGAAGCCGAACTTCAGCTGCGCTTCTTCGGCATCGATTTTCAATGCGCGGAAGACCTTGCTTTGCACTTCTTCGCGGTGGATACGGATCGAACCGCCACCCAGTTCCCAGCCGTTCAAGACCATGTCGTAGGCCTTGGCGATGCAGGCGCCCGGATCGCTTTCCAGCATGTCTTCATGGCCGTCTTTCGGCGCCGTGAACGGATGGTGGGTCGCCGTCCAGCGGTCCGCTTCTTCGTCGTGCTCGAACATCGGGAAGTCGACCACCCACAATGGCTTCCATACGTCCTCGAACAGGCCGGCTTTCTTGCCGAACTCGCTGTGACCGATTTTCACGCGCAGCGCGCCGATGGCGTCGTTGACGACCTTGGCCTTGTCTGCGCCGAAGAAGATCAGGTCGCCATCTTGCGCGCCCGTCTGCTCGAGAATCGTGGCCAGCACGTCGGCAGGCAGGAACTTGACGATCGGCGACTGCAAGCCTTCAGGACCCTTGGCTTTCTCGTTGACCTTGATGTAGGCCAGGCCCTTGGCGCCGTAGATGGCGACAAATTGCGTGTAAGCATCGATTTCCGAACGCGGCATGCTGCCGCCTTGCGGTACGCGCAGGGCCACCACGCGGCCACCCTTCATGTTGGCGGCGCCGTTGAAGACCTTGAATTCGACCGTTTTCATGACTTCGGTCAAGTCCGTGAAGGCCAGCTTGACGCGCATGTCCGGCTTGTCGGAACCGTACAGGCCCATCGCTTCGGCAAAATCCATCACAGGGAACGGGTTCGGCAAGTCGATGTTCAGGGTGTTCTTGAACACGACGCGTATCATGTCTTCGAACAAGTCGCGGATTTCCTGTTCCGTCAGGAACGAGGTTTCGCAATCGATCTGCGTAAATTCAGGCTGGCGGTCGGCGCGCAAGTCTTCGTCGCGGAAGCACTTGGTGATCTGGTAGTAACGGTCAAAGTTAGCGACCATCAACAGTTGCTTGAACAACTGTGGCGATTGCGGCAAGGCGAAGAAGCTGCCGGCGTTGACGCGCGACGGCACCAGGTAATCGCGCGCGCCTTCTGGCGTGGACTTGGTCAGCATCGGCGTTTCGATGTCGATGAAGCCCAGCGCGTCGAGGTATTTGCGCACTTCCATCGTCACCTTGTAGCGCAGGCGCAGGTTGTTCTGCATTTGCGGGCGGCGCAGGTCCAGCACGCGGTGCGTCAGACGCGTTGTTTCCGACAGATTGTCGTCATCGAGCTGGAACGGCACGGGCACGGAAGGGTTCAGCACTTCCATTGCCGAGCAGACCACTTCGATCTTGCCCGATTTCAGGTTGTTGTTGATGGTGCCGTCGATACGGCTGGTCACGACGCCCGTCACGCGCAGGCAGAATTCGTTGCGCACGGCTTCGGCGACCTTGAACATCTCCGCTTGTTCCGGGTTGCAGACGATTTGCACGAGGCCTTCACGGTCGCGCAAGTCGATGAAAATCAGGCTGCCGTGGTCGCGGCGGCGATGTACCCAGCCGCACAGGCTGACGGTTTGTCCCAGCATGGCTTCGGTAACGAGGCCGCAGTATTCAGTACGCATAGACATAAAATTCTCAGTTCAGGTTAGTGAGTGTTCAATCCGGCCACGTCCCGCGTGGGACGCCTGCCTTTATTCTTTGGCTGCCGGGGCCGTTACAGCAACAACTTCCGCAGGCGCCACTACGCCCATCGAGACGATATATTTGAGCGCCGCATCGACGCTCATGTCGAGCTCGACGACATCGCTGCGCTTCATCATCAGGAAAAAGCCTGACGTCGGGTTGGGCGTCGTCGGCACATACACGCTGACATAGTCACCCACCAGGTAATTCTTCACGTCGCCACCCGGCACGCCGGTCAGGAAAGCGATAGTCCAGGAATTCTGGTGCGGATACGGCACCAGCACGGCCTTGCGGAAGGCATTGCCCGACGAGGAAAACAAGGTATCGGACACTTGCTTGACGCTCGAATACAGGGAATTGACGATGGGTATGCGTTGCAGCAATTTTTCCCACAGTTTTACCACGTAATTGCCGACCAGGTTATTCGTCAGCAAGCCCGTGAAGAAAACGATCAGTACCGTCAATACCGTGCCCAGACCGGGAATCGTGCTCAGCGCGGGAAGCTTGTGGCCGAACCATACGCTAGGCTGCGTACTGCCGGGCACCAGCAACAGCGACTGGTCCATCGTGCTGATTACCAGATTCAAAACCCAGGCGGTAATGGCCAGGGGAACCAAAATCAGTAATCCGGTAATAAAGTATTTACGCATCGGTTTCTCGGTAATGGAGTGGAGCGGCGCGCTTTTCAATCCGCTTTCGGCGCAGCGACAGCCGGGGCGGACGCCGGCGCCGCAGCAGGCGCGTTCTCGGCAGCTGCGGCGGGCTTGGCGTTATCGGCCGGGCCGGTCGGAATGGCCGTGCTAGGGGCCGTGCCACCGCGAAAATCGGTCGCGTACCAGCCGGTGCCCTTCAATTGGAAACCGGCGGCCGTCAATTGTTTCTTGAAACTGGGCTTGCCGCACGACAGGCACACCGTCAGTACTGGATCGGAGATCTTTTGCAAGACATCCTTGGCAAAACCACACTCGTCACAACGGTAAGCGTAAATCGGCATCTCTACTCCGAGAAAATCATCAAAAACCCTGAATTATAAAGCTTTTCCGCCATTCCCAGCGGAAAATGCCCGCTCGCTCGGCCTGTCAGGCTCAGTCCGTCCGGCGGCGCCAGTTCATCCAGCGCTCCTTGCCCGCGAAGACGGCAATGGAATCGTCCACGGCCTCATCGGCCAGGCAGTCGAAATGTGGCGCCAGCAAGGCCTGTAATTGCTCACGCGAAATGCCGAACGGCGGCCCCTTGGCATTGTCGTCAAAGAAAAAATAACCGGCCAGCATGGCGCCTGGCGCCAGCAGTTGCGCCCAGCGGGCGGCCACTTGCGGCCACATGGCGCGCGGCATGGCGCACAGGAAGGCCCTCTCATAGATCAGGTCTAGTGGCGCTTCGGGCTGCCAGGCAAAGAAATCGGCTTCCACTACCTGCCCTGCCCGCTCGCCAAGCTGCCCCCGCGCGGCGGCCACGGCGGCCGGTGAAAAGTCGATGGCCGTGGCATGCCAGCCGTGATCGAGCATGAAAACCAGCTCATACGCGGCGCCGCAGCCGGGAATCAGGCAGCGCAGCGGCGCCGGACTACCGGCAACGAAGCTGCGCAAACGCGTGGGCACGCCACCCTGGTCCCAGGGCGTAAATTGCTTCTCGAAACGCTCGTCCCAGAAGGCGGGCGAGAGCGGGTCGCGGTTATGGAAGTCAGCCATCACTTACGTCCTCAGCCAGTTAAAACGGCAATTGATGCCAGCGCATGAACACTTGCAAGCCCAGCGCACCGAGCGCGAAGGCGCCCACGAAGTACACGATAAAGCTCAGCAAGCGGTTCGTCTGGCGTTGCTCCGCCAGCAAGGTTTTCATCAATTCCACGTCGTTTTCACGGGGTTCGCCATGCACCGTCAAGGCTTGGTGCAGCAAACGCGGCAGTTGCGGGAAGATGTGCGCATAACGGGGCGCCTCGGCGCGCAGGCGCTCCATGAAGCCTTGCGGCCCCACCTGGTTGCTCATCCATTTTTCCAGATAAGGCTTGGCCGTTTGCCACAAGTCCAGCTCCGGGTCCAGCTGGCGGCCCAGGCCCTCGATATTGAGCAGGGTCTTTTGCAACAGCACCAGTTGCGGCTGCACTTCCACATTGAAGCGGCGCGAAGTCTGGAACAGCCGCAGCAGAACTTGCCCAAAAGAAATATCTTTCAGCGGACGGTCGAAGATCGGCTCGCAGCAGGCGCGCACGGCCGCTTCCAGTTCATCGACACGCGTGTCTTTCGGCGCCCAGCCCGATTCGATGTGCGCCTCGGCCACGCGCTTGTAGTCGCGGCGGAAGAAGGCGAGGAAATTTTGCGACAGATAATCCTTGTCGTAGTCGTTCAACGTTCCCACGATGCCGAAGTCCAGCGCGATGTAGCGGCCGAACGATTCGGGGGCGATGGACACGAGAATATTCCCCGGATGCATGTCCGCATGGAAAAAGCCGTCGCGGAATACTTGTGTAAAGAAAATCTCCACGCCATCGCTGGAGAGTTTACGCAAATCCACGCCGGCCGCCACCAGGCGGTCGGTCTGCGACACGGGAATCCCAACCATCCGTTCCATGACGATGACGCTGCTGGAGCAATAATCCCAGTGCATTTCCGGCACCAGCAGCAAGTCCGAGTTGGCGAAGTTACGGCGCAACTGGCTGGCGTTGGCCGCCTCGCGCATCAAGTCCAGTTCGTCGTGCAGGTATTTGTCGAACTCGCCCACCACTTCCTTGGGTTTCAAGCGCTTGCTGTCGGCCCACAGGCGGCTGGTCCAGTCCGCGGCGATGTGCATCAGGGCCACGTCTTCATCGATCAGCTTTTTCATGCCGGGACGCAAGACCTTCACGGCCACTTCACGGCCATCTTTCAGGGTGGCAAAGTGCACCTGGGCAATGGAGGCGGACGCCACCGGCTCGCGTTCGAAGCTGGCAAACAGTTGATCCGGATGCGCACCCAGCGACTTGGTGATTTGCGCGATGGCCAGGTCGGAATCGAAAGGCGGCACGCGGTCTTGCAGCCGCGCCAGTTCTTCGGCGATGTCGGGCGGCATCAGGTCGCGCCGGGTCGACAGCACCTGGCCGAATTTGACGAAGATGGGCCCCAGCTCTTCCAGCGCCAGGCGCAGGCGCAGGCCCCGTGGCGACGACAGGTCGCGCCAGAAAATCAGGGTGTCGATCAATTTGGCGGTGCGGGGAACTTGCAGACCAGAAATCGCTATCTCATCCAGACCGTACTTGATGGAAACACGGATGATTTTAAACAGGCGCAGGAATTTCAATATCATGTAGACAGATCCGGTGAGGAGGACTGCGGCTGGAGGGCGGCGGCCGCCTTTTCCAGCCGGGCAAGGCGCTTGGCCAGGCGTTCGACGTCATCGCGCACGCGCGTCACGCCAGCGGAATACTCTTGCAGAGCAGAAGGACGGATCAGCATGGGCTGTTCGTCGAGAAAATATTCGGCCACGTTTTCCGCCAGCTTTTGCTGGCCCGTGCGCACAAAAGCGGCAGCATCTTTCACACCTGAAACAAGGCGCGTGGCCAGCATGGGACCGACCATCTTTTCCAGGTCATGCTCGGCCTCCCAGCGCAAGCCCTTGCTCAGTTGCGAAATCGCATTGGCAAACTCGGCATCGCCTTCGATCTTGACGTAGGAAAACGCCCGCTCGCGGTGTTGCAGGATCAGCGGGACATCGGACAATTTGACGCGGATGGTGACATTCGCCGGCATGTCGGCCGGCGCCGCTTCCAGCATGCCTGCGCTGTCGACGCGCAGGCGCAAGGCCACGGCGCCCGTGTCGATGCAGGCCAGTTTGCCGGCATGCACGCCCAGCTGCTGGCGCGCCCACGGCTCCTGCGCCAGCAAATGGTTGATTGTCGCGATGACGGGCGTCATCAAGGAGAGATCGGAAAGTGGTGCCATCATGTGCTTGCGCGCCAAACGCGCCCCTAAAAATAAAAAACCGCCCGTAAAACAACGTAGGCGGTTTCGATCTTACCAGTTCAGCAGGAAATATCTGTCAAGCATCATGCGTTGCGCATGGACTTAAGCCATTATTCAGCAAGTTTTGACAATTAATTCAATTGCTGGATGCCGGCCAATACCCAGCCGCTGTTACCGCTGACGGGTTTCGACATATTCCACACTTCCGCGAACGGTTCCGCTGCCGCACCCGGCGCAGAACGGATCAGGCCCGTAAACTTCACACTGGCCAGGTAATCGTTGACGCTCGTTTCGATCCCCATCAATTCAGCATCGATGGTGACGACATCGGTAAAGTCCGGCTGTGCGCCCCGTTCCTGGATTTGCATGCGCAGTTCCGCATACACTTCGGGCGACGTGAATTCGCGGATATCGTTGACGTCCGCCTTGTCCCAGGCCGCTTGCAGGCGAATGAAATTGCTTTTCGCGTGGCGCAGGAAGGCTTCCTTGTCGAAGTCGCTTGGCACGCCCCATGGCGCGGCAGCCGGTGCCGGCTTGTCCAGGCCTACGCCGGACGAAACAGGCTGCAGCGGCGGCAGCGGTGGAATGCCCGAACCGATGTCAGGCACGTTGCCGGCCGGCGCCGGCTGGTTGCCGCCAAAGCCCGCGAACGGCGCATTGCCGCTGGCGTTGCCGTCACGCTTGCCGCGCACCATGCGATAGATGAAGAAGGCCACGCCGGCTAGCAGGGCCACCATCAGCAGGGTGCTGATCATGCTGGCCAGGGCGCCGCCCAGGCCGAAATGCGACAGCAGCGCGCCCAGGCCCAAGCCCAGCAAGGCGCCGCCCAGCAAGCCCTTCCAGCGGCTCGGCGCCTTGGCGGCAGGGGCCGGTGCAGGGGCTGGCGCAGGTTGCGCCTGGCGTGGCGCGGCAGCCGGTGCCGGGGTCGGCGCCGGTGCGGGAGCCTGGCGGCCCACGTTTTGCGATTGGCGGCCAAACGAACGGCCACCGCCCATGGGACGGGCCAGCGCCTCGCCCAGCATGGATACCGTGGTCGCGGCCAGCATCATGCCGACCATAAATTTCTTCAATTTCATTCCATCTCCTAAAATCACCGGCAAGGGTGAATTACATCTTGATGCCGGTATGCAAAGCGGCAATGCCTGCCGTCAAATTGTAGTACTGCACGCGCTCCAGGCCCGCCGTTTCCATCATGGTCTTCAGCGTTTCCTGGTCCGGGTGCATGCGGATCGATTCTGCCAGGTAGCGATAGCTTTCCGCGTCGCCGGCGATTTTCTGTCCGAACCACGGCAGCACCGAGAACGAATACAGGTCGTAAGGCTTTTGCAGCGGCGCGGCCACCTTGGAAAACTCCAGCACCAGCAACTTGCCGCCCGGTTTCAGCACGCGGCGCATTTCCGCCAGCGCCACATCCTTGTGCGTCATGTTGCGCAGGCCAAAGGCTACGCTGACACGGTCAAAATAATTATCGGGAAAGGGCAGTTTCTCCGCGTCACACAATAAGGTGGGGGTGAGCAAGCCGCGATTCAAGAGGCGGTCGCGGCCCACGCGCAACATCGATTCATTGATATCGGTCAACCAGACTTCGCCGGTAGGGCCCGCCTGCTTGGCAAACGCCTTCGACAGGTCGCCCGTGCCGCCGGCGATGTCGAGCACCTTGAAGCCGGGGCGCACGCCCGCGTTGGCAATGGTAAACGTCTTCCACAGACGGTGCAGCCCGCCCGACATCAAGTCGTTCATCACGTCGTATTTGGCAGCGACGGAATGGAACACCTTGGCGACTTCGCGCACTTTGTCGTCTTCTGCAACTGTTTTGTATCCGAAATGGGTCGTATTGGTCATGGTAGGCAGTCTGTTTGAACTTGGGAGCATTATACAAGCGGCAGGCGCATTTCCCCCTGACGCCGGAGAAGGTATTGCCTTTCCACTGCATTCGAAGCCAGCATTGCCGCCCGGGCATACGCCGCCAGCGCCGCCGGCCGGTCGCCCTGGCGGCGCAGCAAGTCGGCCCTGGCCGCATGCAGATAATGCGATTGCGCCAGGCTGGGCACGGCTTCCAGCCGCTCCAGCCACGCCAGACCGTGTCCGGCGCCATGCGCCATGGCGCAGGCAATCACCGCATTGAGCAAAATCAAGGGTTCCGGCTTGTGCCGCAGCAAGACGCCATACAGGGCGCTGATCTGGCGCCAGTCCGTCTGGCTGGCCGTGACCGCCCTGGCGTGCAAGGCGGCAATGGCCGCCTGCAACTGATATGGCCCCGGCGAGCGCGCCGGCAACGCGTCTTCCAGCACGGCCAGTCCTTCGGCAATCAAGTCACTCTGCCACAGGCGCCGGTCCTGCTCTTCCAGGGTCAGCAACTGGCCTTCGGGTGAGAGGCGGGCCGGGCCGCGCGACGCCTGCAACAGCATCAGGGCCAATAAACCCTGCACTTCCGGCTGGCCGGGGAGCAGCCGTCCCAGCCGCAGCGCCTCCGCGCACAGGTCCGCGCGCAGCAGGGTATCGCCCCCGCTGGCGCAATAGCCTTCGCTGAACACCAGATAGATGACATGCAGCACTTGCGCCAGCCGTTGCGGCCAGTCTGGCGCCGGCGGCAAGGCGAAAGGGATGCGCGCTTCGGCGATCTTGCGCTTGGCGCGCAATAGCCGCTGCGACAGGGCAGCTTCCGCCAGGCCAAAGGCGCGCGCGATCTCGGCCGTGGACAAGCCACACAGGGTGCGCAGTGCCAGCGCCACCTGCGCCTCGGGCGCCAGCGCGGGATGGCAACAGATGAACAGCAGGCGCAAACGGTCGTCCTCGATGGCGTGCGTTTCTTCAATCACGGAAGCAGGCAGGCAGGACAGCACAGCCTCGGCATCGATGATGCTCTTGCCCGCGCGGCGCACGTGATCGAGGCCCGCGTTGCGTGCCACGGAACTGAGCCAGGCGGCGGGATTATCGGGTATGCCCGTGCGCGGCCACAGTTCCAGTGCCTTGCGGCACGCTTCCTGCAGCACATCTTCCGCCAGGCCCAGGTCGCCAAAGCGCCGCATCAGACCGGCCAGCACCCTGCCCCGCTCCTGGCGAAAGACGTGCTCGACGGCCGACATGGCGTCGCCGGCCATCGTCAGGCCGTGACGGGCCGCACTTCGATAGTGCCCAGGGAGGCTGCCGGACAACGCCCAGCCCAGGCCAGCGCCTCGTCCAGGTGGGCGCAGGCTAGCAGGTAGTAGCCGCCCAGCTGCTCCTTGGTTTCCGCGAACGGCCCATCCGTGATGACGGGCTTGCCGTGTTGCACGCGTACGCTGGTGGCGCTGCGCACGGGCGCCAGCTCGGCCCCGCCGCGCAGCACGCCGGCCGCCTCCAGCGCTTGCGTATAGCTGGCAAAGTCAGCCATCAAGCTGGCCATCTGGCCCTCTGCCATGGTTTCATAACGGGATTCGTCAGCGTAGATCAGAATCAGGTATTCCATAGTCTCTTCTCCAAAAGAAAAATGCCCGCAAGCGCGGGCATTCATACGACGAACGGGGCGGCGGTTTTCCGACAGATTACCGCATTATTTTTTTAGCTTAATGTTTATGCCCGCAGCTCGGTCCGTGCACATGACCGCCGGACGCTTGCTTGACCGTCATGTCGGCCTTGGCGTCGCGGCCACTGTCGCCGGGGTAGCCGGCTGCCGTCAGACGATCCAGGTAATCCTGCCACAGGGTAGCTTGTTGGGCGCCCAGCTTGTACAGATAAGCCCAGGTATACAGGCCGGAATTGTGGCCATCGCTGAAGGTCGGTTGCACGGCATAGTTGCCGACAGGCTCCAGGCCCGTGATGCCCACCAGGCGTTTTCCTAATTGCAAGGTTTCCTGGCCCTTGCCATGGCCCTGCACTTCGGCCGAGGGCGAGTACACGCGCAGGTATTCGAACGGCAACGCAAATGTGCTGCCATCGTCGAACGCCACGTCGAGCACGCGCGACTGGTTGTGCACGGTCAAGCCGGTCGGTTGGGGTGTTGCTGGTTTTTCAGTCATGACAATACTTTATGCGGATAAACGTTGAATGATGGCGTCGCGCAAGGCCGGCAACAGGGCGCGGCGCGCGGCCAGCACGGCGGGCGCCGTCTCGCGCTGGATCACCGCCCAGCTGGGGTTCGGGAAGTGCGCATCGTCGCGGTAGCGGGGAATCACGTGCCAGTGCACGTGCGGCGTCATGTTGCCGAAACTGGCCACATTGACCTTTTCCGGCTGCATCACTTCGCGCACGGCCAGCTCGACTTGCCACACGACTTCCATGACGTAATTGCGCTCGCCAGGCGTGAGATCCGTCATTTCCTTCACGTGTTTGTTCCAGATCACGCGGCAAAAGCCGGGGTAGCTTGGGTCGTCGACGGCCACCACGGACAAGCGTTCGCTGCGCCACAGCAAGGTCTCCAGACCCTGCTTGTTGGCGTAGCCATCCAGCAAGGTGCACAGATCGCAAGCCGTGGACATCACACCAGCACCCGTTCGATGCCGCCGTCATTGGCGCGTTTCACGTAATCAGGCATCCAGTTCTCTCCCAGCAAGTGTTTGGCGATCTCGACGACGATGTAGTCGGCCGTCGTGCCCGAATCGTCATTGTAGCGCGACAAGCCTTGCAGGCACGACGGGCAGCTGGTGAGGATTTTCACGTCGCCCGTGAAACCGTCGCCGCGCAGCTTGTCGGCGCCCTTGACCATCTCTTCTTCCTTGCGGAAACGCACTTGCGTGGAAATGTCGGGACGCGTGACGGCCAAGGAACCCGATTCGCCGCAGCAACGGTCATTTTTCTCGATCTTCACGTTGTCCACCGTGCTGATCAGGGAATTGATGGTCTTGCCCGATTCCTGCAGCTTCATCGGATTGTGGCATGGCTCGTGGTACATATAGCGCGTGCCGTTGACGCCTTCCAGCTTGACGTTTTTCTCCAGCAAATACTCATGGATATCCATGATGCGGCAGCCGGGGAAAATCTTTTCAAACTGGTAGGTGGCCAGCTGGTCATAACAGGTGCCGCACGAAACGAGCACCGTCTTGATGTCCAGGTAATTGAGCGTGTTGGCCATGCGGTGGAACAGGACGCGGTTATCCGTCATCATCTTCTCGGCCTTGTCGAACTCGCCGGCGCCCCGCTGCGGATAACCGCAGCACAGGTAGCCGGGCGGCAAGACCGTCTGCACGCCCACTTCCCACAGCATCGCTTGCGTGGCCAGGCCCACTTGTGAGAACAATCGCTCCGAACCGCAACCGGGGAAGTAGAACACGGCTTCCGTATCGGCCGTGGTCGTCTTCGGATTGCGGATGATCGGGATGACCTTGTCGTCTTCGATGTCGAGCAGCGCGCGCGCCGTTTTCTTCGGCAGGTTGCCCGGCATCTTTTTATTGATGAAATGGATCACCTGCGCCTTGACGGGCGGTTTGCCCGTCGATGGCGGCGGCGCCTTGGTCTGCTTCTTGGCAAATTTCTTCAGCAAATCGTGGCCCAGGCGCTGCGCCTTGTAGCCCCAGTCGATCATGACCTTGCGCGTGGCGTTGATGGTCACGGGATCGGTGGCGTTGAGGAACAGCATCGTCGCCTTGGTGCCCGGATTAAAGCTCTTCTTGTCCATCTTGCGCAGCAGATTGCGCATATTCATAGACACATCGCCGAAGTCGATGTTGACCGGACAGGGCGTGACGCATTTATGGCACACCGTGCAGTGGTCGGCCACGTCTTCGAATTCTTCCCAATGCTTGATGGAAATACCGCGCCGCGTCTGCTCTTCGTACAGAAAGGCTTCGATCAGCGAGGACGTCGCCAAAATCTTGTCGCGTGGCGAGTACAGCAAGTTGGCGCGCGGCACGTGGGTCGCGCACACGGGTTTGCACTTGCCGCAGCGCAAGCAATCCTTGACGCTGTCGGCGATGGCGCCGATATCGCTTTGCTGCATGATCAGCGATTCGTGGCCCATCAGGCCGAACGATGGCGTGTAGGCATTGCGCAAGTCGGCGCCCATGCCTGGCAGGTTCAGCAACTTGCCTTTATTAAAACGGCCTTCCGGGTCGATGCGCTGCTTGTAGCTGCGGAACTCGCCGATTTCTTCTTCCGTCAAAAATTCCAGCTTGGTGATGCCGATACCGTGTTCGCCGGAAATGACGCCATTCAGCGAGCGGGCCAGTATCATGATGCGGCCCACGGCGGCGTGGGCGTCTTGCAGCATGTCGTAGTTATCCGAGTTGACGGGCAAGTTCGTGTGCACGTTGCCGTCGCCCGCATGCATGTGCAGCGCGACAAACACGCGGCTACGCAAGATGCGCGCATGGATGGCCGTCGCCTCGTCGAGGATCAGCTTGAAGGCGGCGCCGTTGAAGATCTGGCGCAGCTGCGCGCGGATCTCTTGCTTCCAGGTAATGCGCACCGTGCGGTCCTGCACCACGTCGAACAGGGTGGCGATCGGCTGCGTTTCCAGGCGTGCATCGAACACGGGCAACAAACGCTCCATGCCCAGTTCGGCCAACTCGCCCTTCACGTCCGCCAGCGGACGGTCCAACTGGGCCAGCAGATAGGTCCAGCGGGCCGTGACTTGCGCCAGCAACTGCTGCGCCTGCTCGGCGCGGTCGCCCAGCATTTCCGCGTCGTCGACCCGGTCGTCGGACGCATCGTCGCTCTTGCCAATTGGCAAGTTACCCTTGGCAAAGAATTCACTGAGGGCGTCGGCCAGTTGCAACTTGTTCTTGATCGACAGCTCGATATTGATGCGCTCGATACCGTCCGTGTATTCGCCCATGCGATTCAGGGGGATCACCACGTCTTCATTAATCTTGAACGCGTTAGTGTGCTTGGCGATCGCCGCCGTGCGGGCACGATCGAGCCAGAACTTTTTGCGCGCTTCCGGGCTGACGGCAACAAAGCCTTCACCCACACGGGTGTTGGCGATGCGCACCACTTCCGACGCCGCTTGCGCGACGGCATTTTCATCGTCGCCGACGATGTCGCCAAACAAGGCCATCTTCGGCAGCACGCCCCGCTTTGACTTGGTGGCGTAACCGACGGCGCGCAGGTAGCGCTCGTCCAAATGTTCCAGGCCCGCCAGGCGGATGCTCGTGTATTGCTCGCCCTTGGCCGGCAAGCCGTCCAGGTAATCCTTGATTTCCACGATCGATGGAATCGCATCGCGCGCCTGACCAAAAAATTCCAGGCAGACGGTGCGGGCGAATTTCGGCATCTTGTGCAAAATCCAGCGCGCCGACGTGATCAGACCGTCGCAACCTTCTTTCTGGATGCCCGGCAAGCCGGCGAGGAATTTATCCGTCACGTCCTTGCCCAGGCCCTCTTTACGGAACTTGCGGCCAGGAATTTCCAGGATTTCCGTCTTGAAGGGCGCGTTCGGTTTCGTCGCGTCGCGCGTGCTCGGGTGACGCCATTCCAGCTGGAAACGTGCCAGTGCGATATCGTGGATCTTGCCCAGGTTATGGTCGAGACGCGTGACATCGAGCCAGTCGCCATTCGGGTCGACCATGCGCCACGAAGCCAGGTTGTCCAGCGCCGTGCCCCACAGCACGGCCTTCTTGCCGCCCGCATTCATAGCAACGTTACCGCCGATGCAAGAGGCATGCGCCGACGTCGGGTCGACGGCAAACACGAAGCCGGCCTTTTCCGCCGCTTCCGATACCTTGTTGGTGATCACGCCCGCGCCCGAATTGATCGTCGCGTATTCGTGCGTGAGGCCCGGCAAGACCGTCATTTCCACCGCGCCCAGGGTAATGAGTTTTTCCGTGTTGATGACGGCCGACATCGGCGTCAACGGAATCGCGCCGCCCGTGTAGCCGGTGCCGCCGCCGCGCGGGATGATGGTCAGCCCCAGCTCGATACAGCCTTTGACCAGGCCGGCCATTTCCTCTTCCGTATCGGGCGTCAGCACGACGAACGGGTATTCGACACGCCAGTCGGTGGCGTCCGTCACGTGCGACACGCGCGTCATGCCGTCGAAGCGCACATTGTGTTTTTCCGTGTAGCGGCCCAGCACCTTGACCGTGCGCTTGCGCAAGTCATAAGTCTTGCGGAATTCGTCGCCGAAATCGGCCACGGCCTTGCTGGCCGCTTTCAGCAGCAGTTCCACGTTGGCGCTGCGCGCCTTGGCCACTTCCGGCGCTTCGCCACTGGCAGCGACATCGCCGCCGGCCGCATCGATGCCCAAGCGACGCTTGTCGACTTCGGCCAGGCGGTGATGCAAGGCATCGATCAAGCCCTGGCGGCGCTTCGGATTGTCGAGCAAGTCATCCTGCAGGTAGGGGTTGCGGCGCACCACCCAGATATCACCCAGCACCTCGTACAGCATGCGGGCCGAACGGCCCGTCTGGCGGGCGCCGCGCAGCTCGTCGAGCAGGCGCCAGGAGTCCTCCCCCAACAGGCGTATGACGATCTCGCGATCGGAAAACGACGTGTAGTTATACGGGATTTCGCGCAGGCGGCTTGCTGCGGGACCATTCGGCGTTTCTGCCAGTAAAGCTTGGAGTTGTGCGGGAGCGTTCATGGAGTGTGGTGACGATGTGGACTGGACCCTAAAGGACCATTTTATCTTATTGCGCCGCACCATGCGGGAACAGCCTTAGCCCGCCTAAGGTTTAAGCACCTCATCCGCTACCATAGCAAATACGGGAAAGCCTTCTTTTACATGAATAAAAAACCAGAATCAATGATTTTTTGACGCAAAAATGCCAAGAATCGGACTCTGCTACAAACTATCAAACTGCCAAAAAATGGGCTAAACAGGCGTTGCAGCCAGCCCCATTCAGGCCAGCATTTGCCCGATCCGGTGCCATACGCCATCGGGCACGTACAACAGCAAGCCCGTCATGGTCAGGTAGCGCGCGCACTTGCCGATGGCCATGTAGGCCACGCTGGGCCAGAACGGCAGCTTGAGCCAGCCCGCCAAGGTGCAGAGGGGATCGCCCACGATGGGCAGCCAGGCCAGCAGCATGGTCTTGGCGCCATAGCGGGCCAGCCAGCGGAACCAGCGCGTGTCGCGTTCCTTGGCGAATGCCTGCTTGGCACGGTAGCCCATCCAGTAGTCGACGATGCCGCCCAGGGTATTGCCCAGGGTGGCGACGCCGATGGCGGCCCAGAACAGCGCGGGATTGGCCTTGATGACGGCAAACACGGCCGGTTCCGAGCCGAGCGGCAGCAAGGTGGCGGAAATAAAGCTGATCAGAAAGACCGATGTCAGCCCGACTTCCGGCGCTGCGATCAGCTGCAGCAGCCAGGCGATTGCGGATTCGATCATTGAACACTTCGCGATGCAGTAAGGCTCTCCATTATAATGAAGAGCAGCTTGCGCGCCGCACAATCCGCGCCAACCCGCCAGGGCTCACCGGCCCCTAGTTCCACAGAGCATTATTTGTCGCCAGGCTATCCGCCGCCGCGCCGCCGCTATCGACCGACACGCTCCAGTACCTTTCTGGCCCAGAATCACTTGCTAGCAGACTATGAACATCGACTACCTCAAGAAAATCCTGACCGCCCGCGTCTATGACGTCGCCACCGAAACGCCGCTGGAACTGGCCCCTGCCCTGTCGCAGCGCCTGAACAACCAGATTTACTTCAAGCGCGAAGACATGCAAAGTGTGTTCAGCTTCAAGATTCGCGGCGCCTACAACAAGATGGCCCAGCTCAGCGATGCGGAACGCAAGCGCGGCGTCATTTGCGCCTCGGCCGGCAACCATGCCCAGGGCGTAGCCCTGTCGGCCGCGCGCATGGGCTGCCGCGCCGTCATCGTCATGCCCACCACCACGCCGCCCGTCAAGATCGACGCCGTCAAGGCGCGCGGTGGCGTGCATGTGGAAATCGTGCTGCACGGCGAGTCTTACACGGATGCCTATAACCACGCGCTGACCCTGGAAAAAGAACAGAAGCTGACCTTCGTGCACCCGTTCGACGATCCGGACGTGATCGCCGGCCAGGGCACGATCGGCATGGAGATCCTGCGCCAGCATTCCGGCCCCATCCACGCCATCTTTGTCGCCATCGGCGGTGGCGGCCTGATCGCCGGCGTGGCTGCGTACGTGAAACAGATTCGCCCCGACATCAAGATCATCGGCGTGCAAACGGTCGATTCGGACGCCATGGCGCGCTCGCTGAAAGCGGGCGAACGCGTCACGCTGCCCGACGTGGGGCTGTTTTCTGACGGCACGGCCGTGCGCCTGGTGGGCGAGGAAACCTTCCGTTTGGCGCAGCAATATGTCGATGAAGTCATCATCGTCGACACGGACGCCATCTGCGCCGCCATCAAGGATGTGTTTACGGATACGCGCTCGATCCTGGAACCGGCCGGCGCACTGGCCATCGCGGGCGCCAAAGCCTACGTGGAGCGGGCCAGCCTGAGCAAACACCCCATCGTCAACCAGACGCTGGTCACCATCGCCTGCGGCGCCAACATGAATTTCGACCGCTTGCGCTTCGTCGCCGAGCGTGCCGATCTGGGCGAGTTCCGCGAAGCCGTGTTTGCCGTCACCATGCGCGAACAGCGAGGCAGCTTCAAGCGCTTCTGCTCGCTCATCGGCGCGCGCAACGTGACGGAATTTAATTACCGCATCAGCGATGAAAAAGCCGCGCACGTGTTCGTCGGCATTCAAATTGCCGACAGGCATGAATCGAGCGTGCTGGCGAAGACTTTCGAGGAACACGAATTCAAGACGCTCGACCTGACGCACGACGAGCTGGCCAAGTCGCACATCCGCCATCTGGTCGGTGGCAAGAGCCGCCTGGCCCAGGATGAGCTGCTGTACCGCTTTGAATTTCCCGAGCGCCCCGGTGCGCTGATGCGCTTCCTCGACAGCATGGCGCCGAACTGGAATATTTCCCTGTGTCATTACCGCAGCCAGGGCGGCGACGTGGGCCGCATCCTGATCGGCCTGCAAGTGCCACCCGACGAGATGGGAGAATTCGCCCGCTTCCTCGACACCCTGGGCTACCGTTACTGGGATGAAAGCAGCAATCCTGTGTATAAATTATTCCTGGGGTAAATGGCGCAGTAACCCAACTGCAAATGCTGGGGTCAGACCCGTCGGGTCTGACCCCGGTCCTTGCCGTTGGGTTGAAATAAGCTACCATTCACCCTTCACAGAATTTGTAGCCACGCCACCATGACCACCACCAACGACCTCGCCGAACAATCGCCCCTGGGAAAAAGCTCCGCCTACCGCAGCGATTACGCACCGGAACTGCTGTTCCCGATTCCCCGCCAGGGCAAGCGCGATGAACTGGAACTGCACGGCACACTGCCCTTCTTTGGCCTCGACATCTGGAATGCGTATGAACTGTCGTGGCTGAACCAGCGCGGCAAGCCGCAAGTGGCCATTGCCAAGGTCAGCGCGCCAGCCGATTCGCCGAACATCATCGAATCGAAATCGTTCAAGCTCTACCTGAACTCGTTCAACCAGACCAAACTGGACAGCCCTGAAGCCCTGTTGATCTTGCTCAAGCAGGATTTATCGAACGGTTTTGGCGCGCCCGTGCAAGTGGAACTGACCTTGCAGGAAGATTTCGGCAAGCTCAAAATGGGCGAGTTCGATGGCGTGCTGCTCGACCGCCTGGACCTGGAAATCACGCAATACTCGCCTTCGCCGCAACTCTTGAAGGCAGCGCTGGACGAAGCACCGGTGGAAGAAAAACTCGTCTCGCACTTGCTCAAATCGAATTGCCTGGTGACGGGCCAGCCGGACTGGGGCAGCGTGCAGATCGAATATGCAGGACCACAGATCGACCAGGAAAGCCTGCTGCGCTACCTGATTGGTTTTCGCGAACACAATGAATTCCATGAGCAATGCGTGGAGCGCATCTTTGTCGATATCTTGCGCCAGTGCAAGCCGCAAAAACTGTCCGTGTATGCGCGCTATACGCGCCGCGGCGGCCTCGATATCAATCCGTGGCGCAGCAACTACAGCACGGGCGCGATGCCGGGCAACCTGCGTAATGCGCGCCAGTAACACCGCGCAACACCTTGAAATCATGCCAACAGGAATGTTGACTGTGTTTTAAAACAACGTTGCAGTAGTGCCCCAGAGCATGCCAAAGACGCTGAAAAATCGGAAAATTGGCATTCGGCGGCGGAAAAACCGGCGCGCCGCGTGTTTTTAATCAAGAAATAGCCGATACACTCCAGTGTTGGTTTTTTGCCAAAACGATGGCGACATGGGCTGTAGCGCGCACTGCGCCCGCAGCGGGCGTATACTGTTGAGAATTGGCGTTACAGGCCGCGGAAACAGGCCTATAATTCGGCTCGCAAGCCCTCTGCGCATTGCACCATTTCATTGAGTGTCATGACTAATCTTAGCAAAATACTATCCCTCGAAAACGTCCTGCTGGACCTGGAAGTCTCCAGTAAAAAGCGCGCCTTCGAGCAAGCCGGCCTGATCTTCGAAAACAATTACGGCATCGCCCGCTCTACCGTTTCGGACAATCTGTTTGCCCGCGAACGCCTGGGCTCGACAGGTCTTGGCCATGGCGTGGCCGTGCCGCATGGCAGGGTCAAGGGCAGCAAGACCCTGAAAGCGCCGCTGGGCGCCTTCGTGCGCCTGGCCGAGCCGATTCCCTTCGAGTCGCCCGATGGCAAGCCCGTGAATCTGCTGTTTTTCCTGCTGATTCCCGATCATGTCACCCAGCAACATCTGGAAATTTTGTCGGAAATCGCCGAAATGTTTTCCGACGATGCCTTCCGCACGGCGCTGGCCACGGATCCGGAACCGAAATCCGTGCATTCGCGCATCGTCAATTGGCAACCCAGTCTGCAAGCGGCGGGTTAAACTTCAGGTATTCCTCCACTCCTGAAGAAGACTGCCATGTTGCAAACGCCGCTGACGATACAACGCCTGTACGACGATAATCGTGAAAGTCTGCAACTAGGCTGGTTCGCCGGCTTCCCCGGCGGCGAGCGCCTGATCTCGGGCGATGTCTCGTCGGCCGCCGACCAGGTGGGCCACTTGAACCTGATCCATCCGGGCCGCATCCAGGTCTTCGGCCACCAGGAAATCAATTACTACCAGCGCCTGAAGGTCAATACGCGCACCCATGTGATTGGTGAACTGATCGCCGGCGGCCCGCCCGCGCTGATCATCGCGCAGGGGCTGGAAACCCCGCCCGACATCCTCGCCATCTGCGACGAGCAAAACATTCCCCTGTTCTCCACCCCGCTGCCTGCCGCGCAAGTGATCGACTTCCTGCGCGTCTACCTGTCGAAAAAGCTGGCGCAGCGCATCATCATGCATGGCGTGTTCATGGACGTGCTGGGCGTCGGCGTGCTGATCACGGGCGACTCTGGCCTGGGCAAGAGCGAGCTGGGCCTGGAATTGATATCGCGCAGCCACGGCCTGGTGGCCGATGACGCCGTGGAATTCTCGCGCATCGCGCCCAACATGATCGAGGGCCGCTGCCCGCCCCTGCTGCAAAACCTGCTGGAAGTGCGGGGCCTGGGCTTGCTCGACATCAAGGCCATCTTTGGTGAAACGGCCGTGCGCCGCAAGATGCGCTTGAAACTGATCGTGCATCTGGTGCGCCGCAACGCGCTGGAAGAAGAAGTCGAGCGCCTGCCCTTCCTGTTCCCCACGGAAGACGTGCTGGGTTTGCCCGTGCGCAAGGTCGTCATCCCCGTGGCCGCCGGCCGCAACATCGCCGTGCTGCTGGAAGCGGCCGTGCGCAACACGATTCTGCAGCTGCGCGGCATCGACACTTTGCAGGAGTTCATGGAAAGACAAAGACTTGCAATGAGCGGGGACTAGTCTGCAAAGCGTCCTCGCTCTTTTGTTTAACCAACACGACAGTCAAAATTGCAATAATTTGTAAAGATCATTGCCTCGGGAGCAGAGCGCCTAACTTTATTGTATGATCGGCCTATGCATATCGTCCTTATCACCGGAATATCCGGCTCCGGTAAATCCGTCGCGCTCAATGTGCTGGAAGATACCGGCTACTATTGTGTCGACAACTTGCCACCGGCCTTGCTGCCCAGTTTGGTGCAAACGCTGCTCGACGAAGGGACACCGCAACTGGCCGTCGCCGTCGATGCCCGCAGTGCCGAGTCGCTGACCAGCCTGCCACACAATGTGGCGCTGCTGCGCGACCAGGGGCACGACGTCAAAGTCATGTTCTTGACGGCGACCACGCATTCGCTGGTGGCGCGTTTCTCCGAAACACGGCGCAGCCATCCCCTGTCGCACGAATTGCGTCCGAATCAGAATCCAGCCAGCCGCCGCACCCTGATCGAGTGCATCTCGGAAGAGCGCGAACGCCTGTCTGCCATCGAACAGCTGGGCCATGTGATCGACACCTCGGAATTGAGCGCCAACAAATTGCGCGCCTGGATCAAGGATATCGTCGCCTCCGAACGCGCCCCGCTGACCCTGTTCTTTGAATCGTTTGCCTTCAAGCTGGGTGTGCCGCTGGACGCCGATTTCGTCTTCGACGTGCGGGCGTTGCCGAACCCCTATTACGACCTGGCGCTGCGCCCGCTCGACGGACGCGACGCGCCCGTGATCGCCTTCCTCGACGCGCAGCCCAGCGCGCTGGAACTGCTGGCCGACATCCGCGCCTTCATCGAAAAATGGTTGCCGTCATTCAAGTCCGACAACCGCAGCTACCTGACGGTGGCACTGGGCTGCACGGGCGGCCAGCACCGCTCCGTGTACATGGCGGAACGGCTGGCGCAGTATTTCGGTCCGAATGAACGGGTCGTGCTGCGCCACCGCGAACGTAGCTAGAACGCCAATAAAACCTACTGCGCGTCGGTATAGATGGTCTGCGATGCTCACTGTGCATAAAGCACAGTTCCGCTTCTCAACCACCTCTCCCTTCCGCTCGCTACGGTTTTATTCGGCGTTGTTAATTCAGCTGGTAAAGCGGATGCGCTTGCGCCGGCCAGACGGGGGCAAAGAAACGCGCCACCATGGCCGCGTCGACCTCGTCCAGGCTGCCAGGATTCCAGCGCGGCGCATTGTCCTTGTCGACCACCAGCGCGCGCACGCCCTCGAGCACTTCGCCATGCTCGAAATTGTGGCGCACCACGCTGCGCTCCATGCGCAGGCAATCTGCCACGCCCAGATGGGCGCCCCGCTGCAGCAATTCCAGTGTCACCGACATCATCAGCGGCGAACGCAATCGCATGGCCGCCAGCGCCTTGCCGGCGAACGCACTGTCGTCCTGCGCCAGCGAAGCCATGATGGCGGCCACCGAAGGGGCGCTGAAGTGGCGGTCCAGCGCCACGCGCGCCGTGGCCAGGGCAGAAACGCCCGCCTCGGCCTGGAACGGTGCGGCCAGGGCCTTGATGGCCACCGGCAAGGCCTAGCCCGGCGTCGATTCAAACAGGGCCAGCAGCGCCCCCATCCGCGCCTCGGGCAGGTACACATCGGCCAGGTCCGTGTACAAGGCATCGGCCGCGTTGATCGTCAGACCTGTCAAGCCCAGGTACAGACCCAGCTGGCCCGCCAGGCGGGACAGGAAATAGCTGCCACCCACGTCCGGGAACAAGCCAATATTGACTTCCGGCATGGCCATGCGCGTGCGGCCCGTAACGATGCGCAGGCGGTTGCCGGGCCCGGCTTGCGCCACGCCCATGCCGCCGCCCATGACCACGCCATCCATCACGGCAATATACGGTTTTGGATAGAAATGAATTAAATGATTTAAGGCATATTCTTCCGTAAAGAAATCTTCCAGCTGGGCGCTGCCCTCTTGCGGCGTGGCCAGGCCCGCATCATAAAAGAAACGGATGTCGCCGCCGGCGCACAGGGCTTTTTCACTGCTGGAGCGAATGAAGACGGCGTCCACCTGCGGATCGTTGCGCCAGCCCAGCAAGGACGCGCTCAGGACCCGCACCATGTCCAGCGACAGGGAATTCAGGGCTTTCGGGCGGTCGAGCACGATATGCCCGGTGCGGTTGCGGATGGAAGTCTGGACGAAGTCGCTCATGGCAGGCAGGAAAGAAGTAAAAGTGCAAACATTCTAGCGCCTTCAGACGGAACATTGCATTCCCATGGTGCTACCCGACAAGGGCGACAGGCGCAAAAAAGGGCGCAATGTGCGCCCTTAGTTGATCACAACCGGTTCAAAGTCGCAGGCCGCTTAAGCGGCGGCGAATTCTTCGTCCGAGTTGTCTGGCAGATGCTTGATCGCCTCTTTACCGTGCCCTTGCACTT
The DNA here is from genome assembly GCF_051380895.1 of Janthinobacterium breve. Lineage (NCBI taxonomy): Bacteria > Pseudomonadati > Pseudomonadota > Betaproteobacteria > Burkholderiales > Oxalobacteraceae > Janthinobacterium > Janthinobacterium breve. Next base: position 307,280 of record NZ_JBNYXY010000004.1, on the reverse strand, counting down.
TGGTTTTGTACTTCATCACTTGCCTGTCCAGCTTGTCGATCAGGGTATCGATCGCGGCATACAGGTCTTGCGCCAGGCTTTCCACGTAGACGGTCTTGCCGCTCAGACGCAGGTTGACTTCGGCCTTTTGACGTTTTTCTTTCTCTTTGAGGTTATCCACGGTCAGAATCACGGCAATATCGATGACTTGATCGAAATGACGTTTCACGCGCTCCAGCTTCGTTTGTACGTATTCACGGATGGCTGGTGTGACTTCGAGATGATGTCCGCTGATGGTGAGATTCATACACACTCCTAAAGATGATCGGGTTCATGCGGTCCATCGTATCCGGCCCGCAGAGGAACCGAAAAAAACTTACAAACACTTACGCAGGCTCACTGGCGGAATTTTCAACGCTTCCCGGTATTTGGCAACAGTACGTCGCGCAATCACCATGCCTTGCTCCCCCAGCATGTCCGCAATCTTACTGTCGGATAAAGGATTCTTAGGGTCTTCTGCTCCTGTCAGTTGCACGATCAATGCCCGTATCGCCGTCGATGACGCTTCGCCCCCCGCTTCGGTGGCGACGTGGCTACCAAAGAAATATTTCAACTCGAACATGCCATGCGGGGTCAACATGTACTTTTGAGTTGTTACCCGCGAGATAGTACTCTCGTGTAAACCCAGTGTATCAGCTATTTCACGGAGCACAAGGGGGCGCATGGCGACGGCCCCATGCGAGAAAAAGTTCTTTTGTCTTTCTACTATCGCCTGCGCCACGCGCAGGATCGTGTCGAAACGCTGGCGCATATTCTTAATCAGCCACTTGGCTTCCTGCAACTGTGCGCCCATGGCGCCCTCGCCCTTGCCCTGCTTGAGCAAGTTGGCGTACATGGCGTTCACGCGCAAGCGCGGCATGACGTCATTGTTCAGGGTGACTTGCCAGCCATTGCGCGCGCGCTTGACGACGACGTCGGGCACCACGTAATCGGACACGTCCGAGGCGAAGACGGCACCCGGATGCGGATTGCACTGGCGAATCACGGTCTGCGCTTCGCGCAAGTCTTCCTCGTCGCAATCGAGGGCTTTTTTCAGCTTGTTGAAATCGCGCTGGGCAAACCAGGTCAGGTGCTTTTCCACGATAACGAGGGCCATGCGCCGCGTCACCATGGCGATATGCGGCAAACGCTTGATTTGCAGCGCCAGACATTCGGACGCATTGCGCGCGCCTACGCCGGGCGGATCGAAACTTTGCAGCAGAGACAAGGCCGTGCGCATCTCGTCAGCGTCGATTTCCAGCTCTTGCGGCAGGCGCGCCAGGATGTCGTCGAGCGTCTCTTCCAGGTAGCCATTGTCGTCGAGCGCGTCGATGATCAGCTCGACCAGCGCGCGGTCGCGCAATTCGAGCACCGTCACGCGCATCTGCTCCATCAAGTGTTCGCGCAGAGTGCAGTGATGGGCTTCGAGTTGCGGGCGGGAATCTTCGTCGTCGGGCGCCTTGCCACGGCTCGCCTCGCTCCAATCGCTGTCGCCGCCATCCGCTGCGGCCGGGCTGTCGCCCGCCTCGCCATCAAAGGTTTCCGCTTCGGCCGGCGCCGCGGGCGCCTCCTGGCCTGGCGGCTGCGGCGGTGCTTCGGCCGGCGCGGCCGTGGAACTCAAGGCGCCGTCGGACAGCAGGCGCAGCGAACGGTCAAGCGGATCGTCGAGGCGCTCGAGCAAGGGATTGTCCGTCAGCAATTGCTCTAGCTCCTGGTGCAATTCCAGGGTAGACAATTGCAACAGGCGTATCGATTGCTGCAACTGCGGCGTCAGTGCCAAGTGCTGCGAAGTGCGCAGCTGCAATGATTGTTTCATTGGCTCACATGCGGAAGTGTTCGCCCAGATAGACCCGGCGTACCGACTCGTTCGCGATGATGTCGTCGGGGCGTCCCGACGCCAGCACCGAGCCCTGGTTGATGATGTAGGCACGATCGCAGATACCCAGCGTCTCGCGCACATTATGATCGGTGATCAGGACGCCGATATTGCGCTCCTTCAAGAAACGCACGATACGCTGGATCTCGATCACGGCGATAGGGTCGACGCCGGCGAACGGCTCGTCGAGCAGCACGAAACGCGGGTCGGTGGCCAGCGCGCGGGCGATTTCCACGCGGCGCCGCTCGCCGCCCGACAGGGACAGCGCCTGGTTCTCGCGCAACTTTTCAATCTGCAAGTCGGCCAGCAATTTATCCAGGCGCTCCTCGATCTCGGCCTTCTTCAGGGGACGGCCTTCGACGGTCTGGATTTCCAGCACGGCGCGGATATTGTCTTCCACCGTCAGCTTGCGAAACACGGATGCTTCCTGCGGCAGATACGACAGGCCCATCTGCGCGCGGCGGTGGATGGGCAGGCGGGAAATATCCACGCCGCTGATATCAATGGTGCCGCCGTCCGACGGCACCAGGCCGACGATCATGTAGAACGAGGTGGTCTTGCCGGCGCCGTTCGGGCCCAGCAAACCCACCACTTCGCCGCACTCGACTTGCAGCGAGACATCATGTACGACTTGCCGCTTGCCATAGGTTTTTTGCAGCCCGCGAACGATCAGGGTGCTGCCGCAACGTGTATTGTCCATTATTTCTTTCCTGGCGCGGGCGTGGCCGGCGCTTTCTCCGCCGCCGGTGCCTTGGGCTTCGGCTGGATCACCATGCGCACGCTGCCGCCATCCGGGGTGCTGGTGCCGCTATTCGAATTTTCCATCGCAAATTCTTCCTTGCGGCTGTCATACGAGATGAAGGCGCCATTGGCCACGTCAGTCACTTTTGTGCCTTCCAGGCGCGTCAGCTTGGCCCTGGAAAACAGTTTCACCACTTCCGTCTTGTTGTCGTATTCCACGCGCTCCGCTTCGCCTTCCACCCACAGGTCGCCCGCGCCATCGCGCTTCTGGCGGAAGGTGGCCAGCTTGCCGGGATCGGCCCAGAAGGTAATGAACTGGTAGCCTTGCGGGTCTTCCGTGATCAGGGCCCGGCCCGCCTTCATGGTCAGGGTACCCTTGACCAGCACGACGTCGCCCGTCAGGGTACGCACCTGCTTGACGTCGTCGACATGGCCGCTACGTGCCGTGATGACGGCTTCCTTCTCGGAATCGGCCTTTTCGGCATGCGCCACGCCCATCATGGCCAGAGAAAATACGGTCAACAGCAAGATGTTCTTCATAGTATGGTTTCCTTGTTTCATTCTGTCATTTTGCCGCCGCGGCCGGGCGCGGTTTCGGCGGGAGGACCATGCGCAGCGCATTCTGCACTTCCACCACGCCGGTGGCGTTATTGGCCTTCATGCCTATGCCATTGATGCGCGAGGCGCCCGTCAGGATATCGACAGGCACGTCCGTTTCCATTCTTTCCTCATCCGGGAACACCGTCAGCGCTTCCGTCTTGACTGTCAGGTTCTGCGCCTTCGGACTGGCCACCCGGTCGATCACGACATTGCGGTGCAGTTGCAGCCGGGTATTGTCCTGGTCGATATGCGCCAGTTCCGCATTCATGTTCATCGGCGGCATGCCGGGCGTGAGCTTGCGCACGAAAGGCTGGTCGATATCGGATGAGTCGTCCAGCGGATAATGCGTGAGCTTGATGCCCGACACGATGTAGCTGGGCTTGCCCGTCAAGTCCATGCGCACCAGGCTGAAATTGGTGATGAAATAGTCTGGCTCATCCAGATGCTTGCTGGCCGTGATGTCCTGGGCATTCTTGTTCATCACTTCCAGCAGCCAAAAACTGCCCAGCGCAAAGACGACGGCCCCCAGCACCGTAAAAATCATGCGCCAGCGATGGGCGCCTCCTGGCTTACGCATAGGGTTTCACTCTTTCAAATGTCACTGGCGGCGAGGCAATGCGCCTCACTCCAGGAACGGCGCCATAACGCGCGCATAGTTATCCTGGGCGCGCAGCAGGAATTCACAGATCTCGCGCACCGCGCCGCGGCCGCCGCCTGCCTGCGTCACATGGTGCGCCAGTCCCTGCACTTCCGGACGCCCGCCCGGCACACTGACGGCAAACCCCACGCGGCGCAGGATGGGCGCATCGATGACATCGTCGCCGATATAGCCGCATTGCTCTTCCGTCAAGCCCGTCAGCGCCAGCAGTTCGCGAAACGGCGTCAGCTTGTCGTGACCTCCCTGGTGTACATGGGTAATGCCCAGGTCTTGCGCGCGGCGCGCCGTGATGGCCGAGCGGCGCGCACTGATGATGGCCGTCTGCACGCCCGATTCCTGCAGCAGCTTGATGCCCAGGCCATCATACACATTAAACGTTTTCATCATCTCGCCATCGGGGCCGAAATGCAGGCTGCCGTCGGTGAGCACCCCATCGACATCAAAGATCATCAGTTTGACCTTCGCCGCGCGCGCCAGGTTGTCCGCTACGCTGTCCATCAAATCACCTTCGCTTGGGTCAGATCATGGATATGCAGGGCGCCCACCAGCTTGCCGTCGGCATCGACGACCAACATCTGGTTGATGCGGAACTGCTCCATCACGGCCACGGCGTCGACGGCCAGGCGCTCGGGCGCAATGCTGCGCGGCTGCGCATGCATGACGTCGCGGATCGCCACTTGCGTGAAATCCTGCACGCGCTCGAACATGCGGCGCAAGTCGCCATCGGTAAACACGCCCACGGGGCGGTCATCCGCATCGACGACGGCCGTCATGCCCATGCCCTTCTTCGTCATTTCTTCCAGCGCCTGCAGCAAGGAAGCGTCCACGGCTACCTTGGGTACCCGTTCGCCGCTGCGCATGACGTCATGCACGTGCGTGAGCAGGCGGCGGCCCAGGGCGCCGCCCGGGTGCGAGCGGGCGAAATCTTCTTCCTTGAAGCCGCGCAAGTCGAGCAAGGCCACGGCGATCGCGTCGCCCAGGGCCAGGGTTACGGTGGTGCTGGCCGTCGGCGCCAGGTTCAGCGGACAGGCTTCTTTCTCAACAGAAATATCCAGGTGCACGTCGGCCAGTTGGGCCAGGCTGGAGTTCGGTTTGCCCGTCATGGAAATGAGCACGCCGCCCATACGCTTGACGACGGGCATGATGGCCATCAGTTCCGACGATTCGCCGGAGTACGATATGGCAATAAAAGCATCGTCCGAGGTGACCATGCCCAGGTCGCCATGGGCCGCTTCGGCCGGATGCACAAACAGGGCCGGCGTGCCGGTGGAAGCGAGGGTGGCGGCAATCTTGCGCGCGATATGGCCGGACTTGCCCATGCCGGAGACGACGACACGTCCCTTGCATTGCAGCAACATCGCCACGGCGCGGCCCACGCTGTCGTCCGTGGCCAGGCGCGCGCGCAGCGCAACGATGGCGTCGGACTCGATCTGCAAGGTGGTGCGGGCCAGCGCGACGGCGCGCTCGGTCGTCGCTTGCATGTCAATTCGATCAAAAGCTTTCAGCATTGTTTTTTCATGGGTTACACTCATGCCCAAAGTATAAACGAATTAGGAAAGCAAAAAACTTGCCAGTCACAACAAACAACGATTTCCATTGACCGTACCGGGCAACCCATGTTTTCCTCGCTTGAACTGACCCTGATGTTACTCGGCAGCGCCGTGCTGGGCGTGGTCGCTTTCAGAATGTTGCACTTGCCGCCCATGCTGGGCTACCTGGCCGTCGGCATCGTCATCGGCCCCCACGCGCTGGGCCTGGCGGCGGAAAACGAGGCCAGCCATACCCTGGCCGAGTTCGGCGTCGTCTTCCTGATGTTTTCCATCGGACTCGAATTCTCGCTTCCCAAATTTCTCGCCATGCGGCGCATCGTCTTCGGCCTTGGCATGGCGCAGGTGGTCACCACCATCGTCGCCACCGTCGTCTTCGGCTGGTTCGTCGGGCGCTACCTGTCCGCCTACATCCACCTGAGCTGGCAAGCCGCCTTCGCCCTGGGTGGCGCGCTGGCCATGTCGTCAACGGCCATCGTCTCGAAAATGCTCACGGAACGGCTGGAACTGGAAAGCGAACACGGCCGCAAGATCATCGGCATCCTGCTGTTCCAGGACCTGGCCGTCGTGCCCCTGCTGATCCTGATTCCCGCCCTCACGCGCGATTCGGACAACCTGGCCGAAACCCTGGCCTGGGCGGGCGGCAAGGCCCTGGTGGTCCTCATTTTGCTCTTGTTCATCGGCCAGAAGCTGGTGCGCGGCTGGCTGACCATCGTCGCCAAGCGCCGCTCGCAAGAATTGTTCATGCTCAACCTGCTGCTGATCACGCTGGGCGCGGCCTGGATCACGGAACGGGCCGGGCTGTCGCTGGCCCTGGGGGCGTTTGTTGCCGGCATGCTCATTTCCGAGACGGAATTCAAGCACCAGGTGGAAGAGGATATCAAACCATTCCGCGACGTGCTGCTGGGCCTGTTCTTCATCACCGTCGGCATGCTGCTCAATATCCGCGTGGTACTCGACAACTGGTGGCTGGTCTTGCTGCTGCTGTGCGGGCCCGTGCTGCTGAAATTCGCCCTGATCGCGGGCCTGGCCCGCCTGTTCGGCTCCAGCAACGGCGTGGCCCTGCGCACGGGGCTGGGACTGGCGCAGGCGGGCGAGTTCGGCTTCGTGCTGCTGAACCTGGCGGGCGGCATCAAGTTGATGGACCCGTTCGTCGTGCAGGTGGTGCTGGCCTCGATGGTGCTGTCGATGCTGGTGGCGCCCTTCCTCATCGCCAAGTCCGACGCCATCGTCATGAAACTGGCCGCCAACGACTGGATGATGCAATCGCTGGCCCTGACGAAGATCGCCACGCGCACCATGGCCTCGCAGAAACACGTGCTGATCGCCGGCTTCGGGCGCAGCGGGCAAAGCCTGGCCACCCTGCTGGCGGAAGAAAAGATCGAATACCACGCGCTGGACCTGGACCCGGAACGGGTGCAGGAAGCGCAGCTGGCCGGCGCCCATGTGTCGTATGGCGACGCGGGCCGCCGCGAAAGCCTGGTGGCGGCCGGCATCTACCGGGCCAGCGCCGTGGTGATCACCTACGCCAACACGGCCTCGGCACTGAAGTTATTGCATTTACTTAAAGAAATGGCGCCGACCTTGCCCGTCATCGTGCGCAGCCACGACGATACCGACCTCGACCAGCTGAAAAGCGCGGGCGCGGCCGAAGTGGTACCGGAATTAATGGAAGGCAGCCTGATGCTCGCTTCGCACGCGCTGATCATGATGGGCGTGCCCCTGCGCCGCGTGGTGCACCGGGTGCAGGCGGCGCGCGAGGAGCGCTACGCCTCCTTGCGCGGCTATTTCCACGGCTCCAGCGACGCGGGCGACGATGCCGAACTGGAACGCCTGCATACGGTCACCGTCAACGAGGGCGCGCTGTGCGTGGGCTTACCGTTGAGCACAATCGACGTGGCCGGCTGCGGCGCGTTTGTGACGGCCATCCGCCGCGGCCGCGGCAGCCTTGATGTTACCCCCGAGACGCAGCTGGCCAGCGGCGATGTGATAGTGCTGCGCGGCACGGCAGACGCTGTGGCCAAGGCAGAAACATTGCTATTGAAATAATCAGCCGATCTTGGTCAGCCGACCTGCACCTGCCAGTTGACGACCTTGTTGCGTCCGCCCGCCTTGGCCTGGTACAGGGCCTGGTCAGCGTGCGCCACCAGTTGCTGCGCCACCGTTTCGATGGGTAGCAGCGCCGCGTCCACCTCAAGGCTGGCCACGCCGATCGACACGCTGACCCACGCTTGCGCGCTGCCCGGCAAGTCAAACATGGTGCCGGCGATGCTGGCGCGGATGCGTTCGGCAACAAAGGTCGCGCTGTCGAGGTCGGCGTCGATCAGCAGGACGACGAATTCTTCGCCGCCGAAGCGGCCCAGCGCATCGGAGCGGCGCAATTCCGTGCGGATGCGCTGGGCCACTTCGCGCAGCACTTCATCGCCGCCCTGGTGCCCATGCGTGTCATTGACCCGTTTAAAATGGTCGATATCGATATACATGCACGAAATACAATAATTCTGGCGCCGCGCGCGGGCGATTTCTTCCAGCAGCCGGCGGTCGATATAGCGCCGGTTATAGACGCCCGTCAAGGAATCGGTCAAGCCGATGTATTTCAGCATTTCATTGCTAATCACGTTTTCCAGGCAAATGGCGATGATGGAAGCCATGTGCTTGATGAAATCCGTGCCCAGCGAGGGCGTAAAGCGCGTCACGTCGCCGCTGGCCAGGTTCAGGCTGCCGATCAGGCGCTTGTTGCGCAGCAAGGGCACCAGCGCCACGCTGCGCAGGGGAGCGTCGATCTGCGGAAAGCGCGGGCCATGCACGCGTGCATCGAACTGTCCCAGCAGCGGCAACGGCGGCAAGGCCGCTTCCCCCTCGGCCACGGGCGCCGGCGGAGCAAAACCCAGCTCCGCCACGGCATGCACGAACAGCAACTGCGGAAAGGCGCTGAAATCAACGCCCAGCTTTTCCATCACCAGCACGATATCGTCATCCTCGTCGAGCAGGCTCAGGGTGACGCCGTCGAGGTCGGAAATCACGGGCAAGGTGCGAAAAATGGTGCCGATCAATTCGGGAAACGTGGACGCGCTGACGATTTCCAGGTCGAACGCCTGGTGGCGGCACATGATGTCATGGTTGCGCTCGACCTGTTCCAGCAGGAAAGCCATGCGCGCGCGCAAGGCCTGATTTTCGGCTTCGAGGCTGGCAATGCGCGGGTCCGGCGGTATTGCTTGATTCATAGAAACCTTAAACCCTTCTGTACGGGCGCCATGCTTAAAATGCCAGTTCGAAACCGATGTCCTGCCCTACCACGATACGCTCGTCGCCGCCGTCGGTGACGATGGCGTTCATGCCGAAGCAGATGGCGCCATCGAGCTCGGGCTTGGCGCGATAGCCATGCATCACGTCGAGCGGGTCCGGTCCGGGCACGCCCGTGGCCTGGTCCACCGACGGAATCGGGCAACGTGAGCACGGCTTGACAGGTTTTAATATGGTGGAGCCGAATTGCAGGAACTCGGCGTAGTCTTCTTCAAAGGCAGCGATATCGCCGATCACCAGATTGGGGCGGAACCGGTTCATCGGCAGCGCCTCGCGGCCGGCGGCGCGCAACTTGTCATTGACGTCGTCCAGCGAGGCACTGCCGGCGATCAGCACCGGGTAGCCATCGGCAAACATGGTCGAGGCCGCCACGCCGTCCGTCCAGGTGGTGCTGGTGGCGCGCACCACGTCCGGGTGAAAGCGCACCAGGCGGCACGGCACGCCGATGGCGTTGGAAAACCAGGTGGCCGTGACCTCGTCGCAATCGTAGGCGCGCACGGTATCGTCCCACACCTGCACCTCCAGCATGGGCGCGCGTTGCGGATGCGGCAAGCCCAGCTCAATTTCCAGGCGCAGCATGCCCGGCGCGCGCAACTCCAGCGTGGTGGCCTTGATGGACGGCACGATCAGCGCCATGCGCGGATGTTCGCGCTGGGTCAGGAAGCGGCCCTGCGGATCCACCACCATCCATTCGCGGTCGAACACATGCTCGCTCATCAGCCCGGAATGCGTGAGCACTGCCTCCTGCAAGTGGATGCCGGCGCACGATTTGATGGGATACAGGATGATGTCGGACAGGATAGCCATGGCCAGGGGACAAGGAACAGTGTTGCTGCTTCTGCCAGGAAGTTATTCAGAAGCGAAGTATGGCAGCAAAGCGGGCAAGCGTAAATCAGCCAGGCTCAGCCAATGAGGCTGGCCTGGCGCGACAAGGATCAATACGTGTAGAAAATGCGCTGGATTTCTTGCGTACTGTTGGTCTTGGTCAAGGCCAGCATCAGCAGGATGCGGGCTTTTTGCGGGTTCAGGGTGTCGGAGACGACACTGTCGAGTTCATCGTCGTTGGCTTCGCCATTGCGCGCCACGATGCCCTGGCCGACGCGGCTAGCACGCACGATCAGCACACCCTTCTGGCGCGCTTCCGCCAGGGCCGGCTTCATTTGCGCGGCCACGCTGCCATCGCCCACGCCCGCGTGGATGATGCCTTTGGCGCCCGCGGCAATGAAGGCGTCCATGCCGACCCGGTTCATGTTGGCGTAGCCATACACGATGTCCACTTGCGGCAGAGCATCAAGCTTGCTGATGTCAAATTCCGATTCCAGCGTGTGCTTGCGTGTCGACTGGCGGTAGAAAAAGGCCTTGCTGCCCTGGATGTAGCCGAGCATGCCCAGTTCCGGCGACTTGAAGGTGTCGGTCGTCGAGGTGTTCGTTTTGGTGACTTCGCGCGCGGCGTTGATCTGGTCATTCAAGGCCACCAGCACGCCCTTGCCCACGGCTTCTTTGCTGCCGGCCAGCATCACGGCGTTGTACAGGTTGATGGGACCGTCAGCCGAGATGGCGGTCGACGGACGCATGGCGCCCACCACCACCACCGGTTTATGGCTTTTCACGGTCAGGTTCAGGAAATACGCCGTTTCCTCGATGGTGTCGGTGCCGTGCGTGACGACCACGCCATCGACATCGTTCGAGGCCAGCAGCACGTTGATGCGCTTGGCCAGTGTCAGCCAGTGTTCATTGCCCATGCTTTCGCTGGCGATCTGGAACACTTGCTCGCCTTTGACATTCGCCACTTTTTTCAGTTCCGGCACGGCCGCGATCAAGCGCTCGACGCCCACGGTGGCCGAGGTGTAGCCGACGGTGGTGGTGCTGTCGGCACCGCTGCCGGCGATGGTACCGCCCGTGGCCAGGATCACCACATTCGGCAATTTGACGGCCGCTTGCTGCGCGCGCGCCGGGGAAGCGGCGATAAAGCCCATCAGCAAGGTAGCCAGCATCAGCTGTGCACAAGAATGGAATTTGCGTGAAAACATGGTGCTCCCGTGAGGTGTACTGTCAAAAATAACAAAGTCGTGTGCAAATTATATGTCATCCATGCCGGGGAAATATCCAATTCATGCGCAGCGCGCAAACGTGTGCGCCCGCCCATGCGCTACAGTGGCGCCATGTCCACACTACTCCCCTTCCGCTCTTGCCTCATCCTGCCGCTGGTTTTGATGGCGCTCAACGCCTGCTCCACGCAGGTCGAACTGCGCACGGCGGCGCAGCAGGAGCAGTTTGCACAGGAGGCGGCCAGCCAGGGCGACTGGGAGCGAGCCATGCGCAACTACGCGGCCGCGGCCGACAATGCCGAACTGGGCCGAGGCGACTTCGCTTGGCAGGCGCGGCTGCATCACCAGGCGGGACGCGCCGCCAGCGGGGCCTGCCGCTACGATGCGGCCGAATTTCATTTCCGCCAGGCCATCGCGCTGGCCAAGAAAACCGAACGGTCGAGCGCCCTCAGCTACAAGGCGCTGATCGACCAATATGAACGCCAGGGCAAGTCGACGCAAGCCCTGGCAGTGCGCAATGAACTGGGCTTTCATCAAGCGTGGGCACTGGGCGCCTTTGCCGACCTGGAATCGCTGCCTGTCGGCAAGCCTTGCGGAGTCCCTCGATGAACGTCGCGCGCACCTTGCTGGCCGCCTCCGCGCTATTCGCCACGATGAACGTGCGGACAGCCTGACTGTCGAATGATTATGGCGCCGGATAGTGCGGGAACACGGCGATGACCGATCGGGTTTCTGGAAAGATATATACGATGCCGTCGGATTGCCTGAAAGCCGGACTGGCAACGCCATGGTAAAACTTGGCGGGCACATGGTGCAGCCATAAGAAAACCGATTGTCAAGCGGTGTGACGCTGGCCAGGCGCTGCTATTGACCATGTAGTTGTGGCGTCCGCCCCGCTCAGGCCCGTGCCGGCGCCCAGGACCGCCTTGTTGTTGCCGAAATTCTGATTGTCAACGGTGGCCGCACCGCAAGTATTGCCGAAGGTCTCCTGCACGCTGATATTGGCCGAGCTGCTGCCGTTACCATTGACGAACAACGCGAAGCGCGCCATGTCGCCGAGCAGCCGAATCACGCCATTATGATTTTCCAGCGTACGGGCGAGTATCACGCCGCTATTGTTGACGGCGCTGCCCAGTTGGCTGCCGGCGCCTTGTGCGTTGAGCATGACCTGGCAGCCATTGACCAGCAGAGCGGACATATTCGTCTGGTTCCTCAGGCCGATCTGGCCATACTGGCCTTCCAGCACCGTGATCGTGACCACCCTATCCTGGATATCCTGCGTAGGAAAATAAGCCTGAGCCACACCATAGCCGCTGCTGCGCTAGTGGTGTTCGACCATCAAGGCCATCGCATTGAGCTCGGTTAACGTCAGTCGATGCGCAGGCGCGGCGGCACTTGCTGCAGTGCCGATTTGGCAGTCGATATGCTGGCATCGCGTTGAATGTTTTTTAGTTTGTAAAATTTCATACGCCCAATATTGCCTTTTAGAAAATCTCCTATCTGCAGCTTACCAAACACAAGGATGTTTGCTGTGGAGCAGCGCCAGACTGCCCGCCTTGTCCGCTTGATGCACGCGACGATGGGAGGAAATTTGCTAAAATATCCTATGTCATGTGGTTTAGCAACACAGACAGCAGCGTCTTTGACAAGACAACAGCGCCTGTCGCTCAACAATATGCAGCCGGCCCTATCCGACCGGAAGCGGCCGTTGCGAACCAAGGGCAGTAAGCATGAACGACATTCACCGTGCCGGTGCCGCCGCGCGCGCAGCCCAGCCTGCGCTCCTGAAAGCGGGAGTACTGCAGGAAGCCATCTTCAGCAGCCCCTATTTTTCCTGCATCGCCACCGATGCACAGGGGGTGATCCAATTATTCAATGTCGGTGCCGAGCGCATGCTGGGCTATCAGGCAGACGAGGTGATCGACCAGATTACGCCGGCTGGCATATCTGATCAGGCCGAGGTCATCACCCGCGCCGCCGCTCTCTCGCAAGAACTCGGTACGCTGATCGCTCCCGGTTTTGAGGCGCTGGTCTACAAGGCATCGCGCGGGATCGAAGACAGTTATGAGCTGACGTATGTGCGCAAGGATGGCAGCCGCTTCCCGGCGATCGTCTCGGTGACGGCGCTGCGCGATGCGGACGACGCCATCATCGGCTATCTGCTGATCGGCACCGACAATACCGTGCGCAAGCATGCGGAGCAGGAGCGCGAGCTACTCAATCGCGTGCTGAGTGACAACAGCGTCGAACTGGAAAACGCGCGTGCGCAAGCGGACAAGGCCAACCGCGCCAAGTCAGAATTTTTGTCGAGCATGAGTCACGAGTTGCGCACACCGCTCAACGCGGTACTGGGCTTTGCCCAACTGATGGCATCGGACACGCCGCCGCCCAGCGCCTCGCAGCAACGCTCGCTGGACCAGATCCTCAATGGCGGCTGGTATCTGCTACGCCTGATCAATGAAATTCTCGACCTATCGATGATCGAATCGGGACGGGTTGCCATGTCGCGCGAGGCGATGGCGCTCACTGATGTCTTGCACGACTGTCGCGCCATGATCATGCCGCAAGCGCAAAAACGCAATATCACGCTGTCCTTCCCCTCGCTCGACCAGCCGTTCTACGTGCATGCCGACTTGACGCGCGTCAAACAGGTGGTCATCAATCTGCTGTCGAACGCGATCAAATACAACCGCGCGGGCGGCAGCGTGCTGGTGGAATGCAAATCGTATGGCGAACGGATACGCCTGAGCGTGCGCGACACAGGCAATGGCTTGCGTAGCGAGCAACTTGCGCAATTGTTTCAGCCATTTAACCGGCTGGGACAGGAAACCGGCGTCGAGGAAGGTACCGGCATCGGCCTCGTGGTGACCAAGCAACTGGTCGAACTGATGGGCGGTACGCTAGGGGTGGAGAGCGAGATCGGGGTCGGCACGCTGTTCTGGATCGAACTGGCGGCCTCATCCGCTCCCGAACTGCTGCTCGGCACGCATGCGGCAGACCTGGCCCGGGAACCATCGGGAGAGGCGTCCTGCGATACACCCTGCCGCAAGGTACTGTATGTGGAAGACAATCCGGCCAATCTGATCCTGGTCGAACAACTGATCGCCCGGCGCAGCGACCTGAGCATGCTCAGCGCCATCGATGGACACCATGGCATCGCGCTGGCGCGCCAGCATCAACCCGACTTGATACTGATGGATATCAACCTGCCCGGCATCAGCGGCACCGAGGTGGTGAGTTTGCTGCGCCTCGATCCGCTGACGGCGCACATTCCCGTCATCGCCTTGTCGGCCAACGCCCTGCCGCGCGACATACGCAAGGGCCTCGATGCAGGCTTCCTGCGCTATCTGACCAAGCCCATCAACGTACCCGAGTTCATGGAGGCGCTCGACACGGCGCTAAGCGTAACGGCTGCTCCGCCAAAAAGCGTCGAGACACGCTAGCCTGTCTGGCGATGTGCCTAAAGCAAAAAAACCTCGCAAGTCGCGAGGTTTTTTTATCTGTCATACGTTTTAGACGTTAAACAGGAAGTTCAGCACGTCGCCATCTTTGACCACGTATTCCTTGCCTTCGGCGCGCATCTTGCCCGCTTCCTTGGCGCCCGCTTCGCCCTTGTAGGCGATAAAGTCGTCATAAGCGATGGTTTGCGCGCGGATGAAGCCGCGTTCGAAGTCGGTGTGGATCACGCCGGCCGCTTGCGGTGCCGTGTCGCCCACATGGATGGTCCAGGCGCGCACTTCCTTCACGCCAGCCGTGAAGTAGGTTTGCAGGCCCAGCAGCTTGTAGGCGCTGCGGATCAGGCGGTCCAGACCGGGCTCTTGCATGCCCATGTCGGCCAGGAAAGCACCCTTGTCGGCGTCGTCCAGATCGGCGATTTCCGCTTCCAACGCCGCGCAGATGGCGACGATAGGGGCGTTTTGCGATTGCGCGTAGGCCGTCAGCTGGTCCAGCAGCGGGTTGTTGGTAAAGCCCGTGTCGGACACGTTGGCCACGAACATGGCCGGCTTGGCCGTGATCAGGCACAAAGGCTTGATCAGTTCCATTTCGTCAGCATCCAGGCCCATCGCGCGCACCGGCTTGGCGTCGTTCAGGTAAGGCATCATGCGTTCCATGATGGCTAGCAGCTTGGCCGCGTCCTTGTCGCCCGAGCGGGCTTTCTTGTTTTCGCGGTGGATGGCTTTTTCCACAGTGCCCATGTCGGCCAGTGCCAGTTCGGTCTGGATGACTTCGATATCGTCAAGCGGATTGATCTTGCCGGCCACGTGGATGACGTTGTCATCCTCAAAACAGCGCACGACGTTGACGATGGCGTCCGTTTCGCGGATGTGCGACAGGAACTGGTTACCCAGGCCCTCGCCCTTCGACGCGCCGGCCACCAGGCCGGCGATGTCGACGAATTCCACGATGGCGTTGACCGTGCGTTCCGGCTTGACGATGGCGGCCAGCGCATCCATGCGTGGATCCGGTACTTCGACGACACCGACGTTCGGCTCGATGGTGCAGAACGGATAGTTCTCAGCCGGGATGCCGGCTTTCGTCAGTGCATTGAACAGGGTGGACTTGCCGACGTTCGGCAAGCCGACGATACCGCATTGGAGACTCATGGAAAACCTTTAATAATCAAAGCACATGGCGCCGTCTATCGGCGTGCTTGCCGTGCTGTTAGGGAAAACGGAGCGATGGTTCGCCATTTTCCGGGGATAGTGCGTGTGCTGCATTTCAAGGGGTCAATTGTACCCGTGTCGCGCGCGCTTCAAAAGCCCGATGATGGGTAAATGACGCCAAAACAGCCGTATCGTGACGCCATCAGGCCCTACTCTCAAGCCGTATGCAGCTTCATGGTCGCTGCCTCGAACTTGCCTTCGACGATCTGCGGCATCACCTGCAGGGATTTGTCGATGGCTTGCTCGATCAGCTCCTGGTCTTCGCGGCGTGGACGGTGCAGCACGAAATCGGCCACTTGCTGCTGCAGGCTCAGGGTACGCGGGTGACCGATGCCCAGGCGCAAGCGCCAGTAATCCTGCGTGCCCAGCGCGGCCGTGATGTCCTTCAAGCCATTGTGGCCGCCGGCCGAGCCGCCCTTCTTCAGGCGTGCAATACCGGGCATCAGATCGAGCTCGTCGTGCACCACCAGCACTTCATCGGCGGCAATCTTGAAGAAGCGCGCCAGCGCGCCCACGGATTGGCCCGAGCGGTTCATGAAGGTCAGCGGTTCGAGCAGCCAGACATCCTGGCCGGCGATCGACGTTTTCGCCAGCATGGCGTTATAGCGCGAATCGCGCTGCAAGCGCGTGCCGGGCAAGCTATTGGCAAGATTGTCCACCAGCCAGAAACCGGCATTGTGGCGGGTTTGTTCGTATTCGGGTCCCGGGTTGCCGAGGCCGACGATCAGGCGTATGGGCATGGCTGTGTCTGCAATGAAAAAGAAAACATTATCGGTGAAAACAGGCAGAAAAAAACCCGCGCGGCGAACCTGGCGGGTTTTTCCTTGCGACTACCGCATTGCTGCGGCGGCAAAATTACTTCTTGTCGGCTTCAACAACAGCAGCTGCTTCAGCTTCAGCAGCAACGTGGCCAGCCGGTACCGAAGCGGTAGCGATGGTCAGGTTGGCGCCGTGGGCGACAACGGTCACGCCAGCTGGCAGGACCAGGTCGCCGACGTGCAGCGAGTGACCGACGTCGATGTTCGACAGGTCAACGTTGATGAATTCTGGCAGTTGGCCTGGCAGGCACGAAACTTCGATTTCGTTGGCAACGTGGCTGATGGTCGCGCCATGCAGTTTGACTGCAGGGGAAACGTCAGCATTGATGAAGTGCAGCGCCACTTTCACGTGGATAGCTTGCTTAGCGTCAACGCGTTGGAAGTCAGCGTGCAGAACCAGTTGTTTGTATGCGTGGACTTGGAAGTCGCGCAACAGAACTTGCTGGGAAACGCCGTCGATTTCCAGGTCCAGGATCGACGAGTGGAACACTTCTTTTTTCAACGCGTGGTACAGGGCGTTGTGATCCAGCGAGATCAGCACCGGGGCTTCAGCGCCACCGTAGACGATACCAGGGGTTTGGCCGGAAATGCGCAGGCGGCGGCTCGCTCCGGAACCTTGCAATTCGCGTTTAAATGCGATAACTTTCATGTGAAACTCCAAGAAGAACAAGGCTTGCGCCTTGTGTTATGAAGATTCCCGCGACCAGGAATCTTCGGAAATGGGCGCATAAGCGCCCCGAAAACTAAAACACTGCGGCGCAACAGGCAAAAAGCCGGTCGCGCCGCAGGCATTACGTCTGTTGCTACTCTTATCGAATTAATCGATAAAGAGGGAAATAACCGAATCACCCTTGATGATGCGCTTGAACGTCTCGGCCAGCAATGGTGCACACGTCAGTTGACGGATCTTGCCGCAGGCCAGCGCCGCTTCGGACAGGGGGATCGTATCGGTCACGACCAGTTCATCGAGTGGCGATGCCGAAATACGGTCGATCGCCGGGCCGGACAGCACCGCGTGCGTGCAATACGCCACGACTTTTTTCGCGCCGCGCTCTTTGAGCACTTCGGCAGCCTTGGTCAGGGTGCCTGCCGTGTCGACCATGTCATCCATGATCACGCAGTTGCGGCCTTCGACTTCACCGATGATATTCATCACTTCGGACACGTTCGCTTTTGGACGACGCTTGTCGATGATGGCCAGGTCGCAGCCCAGGCGTTTTGCCAGGGCGCGCGCACGTACCACACCGCCGACGTCGGGCGACACCACCAGCAGATCCTGGTAGTTTTTCTTTTGCAGGTCGCCCAGCAAAATTGGCGAAGCGTAGATATTGTCGACTGGGATATCGAAGAAACCTTGAATCTGGTCAGCGTGCAAGTCCATGATCAGGACGCGCTCAACACCGGCTTCTTCCAGCATGTTCGCCACCACCTTGGCCGAAATCGCCACACGCGCGGAGCGCGGACGACGGTCTTGGCGGGCGTAGCCGAAGTAAGGAATCGCGGCGGTGATGCGGCCAGCGGAAGCACGTTTCAAGGCATCAACCATCAGCATGATTTCCATCAGACTGTCGTTGGTTGGAGCACAGGTGGATTGCAAAACAAAAACATCCTTGCCGCGCACGTTTTCGTTAATCTCGACCATTACTTCGCCGTCGGAGAATTTCGAAACGTTTGCTTTACCGAGAGGAATGCCGAGGTTTTTTGCGACCCCCTCTGCCAACGCTGGATTCGCGTTGCCGGTAAAAACCATCAGGTTTTCGTAAGCCATGGGAGTCCCAAGAGGTGATATAGAAGTCTTGAAAAGCACTAACCGGGCATAGGCCCGGTCAGTCATTGTTTAGAATATGCCGCGTGGCGACATATCTGCTTTTTCCCGCACTGGACGCTGACTTCGCATCGACAGACTACGGTGAAATGGGTGGCAGGGGAAGAAGGATTCGAACCTTCGCATGCTGGAATCAAAATCCAGTGCCTTAACCAGCTTGGCGATTCCCCTACGTTACTGACTGCTTGCCGTCATGTTGGCCAGTATTATACCGACTATTTGACACTAAGCAAAATCTTTTTTCTGCCTACTCGTTATTTACAGCGCCGTGAGCATCGGATGGCGATTCAGCGCTTTTGCCTTCCAGGCGACCCAGACTGGTGGCACATTGCTAAGCACCGCATCCGCTTCTTCCTGACTGCCAAACGCACTAAACACACAAGCACCGGAACCAGTCATCCTGGCCTCACCGTAAGCACTCAACCATTCTACCGCATCTGCTACCGGCTTGAAAAGACTGCATGCTACTTGCTGTAAATCATTCTTACCAAACCCGCCCGCATCGTTTCCTTCTGCGAGGTACCTGGAAAAGTCCGCTATTGTGACGGGTTCGGTATTTCTCGTCAAGCCTTCCGCGCAAAAAACTGCAGCGGTGGGCACTTGCACGCCCGGCTCGATCACCACATACCAGCATTCTGGCGTGGCGACAGGCTGCAAGGCCTCGCCCACGCCTTCAGCAAAGGCATTCTCGCCAAAGATGAAAAACGGGATATCGGCGCCCAGCGGCAAGCCCAGCGCCATCAATTCCTCGCGCGTCAACCCCGCTTGCCACAAACGGTTCAGCGCCATCAGCGCCGTGGCCGCATCGGAAGAGCCGCCCCCCAGGCCACCGCCCATGGGCAGCACCTTGTCGATGGCGATATCGACGCCGCGCGGCAAGGCGCCCGTGCGGCGCAGCACCTCAGCCTGCAGCAGCTTGGCGGCGCGGATGATCAGGTCCTGCTCCTCCGGCACCCCGGCCAGCGCCGTCACGCGGACTATCGCCGTATCGTCGCGCAGCGCGAAGTGCAAGGTGTCACCATGGTCGAGCAATTGGAACACCGTCTGCAGCAGATGGTAGCCATCGGCGCGGCGGCCGTTGACGTGTAGAAATAAGTTCAGCTTGGCCGGGGCCGGGCAATGGTTCAGAGTCGTCAGTGTCATGGTGCAGGTACGGAAGGGGCAGGATCGAGCACGATGCGCAGCGAGACGGCATCGGCCTGCGCGCTGGCATTGCGTTCGGCATCGATACGCCGCGGTTGGGGCAAGGCGCCGGCTACATTTTCGCCCGCATTTTGCCCTACTTCTTGCCACGACACATAGCGTAAACGCCAACCGTCTTTGGTCGTCACGCTGTCGTTGGAGGGCGAAGCCACGAAGCGCTTGCCGTCGGCGCCCACGGCATAGCCTTGCAGCCAGTCGCGCAAGCCCGACACAGGCAAGGACCAGCCCAGCATCTGCGCGCTCAGGGTATCGACATCGGGCGCGCTGCGCGGCGCCTTGCCGCTTTGCGTCAACACTGCCTGCTGCGGCGTGACGGCGATCGTGGCCAGCGTGCTGCCGACGGGCGAATACAGGGTCACATCCGTGCGCGCGGCCGTCTGCTGCCAGTTGAAATTGACTGTCGCCGATTCGGGCTTGTCATCCTTCTGGTACACCACGTTCAAGCGGCCCGTCAACTCCACCTGTTCGCGGTACGGGGCCACGGCAGCGCCCGATGGCGCGGCGCCGGACGAGAATGGAGAACTCAGGGTCGAGCAGGCCGACAGGGACAGGCAGAGAGCGGCAAGAGCAAAGATGTTTTTGGACATAGGGATTTTTTCTGAATTCAGCCCAAGAGCAAAAACCGGGGTCAGCCCCTTAGGGTCTGACCCCAGCATTTGCCCTTGGGTTCAACAATCACAGACTGACATTCAATCGCGCCAGGGTGCTTTTCAGCGCATCGTTTTTCGGGTCCTTGCTTTGCGCATCGCGCCACAATTTTTGCGCTTCATCCTTGTCGCCCTTCTGCCACAGCACTTCGCCCAGGTGGACGGCGATTTCCGGATCACTACGCACGGCATACGCCCGGCGCAACGCGCTTTCTGCGGCGGCCAGGTTGCCCATGCGGAACTGCACCCAGCCCATGCTGTCCATGATGAACGGGTCGCCCGGCGCCATCTGCAGCGCCTTCTCGATCAGCGCATGGGCTTCCTGCAGGCGGATGCCCCGTTCGGCCAGCGAGTAGCCCAGGGCGTTATACGCATGCTGATTGTCAGGCGCCAGCGCCATCACGCGGCGCAGGCTGGCCTCCATCAAATCGAGTTTATCCAAGCGCTCGGCCAGCAAGGCGTAGTCGTACAGCAGTTCCGGATTGTCGGGGAAGCGCAGCAAGGCGTTTTCCAGCACCGTGTACGCGCTTTGCACATAGCCGGCGTCGCGCAGGAATTGCGCATCGACCAGCAGCACCTGCGCCTGGCTTGCCGGATCGTCCGTTTCGATTTCCGTCAGCGCCTTGCGGGCCGCATCAAGATTGCCGCCACGGGCGATCAACTGGGCGCGGCGCAAACGCGCCTCGACATAGCCGTTTGATGCACTGTTATCAACCTTGTCCAGCCAGGCGATGGCGCCGGCCGTGTCGCCGCGCGTCTCGGCGATCTGCGACAGTATCATCAGGGCCTTGAACGGATCGCGCGTATCGCCAGGGGATTTTTCGAGCACGGCCAGGAAGCGCTTGAAGTACTGCTCGGCGCCCTTGGTGTCTTCCAGCTGCAGCGCCACGATGCCCAGCGCATACAGAGCGCCCACGTTATCGGGCGCGCTTTTCAGCAGCAGCAGGAATTGATCGCGCGCCGGCTCCAGCTGTTTTTGCTCAACCAGCAGGCGCGCATACGCGCCGCGCACTTCGACGGCGTCCGGATTCTTCTGCAGGAAAGTGGCCAGCACCTTGCCTGCCGCCTCGGGTTCGCCCGTCACCTGCGCCAGTGTCAGCGCAGCCAGCTCGGAGTTCGGCTTGATCGCCAGCGCCTTGTTGGCTTCGCCGATGGCGCGCTCGCGCTCGCCAATCGACAAGGCGCCCTGCGCCAGCACCAGATGCGCTTCGAACATGTCCAGGTAGGGCTGCACCAGGCGCGTCATCATCGAGTAGGCATACAGCTTGTCATTTGAGCGCGACAGGATCTGCTGCATCTGGAACAGGGCCACGCCGCGCGCGCCCGCTGGCGCATTGGCCAGGCGTTCGGCAAAAATCGGTTCCGCTTCTTCGATCTTGTCCGTCAACACGACGAAGCCGAGGAAGAACTGCGTCGCCTCGTCCGAGTCGGGCGCCAGCTCGCGCCACAGGCGGATAGCCGCCAGCGCTTCGCCGCCCTGCTTGGCAGCCAGCGCCATTTCGGAAGCGCGGCGCGCCAGGCGCGGGTCGCGCGTCTGCTGCGCCGCCACCATCATCGTCACGTACGGCCCTTGCCACTGGCCGCTCTTGAATTCCATTTCAGCCTTGGTCAGCTTGTACAGCAAATCGCTGCTCAATTCGACCTTCGGCAAGCCCTCCGCCTTGGCGTCCGCCTTGGACTCGGCGCCCTCTTCCTGCGGCGCGGCGGGCGCGGCCGCAGTAGGGCCTGCCACAGCATCGGCGGGGGCGACGGGCGTCTGCGCCATGGCATGCGTGGCTATCAGGGCGGACAAGGTTACAATGGCGAAAGCGTTTTTCAAAGGCTGATCCTGGCTAAACGGCAAAGTTTGATTCTACGCCCAACACGGCTATCGCGTACTTCACGTATGTAACGAAATATATACGTCGTGGCGGCATAATGTGCCCGGGCCAGCCATCCGCCGGCAAACTGCCTGTTTTTTACCCGGTTTTCAACCATTCGAGCCCTATGCCAGAATTGCCAGAAGTCGAAGTCACACGGCGCGGTGTCGCGCCCCACATCGAGGGCCGCGCCGTGCGCGCCGTCGTGCTGCGCCGCGACGGCCTGCGCTGGCCCTTCCCCCCGGCACTGGGCGAACAATTGTCGGGACAAACCATCGGCCTGACGGGTCGGCGCGGCAAATACCTGCTGATCCACTTCCGCCACGGCACGCTGATCATCCACTTGGGCATGTCGGGCCACCTGCGCGTGCTGCCAACGGGGACGGAAGCGCAAAAGCACGACCATTTCGACCTCGTCGTGGAAGATGCGGACGGCGGCAGCCAGGTGCTGCGCATGACGGACCCGCGCCGCTTCGGCGCCGTGCTGTGGCACGACGAGGCCGACGGCCCGCTGGACGGCCACGCGCTGCTGCGCGGCCTGGGCACGGAACCGCTGGAAGGCGGATTCACGGGCCAGCTGCTGTTCGAGAAAACGCGCAACAAGGGCACCAATATCAAACAAGTGCTGATGGCGGGCGACATCGTCGTCGGCGTGGGCAATATCTACTGTTCCGAGAGCCTGTTTCGCGCAGGGATCAACCCGAAGACGCCGGCCCGGCGCATCGGCCTAGCCCGCTATGAGAAACTGGCGCAATCGATCCGCGACGTGCTGGCCGAGGCCATTGTGCAGGGCGGCAGCACCCTGCGCGACTTCATCGGCGTCAATGGCCAGTCCGGCTACTTCCAGCAAACGTATTTCACCTACAACCGCACGGGCAAGCCGTGCCGCGTATGCGGCGCGCCTATCCGCCAAATCGTGCAGGGACAGCGTTCCACGTTTTACTGCGTGCATTGTCAAAAGTAAGTCATAGGCAAAGGGAGCCAGATGGTCAGGGACTTGGAACAATACAGCGCATGGCGCCAGGATGTGCTGGCGGCCTTGCAGGCATACCGGCAAGCCGCCAGCGCGGCGGGCCTGGTCGACGGCGCCTCCGCGCTGCGCCTGGCCCGCTGTGCGTCCCGCCTGCTCGATGACCGCCTGTCCGTAGCCTTCGTGGCGGAATTCTCGCGCGGAAAATCCGAGCTGATCAACGCCATCTTCTTTGCCGACTACGGCCAGCGCATCTTGCCCTCGGGCGCGGGGCGCACTACCATGTGCCCCACCGAACTGCTGTACGACGCGGCCTGGCAGCCATCGATCCGCCTGCTGCCGATCGAGACGCGCGCACAGAACCTGTCGACCAGCGACTACCGCGAGCTGCCTGCCGCCTGGACCATCCTGCCCCTGAACATCGATGCGGGCGGCGACATGCAGGAAGCCATCCGCCAGGTCAGCCTGACAAAAAAAGTCAGCGTGGAAGAAGCAGCGCGCTACGGCCTGTACGACGCCGACGATGCAGATGCCCCCGCCATGCTCGACGAGGACGGCCAGGTGGAAATCTCGATGTGGCGCCACGCCATCATCAACTTCCCCCATCCGCTGCTGAAACAGGGTCTGGTTATCCTCGACACGCCGGGCCTGAACGCCATCGGCACGGAACCGGAACTGACCTTGAACCTGATCCCGAATGCGCACGCGGTGCTGTTCATCCTGGCGGCTGACACGGGCGTCACGCGCAGCGACATCGAGGTATGGCGCAACCATATCGGCGCCGGCGCCGGGCGCCTGGTGGTGCTCAACAAGATCGACAGCATGTGGGACGAATTGCGCGGCGACCTGGAAGTGGCGCAGGCCATCGAGCGCCAGCAAGCCAGCGTGGCGCATCTCTTGACGCTGGACGCTGGCCAGGTGTTTCCCGTCTCGGCGCAAAAGGCCCTGGTGGGCAAGATCAACCACGATGCGGCGCTGCTGGAAAAAAGCCGATTGCAGGCGCTGGAGACAGCCCTGTTCGAGGAGCTGATCCCCGCGCGCAAGGACATCATCCGGCGCCAACTGGCGTTCGACCTGGACGCCATCGAAGCAGCACAGCAGGTGCAGGCGGCGGCCCGCGCGCGCGGTATCGCCGAGCAGTTGCACGAGCTGCACAGCCTGCGCGGCAAGAACCAGAGCGTGATCGCCCACATGATGCGGCGCATCGATATCGAGAAGAAGGAATTCGACAGCAGCCTGTTCAAGCTGCAAGCCACGCGCGCCGTGTTTACCCGCCTGTCGACGGAGCTCTATACGAGCCTGGGCATGGACATCGTGCGCGACGATATCGATGGCGTGCGCGCCGCCATGCAGCGCAGCCGCTTTTTCACGGGCCTGCGCGAAGCCGTGCGCCAGTATTTCGAACGCATCACCCAGAACCTGGACCGCTCGGAAGGCAAGACGGCCGAGATCACGGAAATGATGCAGGTAATGTATCGCAAATTCGCCACCGAACATGGCCTGGCGCTGGCCGTGCCGATGCCGTTTTCGCTGGCCCGCTACCGCCAGGAGATCGCCGATATCGAAGCCGTCTACCATAAACAATTCGGCACGGCGACCCTGCTGACCACCAGCCGTGTCGTGCTGATGGAGAAATTCTTCGACACCATCGCCTCGCGCGTGCGCCGCAGTTTTAATGCCGCCAACGACGATGCCAGCGCCTGGCTGAAAGTCATCATGGCGCCACTCGAAGCGCAGATCGTCGAGTACAAGGAACAATTGAAACTGCGCTTTGCCTCGATCCAGCGCATCCACGACGCCACCGGCAGCCTGGAGCAGAAAATCGCCGGCTTCGAGGCCAGCCTGGCGGCGCTCGAACGCGACAAGGCGCAGCTGGCGCAATTGCTGGCCGCCTTGCGCACGGCCAGCGCAACATAACACCACACTGGAATCCTGCATGAAACGTCTGCTGCATCCGCTCTCGCCCGCTCCGGGCGTGGCACCCTTTGAAGACTATATCGACCCGACTTTTTCCGCCACCGTCATCGCCTGGCAAAAGCAGCATGGCCGCCATGCGCTGCCATGGCAAAACACGCGCGACGCCTACCTGATCTGGCTGTCCGAAATCATGCTGCAGCAAACGCAGGTGACGGCCGTGCTGGGCTATTACGCGCGCTTCCTCGAACGCTTCCCCACCCTGCGCGATTTGGCGGCAGCCCCGGTGGAAGACGTGATGGCGCAATGGAGCGGTCTCGGTTACTACACGCGGGCGCGCAACCTGCACAAGTGCGCGCAGCGCGTGGTCACCGAATATGACGGCGTCTTCCCCAGCGACCCGGCCCTGCTGGCCGAGCTGCCCGGCATCGGCCGCTCGACGGCCGCCGCCATCTCCGCGTTTTCCAGCGGCACGCGCGCTGCCATCATGGACGGCAACGTCAAGCGCGTCTTCGCGCGCACCTTCGGCATCGATGCCTATCCCGGTGAAAAGCGGGTTGAGGAAGCCATGTGGCGCCGCGCCGATGCCTTGCTCCCTGAGACAGGTATCGAAGCCTACACGCAGGGTTTGATGGACTTCGGCGCCACCCTGTGCACGCGCAGCAGCCCCGATTGCGGCCGCTGCCCCTTGCAACCGCGCTGCGTGGCTTACGCCACGGGCCGCACCAAGGATTTGCCGGTGCGCAAACCGAAGAAAGCCAGTCCGGAAAAACACGCGATCATGCTGGCCATCATCGACGACGGCCAGGTGCTGCTGGAGCAGCGCCCTGGCTCCGGCATCTGGGGTGGTTTGCTGTCGCTGCCCGAACTCGATGGCCATGTACTGGCCGGCGAGGACGTCCCGCGAGAGATAAACCAACAGGCGCTGGCGCGCGCCGTGGCGCCGTTCGGCGAGATCGAGACGCAGGAACGGCTGCTGCCCATCGTGCATGTGTTTACCCACTACAAACTGCACATCGTTCCCTGCCGCATCACCCTGGCGCGCCGCCTGGCGCTGGCCGGGGAAGCCACCCACGTCTGGTACGACGGCGCGAAAATTGCGGACGCGCCGCTGCCCGCGCCCATCAAGAAACTGCTGCTGGACCTGTTCGGCGATGCACGCGCGGCGCAGCGCAGCATGTTCTAGTGCGCAGGCTTGCCTTACTGGCGCTGGCGGCGCTGTGCCTGCACGGCGCGCAAGCGGCTAACGAGCTGCCAGAGGTGAGAATTGGCGTGCTGGCCTACAAGGGCGGCGACGCCGTGCAGCAGGACTGGTCGTACGTGACGCGCCACCTGCAAGCCAGCATTCCCGGCATCCGCTTCGTGCTGGCCGACTACGACCAGGCGGGATTGACGCGCGCCGTGCAGTCGCAATCGATCGCCTTCGTCATCACCAGCAGCGGTCATTACGTGGCGCTCGAGCACAGCGACGGCGCCAGCCGCATCGCCACGCTCGAATCGCCATGGACAGACTCGCCGCGCCAGGCCATCGGCTCGGCCATCGTCGTGCGCAATGCCTCGCCGCTGCACGACCTGGCCGACCTGGCGGGCAAGAACGTGATGGCCGTGGCGCCCGATGCGTTTGGCGGCTACCAGATCGCCGCGCGCGAACTGCTGGAAGCGGGCATCGATCCCGCGCACGATTTTGCCAGCCTGCGCTACAGCGGCTTTCCCTCGCAGCAGATCATCGAAGCCGTGCGGTCCGGACACATGGATGCCGGCATCGTGCGCACCTGCCTGCTGGAACAGATGGTGGCGCGCGGGGAAGTGCCGGCCGACGCACTGCGCGTGATCACCACGCGCCCGATTCCCGGTTTTCGCTGCGCCAGCTCGTCGCGCCTGTATCCGGACTGGCCCTTCGCGGCCCTGCGCCAGACGCCGCCCGCACTGGCGAAAAAAGTGGCGCAAGCCCTGCTGGCCATGCCGCGTACCGATGAAGGCTATAGCTGGACGGTGCCCAGCGATTACCAGATCGTCGATGAGCTGTTCCGCGATTTGCGCATCGGCCCCTACGCCTATTTGAACAAGCTGACGTTCGAGACAGCGCTGCGCCGCTACTGGGGCTGGATGCTGCTGGTGCTGGCCTTGCTGGTGGCCTGGGCCGTGCACACGGTGCGCGTGGAATACCTGGTCAACCGGCGCACGGAGCAATTGCGCGCCGCCCAGCACCAGCAGCGCGCACTGGAAGAACAGGCGCGCCAGCGCCAGGCCACGCTCGATCACACGGCGCGCCTGGCCATTCTGGGCGAGATGGCCAGCGCCATCGCACACGAATTGAATCAGCCGCTGGCGGCCATCGGCAATTTCGCGCGCGGCATGGCGCGCCGCATTGCGGCGGGCCGGCTGGACGCGGCGCCCCTGCTCGACGGAGCACAGGAAATCGCCACGCAAAGCGAACGCGCCGGCGCCATCATCCGTCACATCCGCGCGATGGCGCAAAAGCGTCCTGCGCACAGCACGGCCTTCGCTCTGGCCGACGCCGTGGAGCAGGCCGTGGCCCTGTTCCGCGCGGCCCATCCGCAAGCCAACATCAGCTGGCGCCACGACGCCGCCAGTCTTGAGGCGCACGTGCTGGTCGACCCGCAGCAAGTGCAGCAGGTGCTGCTCAATCTACTCAAGAATGCGCTCGATGCGCAGGTGGAAAACGACAATCCGCTGCATGCCATCGGCGTGCTGCTGCACCGGGAAAACGGCGCCTGCACGGTGGCCGTGCGCGACGCCGGCTGCGGCCTCGATGCGGCGCAGATGGCACGCCTGTTCGAGCCCTTCTTTACCACCAAGGCCGAAGGCCTGGGTCTGGGCATGTCGCTCAGCAAAAGCATCATCGAATCGTTCGGTGGCAGCCTGTCGGCGCACGCCAACGCCGACGCGCCGGGCTTGACGGTCTGGTTCCGCCTGCCCGAAGATACCGGCATAAATGCAAACAAGGAAGCACCATGAATGAAAGCGATGCGATTGTCTTTGTCGTCGATGACGACGCCGCCATGCGCCGCTCGCTGGCCTATCTGTTCGATTCGGCCGGCTGGCAAGTGAAGACGTTTGAATCGGCGCGCGATTTCCTGCAGCGCTACGATGGCCATGCGCCCGGCTGTTTGCTGCTTGACGTGCGCATGCCCTTGATGAGCGGACTGGAACTGCAACAGGAGTTGAATAATAAGACCGGGCACGCCATATCTCTGCCCGTGATTTTCCTCAGCGGCCATGGCGACCTGGCCATGGCCGTGCAGACAATGAAGGCCGGCGCCTGCGACTTCCTGGAAAAGCCGTGCAAGGACCAGGTATTGCTGGACGCCGTCACGCGGGCCGTGACCCGCAGCGTGGACGAGAGCCGCAACGCCGCCAGCACGAATACGGCGCAATCGGCGCTGGCCCGACTCACCGCGCGCGAGCGCGAAGTGGCGCTGCTGATGGCCGAAGGCAAAGCCTCGAAAGTCATCGCCCGCGAGCTGGGCATCAGCGACAAGACGGTGCAAGTGCACCGCCATAACACGATGGAAAAACTGGGCCTGCACTCAGCAGCCGAGGTGGCCCGGCTGCTAATGGCCTGCGGCGAAATTTAGAACGCCCAACCAAACCTACTGCGCGTCGTGATTTACGGCCTGCGATACTCACTGTGCATTCGCACAGCTGCGCTTCTCGACCGCACCTCCCTTCCGCTCGCTACGGTTTTGTTGGGCCTTCGTTAAGCACGAATGATACGCGCCGGCAGTCCCTGCCGCACCGATGTGCCCGAGACGGGATCGACAAACACGTTCTTGTCGCCGCGGCTCGGGTCCGTCAATCCCAGGTCGTTCAGGTTGATGCCCGCACCGATGCCCGGCTCGTCGGGCTGGCGCGACTTGCCGATGCGGTGGGCCCGCGCGCCATGCTCCTTGTGGCCGAAACCGTGTTCGATGGCGATCACTCCCCGCTGCACGCCATGGCGCAGCATCACCGTGGCCCTGGCCCTGCCGCCCGGCGTTTCCAGAAAAATTTCAGCGCCATTTTCCAGCTTCAAACGTGCCGCATCATCAGGATGCACGGCGACGGGATTGTCGGGATGGATGCCGCGCAAGCGCCGCGCGCCGATGCTGTAGGAGTTCTGCAGCGCCGATTTAAAACTGATCAACTCGAATGGCCACTCGCTGGCCGGATACGCCTTGCGCACGGGCGTGCCGTCGGCAAACGCCGCCACCCGCCAGGCGGGCGTGCCGGGGAAGCGTTTGCCGCTCAAGCTGTTCTTGCTCACGCCCAGGCCCTCGTTGTACAGCATCATCGGTTTCAGATAGCGGTGCGTGGACCAGTCCTGCGGATACGGCGTCTCGTCGGCCACCGGGGCGGGGGCCACCGGCGCCTTGGGATTCGCCGGCGGAGGCAGGCGCAGGCCGAACATCTCGCCATAGCTCTGGTAGCGCCCTCCCCGTGCCAGCATGAAGGCGACCTTGCGCCACTCTTCCGGCTTCAAGGTGCGCTCCAGTTCGGGGCGGATGCGCGCCACGCCGGACAGTTCGATGTCGTCGTCGCTCGCCTCCGGCACGGCCGTCTTGCCCTGCCAAGCGATGTTGGCGCCGCCGCGCAGATACCAGTCTTCCGCGCGCAGCAAGGGGAAGCGCTGGCCATCCATGTCCTGCAAGGCCTCCGGACCGAAGCCCGGCAAGGCCATCGTTTGGGCCAGCGCGATGAAGAACGATTCCATGCAAATGGTCTGGCCGTCCGGCGTTTTCTGCACCCGCGGTTCGACCACGGGCCAGCGCGCCGTGCTCATTTTGACGGGCATGCCACCCCAGGCGCCGGCCCAGCCCCAGCTTTCATACAACAAAGTATCGGGCAGCAGGTAGTCGGCAAACGCCGAGCTTTCATTGATGAAGGGGTCGATGGCGACGATCAGGGGAATCTTCTTCGGATCGGCCAGCTCCTTGCCGATCTGCGCGCGCAAGCCCGTGATGCCGTACACAGGATTGCAGCTCCACAGGATCAGCGCCTTGAGCGTGTAGGGATAGCCATTCATGGCGCTGGTGAGCCACTCGGTGGCCAGTGCGGGCGCGTTCGGATACCACGGCGCCCTGGCCGGATACGCCTTGCCCGCTTCCTTCTTCAGCTTGAATTCCGAGGTTTTTTCATAGGCCACATTGCGCCCGATCGGCATGCCCGCCGCCTTGATCTCGCCGTCGAAACTCTCGAGGTTATAGCGCGGACCGGGTCCCGCATCCTTGAAGCTGCCGCCATTGACCAGCGTGCCGCCCTTGCGGTTCAAATTGCCGATCAGGGTATTGAGCATGACCAGCGCATACGCGTTATAGAAACCGGCGCCCGACATCATGCCGCCATGCGCATTGACGGCCGCGCGCTTGCCATGGCTGGTGAGTTCCTGCGCCAGCCCTTCGATGATGTCGCGCGTGATGCCGCAGGCGGCTGCGTATTCATCCATGCTGTGGCGCTGCGCTTCTTCGTTCAACATCGTCATGGCCGTCTTCAGGTGCAGCGGCGCGCCTGCCACCTCCAGCGGGCCGTCGAAGAACAGCCGTCCCTCGCCCTTGGCGGCATTGTGCGGCACGATGGCTTGCGTGGCGGCGTCGATCACGCAAAATGCATCGCCATCCTTGTAGCGCTCTTCTTCCGCCAGCTCCACCGCGCCGATGTCCGACGCGCGCAGGTAGCGGCCGTCGCGCGGATGGCCTTTCTCGTTGATGATCAGATGCGTGGCGTTGCACCAGGCGGCCTCGCCCGCCGCTTCCGCCACCTTCAGGTTCGGCTGCGCGAGGAAGTGGCGGTCATAGCGTTCCTGTTCGATGATCCAGCGTATCATCGCCATGGCCAACGCGCCATCCGTGCCCGGCTTGATCGGTACCCAGCGGCTGCGGTCGCCCGCTGCCAGGCTGTCCGCATTCGTCAACACCGGGTCGACGACGACGTAGCTGAAATCGCGCTTGCCCGAGCGGGCCTTCGCAATCAGCGTGCCCTGGCGCTTGAACGGATTGCCCGCATTGCCCGGCGCCGTACCGACGAAGATGCAGAATTCCGTGTTTTCCAGGTCCACTTTCGCATGCGGCATTTTCTTCATGTCGCCGAACATGGCGCCCGAGCCGCTGCGGTAAGCGCCGCCGCAATACGAGCCGTGGTTGACCAGGTTCAAACTGCCGTACGACTGCTTGAAAAAGCGCGTGCCAAACGCCAGGCGGCCATCGTCGGTGCTGCACATCAGGCCTACCTGATTGACTTGCGGGCCCAATTCCGGCTGCGCCGGATCGATGGGCTTTTCCAGCTCGCGCAAGGCGCGCAAACCCTGCACATGGCCTTCGCCAAACAGGTCGCCGCCTTCCGTCACTTCCTTCACCAGCTGGTCGAAGGCGATCGGTTCCCACTGGCCGCCGCCGCGCGGTCCCACGCGCTTCATCGGTGCCAGCACGCGGAACGGCGACTCCATCTGCTCCAGCACGCCATTGCCGCGGCCGCAAGCGGTTGAGCGCCCTTTCAAGCCCTTTTCCTGGAAACGCGAGAGCGACACAAAACTGTCGCGTATCGAGGTCTGGTACGGCAGCGCCGGGTCGGCCGACATGGGGCTGTACGGATTGCCCGCCACGCGCAGCACCTTGCCGCTTTTCTTGTCGAGGCGCACGCGCACGCCGCAAAACGTGGTGCAGCCCATGCACATGGTGTAGCTGACCTGCTGGTCCGGATTGACCGTCAGCTTGCCCGTTGCCGTGTCGACGGAAAACTCGGGCGGCAGGGAGTTGCCGTGCAAGCGCTGTACGGGTTTGTCCTTACCCAGCGCATGGTCGACCATGCGGCCGGCCGTGGTGGAAAAGCTTGCGGCAAACGCGGCCAGGCCGCCGCCGATGGCGCCGTAGCGCAGCAGCTTGCGGCGCTTTTCGTTTTCGTCTTCAGGGACGTCGTTGTTTGCGTCGTTGTGTACTTGATCGTTCATCATTAACTCCTCAGTGCGTGGCCATGGCAGGACGGCTGCGTGTAGCGATCGCGCGTCCCGCCCATGGCAAAAATTCCAGCATCAGTAACAACAGCGCAATCCACAGGCCGGCCGTGCCGATAATCCCCAGCAAGCCGTCGTTCCCCATCGGCAGGTGGTAGTCGTACAGGCCCGCGCCCGTTTTCGGGATCGTCTGGCCACCGATGAAAATCGTCCAGCGCATCATCCAGGCGCTATGCAGTGCGATCAGGCCATTCACCAGGCCACTCGTGGCCGGGCGCCAGATGGCCAGCGCCATCGGCACGATGGCTGACAGCACGGCCCAGACAGCCGTGAACTGCCATTGCGGCATGCCGGCCACCTGGGTAAAGGCCATGCTATGGCTGGCGCTCACGCCAGAGAGACTGACGAACAGCCAGCCGCCGCCCAGGGCCAGCACCAGCGCCAGCGACAGGGCCAGCGCGCGGTTCAGCGACACTTCCAGCGCCTTGTCGCGGCCCGGCAGGAAGCGGTTGAACAGCAGCGCCAGGCCAATGGCCCCCAAAAAGGCCGTGGCGGCAAATTGCGCCGGCAGGAAAGGCGTGAACCACAGGGGACGGGCACGCACCACCATCACTTCCATGCCCGTGTACAGGCCCACGACAAAGGCGGCGAGCAAGGTGAAGGCGGCGGCAAAGCGGATGGCACGCAGGGAGGCGGCCCCACCGCGCCCGGCCAGGCGGCGCAGGAAGGCCAATCGGTCCTGGCCCTGGCCCCGCGTGGCGAAGTCCACGCGCAGCGCCAGCCATGCGTACAGCATCAGACAGCCCAGGTAGAGGGGAATGAAGAACGAGCCCCACGACATCCACGACTGCGGCTGGAAGTAAATATAGAAGTGATAGAAGCGGCCCGGCCCGTGCAGGTCGGCCAGCAGCGCCACAGGCGCCGTCATGCCGCAGACGAGGGACGCCAGCAGCGCGATGCGTCCCAGGCGCTCATACGCCTTGCGGCCGAAGACGAAGTACGGCAAGGTCAGCATGAAGCTGCCATAACTGAGGCCGATGAGGAAAAAATACTGCACCGCCCACGGCAGCCATGCCGCTTCGCGCGTGACGTTGAGAATTTCGGTGATGTGGCTGTCCATGGTTTATTTCCCGTGTTTGCTCGGTTGCCAAAGTGTCGCTTCGCCCTCGACGTGGCCGGCGAAGCGCGTGTCCAGTCCCAGATAAAACACATGGGGCTGGGTACCCTGTTCGGGCTTGAGCACTTTCACCTTGTTCTCGGTGAGCAGCTGATGCACCATGCTTTCCGGGTCATTCAGGTCGCCGAAGATGCGCGCGCCGCCGACGCAGGTTTCCACGCAGGCCGGCAGCAGGCCTTCGTCGACGCGGTGCGCGCAGAACGTGCATTTGTCGGCCTTGCCCGTTTCATGGTTGATGAAACGCGCGTCGTACGGGCAGGCCTGCACGCAGTAGGCGCAGCCCACGCAGCGGTCGCCGTCGACGACGACAACGCCATCCTTGCGCTGGAAGGTGGCGCCCACGGGACAGACGGGAATGCAGGGGGGATTGGCGCAGTGGTTGCACAGGCGCGGCAGCATGTAGGTGCCGCAGCGGTTCTCTTCCTTCACTTCATAGGTCGAGACGACGGTGCGGAAGCTGTTTTCCGGCACGGCGTTTTCCATGATGCAGGAGACCGTACACGCCTGGCAGCCGATACATTTCTGCACATCGACCACCATCGCCCAGCGCTGCCCGCCTTCACCCTTGGTGGCGGCCTTGCCGGGCAGCGGCGCGATGGCCGCCCCGATGGTGACGGCTGGCAAGGCGCGCAAGAAACTGCGGCGCGATTCAATCATGACACTCTCCTTGACTATGGGCGGCAAGCCCTTGTTGACTTGCTGCCATGATAGAAAAGAAGGTGCTACGGGGCTATTGGGGTGATAGTGCGGAAGCCTAGATGATCATGCCAATTGACAGGACCGGCAATGCGGAGTAGGTCTACAACTCATCCAGAGAATACAGACGACGGTGCTCGCGGATCGCGTAGCGGTCCGTCATGCCGGCGATGTAATCGGCGATCTTGCGTGCCTGCTGCGTCACGTCGCCATCCTTGAGTTGATAGTCGGGCGGCAGCAGGGCCGGTTCGGCCATGAAGCTGTCATACAGTTCACGCACGATGCGGCTCGCTTTCACGCGCATGCGGTTGACCTGGTAGTGGCGGTACAGGTTCGCCCTTAAAAAGCGTTTCAGGTCAGTCGCGTCCTTGCGCATGGCATCCGAAAAACGGATCAGCGGGGCACTGGCGCGCACTTCGCTGACGTCGCGCGGCGCCGCGTCAAGGATCAAGGCATTCGACGTGACGATCAAATCGTCGGCCAGCGCCGTGATCAGGCGGCGCAGGGTTTCGTAGATGGCGCGTCGGCCAGACAGGCCGGGAAACGCCTGCTGCACGTCGCGCCACAAACGGCCGAAGAATTCCACCTCTTCCAGCTGGGCGATGGTGATCAGGCCGGAGCGCAGGCCATCGTCGATATCGTGGCTGTTGTAGGCGATTTCATCGGCCAGGTTGGTCAGCTGCGCTTCCAGCGTCGGTTGCGTGCGGTCGATGAAACGCTGGGCCACGGGACCCAGTTCGCGCGCATGCGCCAGCGAGCAGTGTTTCAAAATACCTTCGCGCGTCTCGAACATCAGGTTCAAGCCGTCGAAGGCGCCGTAGTGCTCTTCTAGGGTATCGACCACGCGCAGGCTTTGCAGGTTGTGCTCGAAGCCGCCGTGCGCCTGCATGCATTCATTGAGCACGTCCTGGCCCACGTGGCCGAATGGCGTGTGGCCCAGGTCATGCGCGAGGGCGATCGCTTCGACCAGGTCTTCGTTCAGGCGCAGGTTGCGCGCGATGGAGCGGCCCACCTGCGCCACTTCCAGGCTGTGCGTCAGGCGCGTGCGGAACAGGTCTCCCTCGTGGTTGAGGAAAACCTGAGTCTTGTATTCGAGACGGCGGAAGGCCGAGGAATGGATGATGCGGTCGCGGTCGCGCTGGAACTGGCTGCGCGAGGCGTGTGCCGGTTCGGCAAAGCGACGTCCCTGCCCCTGTGCCGAGTGGGCCGCATACGGGGCGAGGAAGTCTTCGGGGGTCATGCTTGCTGTACTCCGGCGGCCAGGGTGGCCAGCACCAGTTCGTGCGGCGCAGACGTGATGCACGGGCTGCCCAGAGGTTTCAACAGGATGAACTTGATGGCGCCGCCCTCGTTCTTCTTGTCCACTTCCATCAGTTCCAGCCAGCGCTCGACACCCAGGTCCGGCGCCTTGACCGGCAAGCCGGCGGCGGCGACGAGCTTGCGCACGCGCTCCACGGCTGTCTGGTCGATATAGCCCATGCGGCAGGACAGGTCGGCCGCCATCACCATGCCGCAGCCGACGGCTTCGCCATGCAGCCAGTGGCCATAACCGAGGCCCGCCTCGATGGCGTGGCCGAAGGTGTGGCCGAAATTCAGGATGGCGCGCAAGCCGCCTTCGCGCTCGTCCTGGCGCACCACGTCGGCCTTGATTTCGCACGAACGGGCGATCGCATACGCGAGGGCGCCCTTGTCGCGCGCCATCAGCTTGGCCATGTTCGCCTCGATCCAGTCAAAGAAGGCAGCATCGATGATGGCGCCATGCTTGATCACTTCGGCAAGGCCGGCCGACAGCTCGCGCGCCGGCAGGGTTTCCAGGGTCGAGGTGTCGGCGATCACGGCGCGCGGCTGGTAGAAGGCGCCGATCATGTTCTTGCCCAGCGGGTGGTTGATGCCCGTCTTGCCGCCGACGGAGGAATCGACCTGCGCCAGCAAGGTGGTGGGCACCTGCACAAAGCCGATGCCGCGCATGTAGCTGGCCGCCGCATAGCCGGTCAGGTCGCCGATCACGCCGCCGCCCAGCGCCACCAGGGTGGTCTTGCGGTCGCATTTATTGGCCAGCAGCGCGTCGAAGATCTGCATCAGGCTGGCCCAGTTTTTATATTCTTCGCCGTCCGGCAGGACGATGCTGATCACTTCGCGGCCATCGCTGGCCAGCGCCGCCTGCAGTCGGCCCAGGTACAGAGGGGCGACGGTGGTATTGGTGACGATGGCCACCTTGTGGCCGCTGATATGGCGCAGCAGCGCATCGGCGTCGGCCAGCAGGCCGGGACCGATGGCGATCGGATAACTGCGCTCGTCGAGGTCTACGCTCAACAACATTTTGGATTGCTCGTTCATCGAAGGCTCTGCATGAATGACGCAGTTGGGCGAAGCCTCGCATTCGAGGCTGGCCAGCTGCATCAGGATGGTCTGAACCATCGATTGTACGTTAGGACGGCCCGTGTCGATCACAATGTCGGCCACTTCCATGTAGTGGGGCTCGCGCTGTGACGTCAATTCTTCCAGCTTGCGGCGCGGGTCGGCCGTCTGCAGCAGGGGGCGGTTCTTGTCGTGGCTGGTGCGCGCCAGGATGTTGCTGACGCTGGCGCGCAGGTACACGACCGTGCCCCGCTCCTTCAGGTAGGCGCGGCTGTCGGCGTTGAGGATGGCGCCGCCGCCCGTGGCCATGACGATGCCTTCCTGGGCGCTCAGGTCGCGGATGACTTCGGCCTCGCGCCGGCGAAAGCTCGCTTCCCCCTCGATTTCAAAGATCCACGGGATGGTCGCTCCCGTGCGTGCCTCGATTTCGTGGTCGGAATCGACAAAGCGCAAGCCCAGCTTGCGGGCCAGGATGCGCCCGATCGTGGTTTTGCCTGCGCCCATGAGGCCTACTAAAAACAGATTTTGCATTTGCTGCGACAGTTAATTTGGATTACGACATTCAGTGGCCTGCCCATATGGACTGACAACGCCAGGCGGTGCCGTATCCGGACGATTGAAGTCCGTATTGAGCCCCGGAAGCAAAGTGTAACCGACATAAGTTGCCTCCGTCCCGGAACTATTGCCACGAATCGTCAATTCGACGTCCAGCCAGTTGGCCCTGTCGCGCGGATAAGTCAGGGTGACGGTCGCCGTTCCCGAGCTGTCGGTCTTGCCGCCGGTCGACAGATTGAGCGGAATACCCGGGTCGAGACGGCCATTGAGGTTGATATCGTTATTCGGATTGAAGGCGCCACTGCGATCCCTGTCTTCATTCTCACACGCGTTCGCTGTCCTCACAACAATCCACGAAGTGGCAGCCAGCGAATATTGCAAATAACCCTTGTAATAATAGCGGGGCCAGGCGGCGGCCGTGATGATCACGTCAGGCACGGGGTTACCGGCGGCATCTGTCACAAACACGCTGTACGTCTTGCGATAGGTGCTGCTGTCGGAAGCGTCGAGCGCGTTGCCGCTGCCGGCACTGATAAACAGCGATTTTTTCGTCACCGTCAGCTTGACCGTAGCGGCACTGCTCGACACGCCCTGCAGTTGCGCCTTGACAACGACGCCATCGACACCGGTGGTGCCCTGCCCCGCGATATAGCTGACCGTGGCCACGCCATCGCTGTCGGTGGTGACCAGCGAAGGCGAACTCAGGGAACCATTGCTGGCATCGGCCTGGATGGAGAAGCTCACCTGTGCATTCTTGACCAGGTTATTTTCCACCGTGCCATCCCGTACGATGGCGCGCAAGGCGCTGCGCTGCGCCGTGCTGCCAGCAGTATTGGCGCCGATGACCGCCGGGTCGGCTTGCAGGCTGATTGTTGCCTGGGCGGTCAATGGCGCGACAAACTCCACTTCCGACTGCACCGAGACGCCGCTGCCTTCGTATTTTGCCGTGAGGGCGGTCAGGCCGGCACCACTGGCCTGTACGTAGGCGATGGCATTGCCGCCCACCAGCGTCAGCGGCCCCTGCAACGGCGTGCCGCAGGCGGCGTCCTGGTACATGGCGCCGCGCGAGGTGCTGAAACGCACACTGCCCGTTTGTGGCACGCCAGCCACATCGCTATGCACCATCACGCCATAACAGGTATTCGTATTCAGGCTAGTCAAGGCAACGTTGCCGCCCGACACGGCATTGATCGTGAAGTTCGATGCATTGATTGCAATAGGCAACACGACACTGTCACCCTGCGCCTTGACGCTGATGCTGTCGCTGCTGCCAGATTGGGCGTTGTAGCTCAACACCAGTTGGCCGTTATTGTCGGTCAACGCGGGACTGGCGCCGCCACCTTTGACCGTGAGGGCATTGCTCAGGGCGCTGAATGTCACGGGCTTGCCGATGAGGGGATTGCCGCTGGAATCGACCAGTTTGACCACCATGTCGGTACTCGTCTTCAGGTTCACCGTCGAAAAGGCACTGATAACCAGCCGGGTGCCGCTGACGCCGATGTCCGTACTGGCCGTCTGCGCACCTGCGCTGGCCGCGACCTTGATCGTGCGCAAACTGGCGTCGCCCCCCGTATTCAGGCTGACCAGCGCCTGTCCCTGCGCGTTGGTGCTGACCTTTGTCGCGCCCAGCGCGCCCGAATCGGCGCTGAATGTCACGCTGGCATTGGGTACGACGGCATTATTGGCATCTTTGACAAAAGCGATGATGTTAACAGCGGTGCCGCCCGACGAAGCCAGGGTGCCGCCGGAAGACGTCAGCAGCAAGGTGGCAATGCCGGAGGTGACGGGCACCACCTTCACCACCACGGGGGCCGATTCAACGCCGCCGCTGCTGGCCTTGAGGGTGATGTCGCGCAGGCTCGCATCGCCTTTCACGCTGAGTTTTTCCGTCACCGTGCCATTCGCATCGGTCACGCGGTTGGTATTGCTGATGGTGCCGGAACTGGCGGTGAAGGTCACCGTTTGTCCTGTCATGGCATTATTGCCAGGATTTTTCACCACTGCCGTCAGCACGACTTCCGTGCCGTCCGCGCCCGATGCAAGAATCGTTGTTGCGCCAGCAACCAGTACCACACTGCCGACACCGGCATTCGCGCCATCCTTGACGCCCAGGGTCGGATCGCCGCCACCACCGCCACACGCGGCCAGCAAGGTGCCCAGCGCCAGCAAGACCAGCCAATTCGATACTCGACACCAATAAGTGTAGCCAAAAAATACATGCTGTTTAGTCGCCATCAGTCCGCTTTCGTTTGTATTGTTACTTAAACGCAAAGATGTGACATTAACGTGTTGCTGGCCGATCTGCCACTATTTTCGGCGTAATAAACACCATCAGTTCGGTTTTTTCTTGACTACGGCCCGTGCTGCGGAAAAAAACACCGAGCACGGGGATGTCGCCAAGAATCGGCACCTTGCTGTCCGTGCCCCGTTCGGACTGCTGATAAATGCCGCCCAGCACCACCGTGCCACCATCTTCCACCATCACCTGCGTGCGCACGTGCTTGGTGTCGATGGCGAAACCGGAACGCGTTTCCTGGCCCACGCTATCCTTGTTGACATCCACTTCCAGCACCACGTTGCCGTCCGGCGTGATCTGCGGCGTGACTTCCAGGCGCAGGTTCGCCTTGCGGAACGTGATCGACGTGGCACCGCTACTGGTGGCTACCTGGTACGGCAGTTCGATGCCCTGCTCGATCAGCGCCAGCACCTTGTCGGCCGTTACTACGCGGGGGCTGGAAATGATCTTGCCTTTGCCGTCCGCCTCCAGCGCGGACAGTTCCAGGTTCAGAAAACGGTTGGCGGCCGCCGAAAACAGGCTCAGGGCGAAGCTGGCCGGCGGCAAGCCGTTGATGCTGGCGGCCGGCAAGTTGACGAATTGCGTGTTCGGCACGAAGGCGCCGGCACCGGCCACCGTTTGCCCCGTCGCCTCGCCCACACCCTGGTAGCTGCCGCCGATGGCCGCGCGGCGCCCGCTGCCGCCCAGGGAAAAACCAGGTACCTGGCCCGCTGCCAGGCGCTGGTCCGTAAAACCCAGGCGCGCGCCCAGGTTGCGGCTGAAACTGTCGTTCGCTTCGACAATGCGCGCCTCGATCATCACTTGCCGCGTTGGAATATCCGTCTTGGCGATCAGCTGACGGATCTGTTCCAGCCGCGCCGGCACGTCGGTCACGAACAACTGATTCGTGCGCGGCTCGATCAGCACGCTGCCACGGCGCGACAGCAAGCGGCTGCGCCCCTCGCCCGCGTCCAGGCCGAACACGGTGCGGAACGCTTCCGCCTTCTGGTAGTTGAGCTGGAAGATGGCCGACTGCAAAGGTTCGAGTTCCGCGATCTGCGCGCGCTGCTCCAGTTCCAGTTTCTCGCGCGCCAGCATTTCCTCGCGCGGCGCGATCCACAGCACGTTGCCATTGCGCCGCATGTCCAGGCCCTTCGCCTGCAGCAGCACGTCGAGCGCCTGGTCCCACGGCAAGTCGCGCAGGCGCAGGGTCAGGTTGCCCGCCACGCTGTCGCTGGCGATGATGTTTTGCCCCGACGCGTCGGCCAGGATGTGCAGGGCCGCGCGCACGCCCACGTTCTGGAAATCGACGGAAATCTTCTCGCCGGCATACAGGCGCGGCGCCGTCACCTGCACCACCGCCTCATCCCCGGCCAGGGCGGCGCCGTGCAGCAAGGTCCAATATATCGGGCACATCCACACAGACGGCTTCATGGCGTGGCCTCCGGCACGCCGACTTTGGCGTCACCCGTTTTTTGCAGGGACAGGCTGCCGTGCCGTTCGCGCCACCCGCCGCCCGCGTCCGGCAGCAACTCTTTGTACTGCAGCGCCTGTTCGCTGATCCGCGTGACCCGGCCATGGTCTGGCCCCAGATACTGACCCACCGCCACACGGTACACACGCTGGCCCGTCAGCAGCAGCGCGCTCAGGCGTCCGGCCTGTTGCACGCTACCGACCATGCTGATGGCCGGCAAGGCTACGCTCTCCAGCGGTTCGCGCGCACGCTGCGGGTCGGGCCCCGCCACGCTGCCACGTTGACCCGGCGCGCCGGCGGCCGGCAACGCATCAAAAGGATCGGCCAGGGCGGCGGCTTCGTAGGGAGAGGGCGCGACAGCGGCAAGCGGGCGCCATGCCGGTGCGGCGGCAGACGCGCCTGCCTTGGGCGACAAAGCCGCTTGCACCGCCCGTTCCCCCGCATCGGGCAAGCGATACGCCTGCAGCACGGCATCGAGCGTCAGCAAACGATCCTTGCCGAGGGTCAAGGCCAGCTCATGCACCGTGACGATGCGCGGCAAGCGCGCCAGATATGCCAGCAGCGCGCCCATGGCGTGATAGCCGCCGCGCAACTGTATGGAGATCGGCAAGGCGACATACTGCGCTTGCGGCCGGGCCGCCCCCGGCTTGAACAGTGAGAACTGCAGACCGCGCGACTGGCCTGCGGCGTTGATGTCCGTCAACAACACCGCCATCGCTTGCTGGTCGGGCAACTGCTGTTCCAGAAGAGCCAGCTCGGCGCCAGCCTGGCGCTGCTGCGCACGCCATTGCGGCATCAGGCTGGCCCTGGCCTGCGCCGACAGATACTGGGCGCGCAAGCGGCCTTCTTCCCTTTGCGCCGCCTGCACGGCAGCCATCATGCCATCCAGCCAGGCGGCATGCAGCAGGGCGGCCACCAGTATGGCAGACAGGGCAGCGCAAGCGAGGCGCACCGGTAGCGACCACTGCGACGCGGTCTTCAAGCTCAGCATGATCAACCTCCAGGGCTAGGGTACTCTGGCGCTGGCCAAAGCCAGCCGTATCGTCCATTCCACCGCGCCGTCGGCCGCGCCGCGCACTTCCAGCCGCACTTCCACCAATTCCGGCCGCGACCAGGGAGCGGCCTGCTCCAGCGCCTGCAGCAATGCCGCCACTTGTTCCTGCGAGACCGCGTGTCCTTGCAAGCGCACCATCGCCGATTCCTGGCGCACACTGTGCAAGGCCACACCGGCTGGCATCGCTCGCGCCAGCGCGTCCAGCATGCGCACCCAGGCATTGCGTTGTTCTTGCAAACTGGCAATGGCCTGCTGGCGCAGCACCAGCTCCGCCGTCTCGCCCTGCACCCGCTTGCCGGTGACAAGGATGGCATTGACTTGCTGCATGGCATTGCGCCAGCCCTCCTGACGGCGCAGCTGCGCGTCGAGTTGCTGTTGCAGCCAGGCGCCCGCCGCCAGCACCAGCAGCAAACCCAGCAGCGCCCCACCGGCCAGTTGCCACAGCAGCATCTGCATACGCCTGCGCCGCGCCGCCTGGCGATGCGGCAAGAGGTTAATGCATGGCACTTGCGCCACGCTCTTCATCGGGCGTACCGGTGCAAAGCCAGCCCCCAGGCCAGCTGAAATGCCAGGCCGCTGTCCGGCAAGGTTTGCCATCCCCCTTGTGCAACGGCCGCCTGGCGTGCCAGTGCCTCGCTATCCATGACGAAGGGCGTCAAGCCGGCCGCCGTAGCCGCATCGAGGCGGTGCTGCACGCTGGCGCGCCGCGCCGCCACCAGCAGCACTTCGATCTCCCGCTGCGTCTGGCCGGCAAGCAGTGGCGCCGGTCCCAGCTGGTAAAAATCCAGGCTGGCGTCTTCCAGCGCAAACGGCATGTATTGCGCCGCCTCCAGTTCCACCAGGATTTCCAGTTGTTCCTCGGGCAAGCCCGCTTGCAGACGGATCACATGCGCGATCAAGGCCGTGGCCGGCATGGCCAGCGCCACGCGGGTGCAGGCGCTGCCACTGTTGCGGCATGCCAGGCGCACGGCGGTGGTCAGGCCCGGCAGATCTTCGACATTGCCTTCAAGCATCACTCCTGCAGCCAGCGCGGCGCTGCCGCAATGCCGGCACGACAGTTTTCCCCGCCGGCGTCTCAACTCGACCACGCGCACGGCATCGTCCGCCATGTCGACGCCCAGCAAGCCGATGCCAAGAAAACTGCGGATGGACATGTTTTTCATAGAGAAACGTGACGGTGCGAGGGGTTCCTGCCATCCGAAAGCCTAGTCCTGGCAGCGCTGGCTTGTAAATGGATTTCACGCTGGTGTCTGCGGCGCGCGGCGCCTATCTGGCCCGGCCATGATCTGGCGCAGAATAATTGTTACCAAATCCTGGTTGCCAGCGGGCCAATACACGCTTATATAGAGTATCGACAAGTGTCGACACTCCCCCCGGCAAGCGCCACGGCGCGCTGCCACCCCGGCAAGCTCGCTTATAATTGACCGGCATAATTAACCGAAAGACATACGACGCATGACATCTTCAAACACCGCTGGCTCCGCTGGCTCGAAGCCGCCCACCAAGGGCAGCAAACCCAAACGTTTTCTGCTGATGGCGCTGGTATCGCTGCTGGGCCTGGGCATCGTCGGCGTCTTGCTGGTGGTTTTTGGCCTGGCCATGGCCTATCCGAACCTGCCGGCGCTCGATACCTTGACCGATTACAAGCCGAAAATGCCGCTGCGCGTGTTCACGTCCGACAGTGTGCTGATCGGCGAGTTCGGTGAAGAACGGCGCAACATGGTGCACATCAAGGATATTCCCGATGTCATGAAGAAAGCCGTGCTGGCCATCGAAGATGACCGCTTCTATGAACATGGCGGTGTCGACTATCTGGGCATCACCCGCGCGGCCCTGCACAACCTGACGGGCGGCGCCAAGCAAGGCGCCTCGACCATCACGCAGCAGGTGGCGCGCAACTTCTTCCTGTCCAGCGAACAGACCTTGAAGCGCAAGGCGTATGAAGTCTTGCTGGCCTGGAAAATCGAGAAAAACCTCAGCAAGGACCAGATTCTCGAGGTGTATATGAACCAGATTTATCTGGGACAGCGCG
This sequence comes from Janthinobacterium breve, assembly GCF_051380895.1. Taxonomy (NCBI): domain Bacteria; kingdom Pseudomonadati; phylum Pseudomonadota; class Betaproteobacteria; order Burkholderiales; family Oxalobacteraceae; genus Janthinobacterium; species Janthinobacterium breve. The sequence goes on along the minus strand of NZ_JBNYXY010000004.1, from coordinate 264,022 downwards.
CCTACGGTTTCGCCTCGGCCGCGCAAATCTATTTCGGCAAGAATATCCAGGACCTCACCGTGGCCGAAGCGGCCATGCTGGCCGGCTTGCCAAAGGCGCCGTCGGCCTACAATCCCGTTGTCAATCCGAAACGCGCGCGCATGCGCCAGCAATACATCCTGCAGCGCATGGCGCAGCTGGGCTACATCACGCCGGCGCAGTACGAAGAAGCGAAAAATGAAGAGCTGAAAGTAAAAACCGACAGCAGCGCCTTTGGCGTGCACGCGGAATACGTATCGGAAATGGCGCGCCAGCTGGTCTACGAGCAATTCAAGGAAGATACCTACACGCGCGGCCTGAACGTCTACACCACCATCACCAAGGCCGACCAGGACGCTGCCTACATCGCCTTGCGCAAGGGCGTAATGGATTACGAGAAACGCCACGGCTACCGCGGCCCGGAAGCCTACATCGAGATTCCGAAAACCAAGGCTGAAGCGGACGACGCGATCGAAACGGAACTGGCCGACCACCCGGACAGCGACGACATCATCGCCGCCATGGTGCTGCAGGCGTCGCCAAAATCGTTGCAGGCCGTCACGTCGGCCGGCGAGGAAATCACGATCACGGGCCCCGGCCTGACCTTTGGCGCGGCCTGGCTGTCGGAAAAAGCGGCACCGAACCGCCGCATCAAGCGCGGCGCCGTGATCCGCGTCATGCAGGAAAACAACAGCTGGGTCCTGACGCAGATGCCGGAAGTGCAATCGGCGTTTGTGTCGGCCAGCACCAAGGACGGCGCCATCCGCGCCATGGTGGGCGGCTTCGATTACAACCGCAACAAGTTCAACCACGTCACCCAGGCGTGGCGCCAGCCCGGTTCGGCCTTCAAGCCCTTCATCTATTCCGCCTCGCTGGAACGGGGTCTGTCGCCAGCCACCATCATCAACGATGCGCCGATCTCGTTCGACGCGGGCCAGACGGGCGGCCAGGCGTGGGAACCAAAGAACTACGACAGCAAATACGATGGCCCGATGACCATGCGCAAGGGCTTGATGAAATCGAAGAACATGATTTCCATCCGTATCCTGCACAAGATCGGCGCCAAATATGGCCAGGAATACGCGACACGCTTCGGCTTTGATGCAGACAAGAACCCGCCGTACCTGACCCTGGCCCTGGGCGCCGGCAACGTGACGCCGCTGCAGATGGCGGGCGCGTACGCCGTCTTCGCCAACGGCGGCTACAAGATCAACCCGTATTTGATCGCCAAGGTGACCGATAGCGACGGCAATATCCTGTCGCAAGCCAAGCCGGACCTGGCGGGCGAGGAAGCCAACCGCGTCATCGACGAGCGCAATGCCTTCATGATGAACAGCATGCTCAACGACGTCGTGCGCTTCGGCACGGCAAATAAAGCCATGGCCTTGAAGCGTCCTGACCTGGCAGGCAAGACGGGCACCACCAACGATTCCATCGACGCCTGGTTCGCCGGTTACCAGGCCAAGCTGGTGGGCATCGCCTGGATCGGCTACGACCAGCCGCGCAACCTGGGTAACCGGGAAACGGGCGGCGGCCTGGCCTTGCCGATCTGGATCAGTTACATGGCGAAAGCCCTGAAAAGCATTCCCGTCGAGGAGCGCGCCGTGCCGGAAGGCCTGATCCACGTGGGCGACGAGTATTACTACGCGGAAAATCCACCTGGTACGGGCGTAGGCAGCCTGGAAGGCGCGGCGCGCGGCACGCCGGAGGAAGAGAAAGCCAAGGAAGCCGTCAAGAATGAACTCTTCTAAGTTCGTTTGACGCAAAAAGGGCAGCCTGAAGAGGCTGCCCTTTTTTATTGCGCGCGGCTAAAACAATTACTTCAGCACGACGGGCGCGCCCGCCTGCTCGCTGGCCATGGCCGACAGGGCGGCAAACAGTTCCGAGCCGTCGCGCGTGTTGAGCCACTCGTCGCCCACGCGCTTGTAATGAAAACCGCCCGAGCGCGCGGCCACCCACATTTCGCGCATGGGGGCCTGGCTGTTGACGATGATTTTCGTGCCGTTATCGATGAATTCGATTTCCAGCACATTGCCGCTGCGGCTGCATTCGACGTCGAGCACGTCTTCATCGTTCAGCCGGTCCAGCGCCGCCGCGATCTGGGTCAGGGTGGCTTCGGCCAGGGCCAGGAATTCCGATTCGCTCATGCTACACTCCAAAGATCTTAATCAAACCGTGATTCTAATCGTGAAGTCATCCTCAGCGTTTTATATCGGCACCGCCATTGTGGTTTCTAGCGTCCTGGCCGGCTGCGGCCAGCCCGGTCCCCTGTACCTGCCCAAGCCGCCCGCAGCCAAGGGCGCGCCAGCCAAAGGCCCGGTCGAGCCGGCACCGGTGCCACCGCCGCCCGTGATCGTGCCGGCCACCTAAGCCGAGCGCACCGGGGTGGTGGCATGCGCCGCCCCGGCGCTTTTCACACGCTTGTTCCAGGCAAAATAAACACGAATTAACAACAGTAGCGCGACGATACTGCCAAACAGTATCGGTTGCGCGAAATTGTGCTTGCCCGCCTTCATCCACCAGAAGTGCAAAATGCCCAGCGGCGCGATGACATAGATCAAGCGGTGCAGCCACTGCCAGCGCTTGCCCCCGAGGCGCTTGACCATGCCATTCGTGCTCGTCACGGCCAACGGAATCAGCAAGACGAAGGCGATGAAGCCCACCGTGATGAACGGGCGCTTGAGCACATCCTTCCACATTTCCTGCACATCAAAAAAGTGATCGAACCACAGGAAGGTGGTGAAGTGCAGTGTCGCGTAGAAAAACGCGAACAGGCCCAGCATGCGCCGCAGCTTGATCAGCCAATTCCATTGCGTGAAGCGCCGCAAGGGCGTCACCGCCAGGCTGATGCAGAGAAAATACAGGGTCCAGTCACCCGTGCCGCGCGTGATGAATTCCAGCGGCTCCACCAGTTGCCCCGTGTACGTCAGCCAGACCATGCGCGCAAACGGCAGCAGCGCCAGCAGAAAAACCAGGCTTTTGAATAGCGACAATTGTCTCGGCGTGGGGTTGAGGGCCATGGTTTTTCCTTAAAAGAACTTCTTCAGATCCATGCCCGCGTACAAGGAAGCGACATCGTTGTAGCCATTGAACATCAGGGTCTTGCGCTTGCGCGTGAGAAAGCCGTCTTCGCCGATGCGCCGCTCGGAAGCCTGCGACCAGCGCGGATGATCGACGTTCGGGTTCACATTCGAATAAAAACCGTATTCGGACGGGGCCGACAGGTTCCAGGAAGTGCGCGGCGGCTCCTTGACGAAACGGATCTTGACGATGGATTTGGCGGACTTGAAACCATACTTCCAAGGCAACACCATGCGGACGGGCGCGCCGTTCTGGTTCGGCAAGGTTTCCCCATACATGCCCAGGGTCAGCAGCGCCAGCGGATGATTCGCTTCATCGATGCGCAAGCCTTCCGTATAGGGCCACTGCAGCACGCGGCTGCCCACGCCCGGCATTTGCTTCTTGTCGGCCAGGGTGATGAATTCCACATACTTGGCATTGCCCGTCGGCTCGACCTTCTTGATGATTTCCGAGAAGGAATAACCAATCCACGGAATCACCATCGACCAGCCTTCCACGCAGCGCAGCCGGTACACGCGCTCTTCCAGCGGCGCCAGCTTCAGCAGCGCATCGAGATCGAGCGTCATCGGCTTTTTCACTTCGCCTTCGATGCTGACCGTCCACGGCCGCGTGCGCAAGGTGCCCGCGTTTTGTGCGGGTTCGCTCTTGTCCGTGCCGAATTCGTAGAAATTGTTGTAGGTGGTGGCGTCTTTATAGGCCGTCTGCTTTTCCAGCGCCGAGTAGGCAGGATTGAGCTTGGCTGCCAGTTTGGGATTGGTGCCTTGCGCGAACGCTTCGCGGCTGGCCATTTCCAGCAAGGCCGCACTGGACATCGAGCCCAGCGCCACTTGCTTGATGAAGCTGCGGCGCGATTCAAACACGGCGCGCGGCGTAATTTCGGAAGAATACGGCAACTCAATGCCGTTGGGACTGCGCTTGATCAACATGGCGGCTCCGGGAAAAGGTGATTATTTGTACCTTACACCAGTTTTCCCGGGCCGTTCATGACGCTTCTGTCATTAAAGTTTACCGTAAGAATGCAAACCGGAAAGGAACATGTTGACGCCTAAAAACGCAAACGTCGTCACCAGCAAGCCCACCAGCGCCCACCAGGCGGCGACACGGCCGCGCAAGCCCGTCATCAATCGCATGTGCAGCCAGGCTGCATAGTTGAGCCAGACGATCAGCGCCCAGGTTTCTTTCGGGTCCCACGACCAGTAACCGCCCCACGCTTCGGCCGCCCACAGGGCGCCCAGGATGGTCGCTACCGTGAAGAAAGCAAAGCCCACGGAAATGGCCTTGTACATGACGTCGTCGAGCACTTCCAGCGATGGCAGGCGGTCGACCAGGTAGCCGCTCGATTTGAGCAGATACGCCGCCGCCACCATGGCCGACAGGGCGAACGTGCCGTAGCCGATGAAGTTGGCCGGCACGTGGATCTTCATCCACCAGCTTTGCAGGGCCGGCACCAGCGGCTGGATTTCGGCCGCGTCGCGCGTGACCGTGTACCACATCAGGAACACCACGGCCGCCGAAATGACCAGCATGACAAAGGCGCCCAGTTGGCGCGTCGCATAATGCTGCTCGTAGTACAGGTAGAACATGGCCGTGATTAAGGAAAACAGGATGAATACTTCATACAGGTTCGACACGGGAATATGGCCCACGTCAGCGCCGATCAGGTAAGACTCGTACCAGCGCACCAGCATGCCCGTCAGGCCCAGCACCACGCCGGCCCAGCACAGCAGGGAGCCGACGGACGAGCCGAATTCCGAGCGCGCCACCAGGCCGATCCAGTAGAACAGCGTGGACAGCACGAACAGGGTGCCCATCCACAGGATGGCGGATTGGCTCGACAAGATGTATTTCAGGAAGAATTTCTGGTTCGCCATCTCCAGATGGCCGGCGTACAGCTCAATGGCGAACAGCGACAGCACGGCCGCCAGCGGGATCAGCCAGCGCACGGGCTTCCAGTACCAGCCCAGCCAAGCAAACGTGGGCGCCGCTGCCAGCAGGATAGCCTTTTCATAGATATCCATGAAGGCGCCAAAGCGCATCAGGCCGAACAGGGAGGCGGCCAGCAAGCCGGCGCCGTACAGCCAATCGATCAGGCTCAGGCGCTTGAAAAATCCTGGTTCCTGCGTATATATTTGCTTGTTTGCCAATTCCATATTTTCTCCATTCCCGGCGACGCGCAAGCGCCCCAGACACAGCGCAGCTTACGCCGATTGCGGCAGCTTTGCCTTCAAAGTCTCAAATTCTTTTTCAAAATCCAGCGTCTTGCGTTGCGTGCTCATGGCCATCAGGGCCTCGCTGCCGCCTTCGCCATCCTTGATCCACACCCACAGGCGGCGCTCGCGGATATAAAACATGGAAAACACGCCGATCACGAGGAACAGGCAACCGAGGTACACCACACTCTTGCCCGGCGAACGCGTCACTTGCAGCACGGACGCCTTGATTTCCGTGAACTCGTCCAGCTGCAGATACACGGGCGCGCCATAGAAGAAGCTGTCGGACAGCGCATTCGTGGCCAGCTGCAGGAAGCGGCCGTGCTTGTCATCGGCCTCGATGGCTTTCAAGCCATCCTGGGCGCGCGCCGCCTGCCACAAGTCCCACAGGCTGCCATTCAAGATTTTCATGAAGATATCGGCCGCTTTTTCTTGCTCGGCGGCAGGAATTTTCTCCAGGAAACGCGAAATGGCCAGGAAACCGCCCTCTTGCCCATTGCCGGCAAAAATGCCCAAGCTTTTCGCCGCCGATTCCTGCAACTGGCCGCGCAGGGCTTCCGCGCCCGGCTGGGGCATGGCGCGGGCCGCATAGCGCGCAGCGGCCTGCTGGCGCAGCGCCGGATCTTGCAGCGCGGCACGCAAACGCATCCACTCGGTCACGCTGTAATTGTCATCGACGGGAATGCGCAGATAGCTGAACGGGTCGCTGGGGTTGACGCGCATGCCGGCCAGGAACACCGTCGTACCGTCCACGGTGACAGGCTGCATGTAGTTCTGGTATTCGCGCGCCTGGCCCGTCTTGTCGCGCAATTTGTATTGCACCGAAGGACCCACGTTCTTGAGATCCTTGTTATTCGCATTCTTCGCGGCCGAGCCTAGGCGCTTGTCCAGGCCGACGGCAAATTTTTCGTTGAAACTTTCCGCCTTGCTGACGGCGCGCACATCCTGGCCGGCGCTGAGGTTTTCCACATTAAACGGACGGAAAGCCGACCATTCCACCGTGTAGGAATTGCCATCGCTGCGCTCGAGCGGCGTACTGCCACCCACTTCGCCACCGATATCGAAGCGTTTCGTCGTCTTGCCCGTCATGGGGAAACCCGTCAACTTGAGCTTGCTGCCGCCATCCTCAAAGCTGGACTGGTACAGGGCCAGGCCCTTGTAGAGCAGCGGCTGGTTGACTTTGATGGTTGCTGGGAAACTTTCACCCGTGACATGGTCGGTGATGACGACATCGCTGGCAAACAGCTTGGGCATGCCCGTGCTGTAGAAATCGATGTGGAATTTTTTCAGCAGGATGGTGATGGGCAGATCCTGGATCAGCACGCCATCGGCCTGGGGAATGATGGCCGTGTTGCTCGATGAGCCTTCCGGGATCATGGTGTTGCCGCGGAAAGTAGGATTCGACAGGCTCAAACGGTGCTGGGCAGGAATGTCGGCAATCACGCCGCTGCCGGAAAACGGCGTCTTGCCAAAGAACCATTGCTGTACGCGGATCGGCATTTCGGAGTCGAGCAAGCCGCCCACACAGATGATGACGATGGCGCCGTGGGCAAAGATATAGCCCCATTTATTGGCCGCGCCCCGCTTGGCCGCTACCAGGGTGGCGTTGTCCTTCTCGACCACCTTGGCCGCATAGCCGCTGTCTTTCAGGCGCATCACCATCTGCTGTGCCAGTACGGCGCGCGGCAGCGGCGCCTGCCATTCCATCTTGTGATGGAAATTGCGCAAGGATTGCTCGCGCACATTGTCGCGCCAGCTGCGCATGTCCTTGAGCATCTTCGGCGCATTGCGCACGATGCACAGCGAGGTCGAGGCGACCAGGAAACCCATGATCACCAGGAACCACCAGGCCGAATACACGGAATACAGGCTCAGCTTGTCGAAGACGGCGAACCAGAACGGACCGAACTGGTTCACATAATTGGGCATGGGTTCGTTCTGCTTGAGCACGGTGCCGATGATGGAGGCGACAGCGATCAGGGTCAGCAAGCTGATGGCAAAGCGCATCGACGAGACCAGCTCGACGAATTCAGCCAGGCTGCGGCGTTGGGTCTTTAACTCGATTCCGGTCGTGCCTGTGCTCATACGTTGATACTCATACTGGATATGCAATCTTGAGGAAAGTGGCAAGGAGCACAGGATATGTCTGCGCGCAAGGCGGCAGCATACTCCTGTTTGGCCCTGCCATGAAAAAGGGCAGCCTGTTTGAGACGGCCGCCCTTGTTCATGCGCGCTGGTGCGCCTGGCAATCTCTTGCCACTATGAAAACTTACTTCAGGCCGGCGATATAGTCGGCCACGGCGGCGATTTCGTCATCCGACATGCGGGCGGCGATGGTGTGCATTTGCGCACTGTTCTTGCGGGCGTCGGCCTTGGTGCTGCGGAACATGGCCAGCTGGGCCACCGTGTAATCCTGGTGCTGGCCGGCGATGCGCGGATACTGGACGGGAATGCCATTGCCCGTCGCGCCATGACAGCTGGCGCAGGCGGCGATTTGCTTGGAAGCAATGCCACCACGGTAGATTTTCTTGCCCAGGTCAATCGTATCCTTGTTTTTCGCGGCGCCCGGCTTGGACAGCTGCGCGCCCAGGTAGGCGGCAATATTCTTCTTGTCAGCGTCGCTGAGCATCTTGGCATAGGTCGTCATGACGGGCTGATTGCGCTCCGGCGTGGTGAAGTCGACCAGTTGCTTGTAAATATAGCTTTCGTGCTGGCCGGCCAGCTTCGGGTTGACCGTGATGGTCGAATTGCCGGCCGCGCCATGGCAAGACACGCAGGCAGGCAAGCCGCGCGCCATATCTCCATCGGCATACAGGGTGGCGCCCTTGGCGGCATCGGCCTTGACGGCCGGTTTCGGTGCTTCGACCGCGGAAGCAGTTGCCGATACAGCCAGCAAAGCGAGCAGCATGGATTGGACAAACGGTGAAAACGCACGATTCATTCAGGCACCCTGAGACAGTGAGAAATTAGTGGTGGACATTGCCGCGCTCCTGAGATTTTTGCTTTATTTTCAGGGCCGCAAGCCGCATCGCTGCTACGCCGGCAACAATTAACAATCCCTTATTGTACAATAGCTTCTTGGCGTTATCGCTCCCTTATCGCTCCATTTTGTTGCTTTACTACTCCCATGTCAAAACTCTGGCAAGCCCGCTTCTTTACGACCGTCAACCAATTGCGTGACCTGCCCGATACCACGGTGCCGGAAATCGCTTTTGCCGGCCGCTCCAATGCCGGTAAATCGACCGCCATCAACATCTTGTGTAATCAGAAAGGCTTGGCGTTCGCCTCCAAGACACCTGGCCGTACCCAGCACATCAACTACTTCTCCATCGGCGGCGCCCACGTGGCGCAGCACCGCAAGGATGCCACCATCGTCGAAGAGATCGAATGCCTGCTGGTCGACTTGCCCGGCTACGGCTACGCGGAAGTCTCGGGATCGGCCAAATTGCACTGGCAGCGCCTGCTGGGCGACTACGTGCAGCGCCGCGAGCAATTGGCAGGCCTGGTCCTGATCATGGATTCGCGCCGCCCGTTCACCGACCTGGACGTCCAGATGCTGGAATGGTTCGCCCCCACGGGGAAGCCTATCCACTGCATACTGACGAAAGTCGATAAGCTGAACCGCAATGAATCGGTCAACGCGCTGCGCCAGGCGAAAGCCAAGCTCGACAGCTATGTAGATGAAGACGGCGTCGGCTTCCCGTTCACCGTACAACTGTTCTCGGCTCTCAAGCGCGTCGGCATCGACGAAGCCAATGACAAGATCATGGAACTGGCCGGCATCAGCGAAGACGGCGCGGCCCAGATGGTCGAACTGATCGACATGGAAGACGACGTCGAACCGGAAGCGGGAACCGACAAACCGGCTTGATCAAGATCAACACTGCGTAAAAAGAGGCTGCCCGTTCACACGGTGCAGCCTTTTTTATTGCAGCGAGTTCCTAGCGCCGTCCCGGCCCTGGCCGCTTCTCCGAAAAGAATTCCTGGCGCAGGAAGGCAGTCAGCTCGGCCGTGTCTTCCACGCGGGCGCTGAGGTTGACGTTGCGCCCCAGGCGCCGCGATTCCCAGACGAAATCGCCCGGCTTTTCAGCACGGATCAGCTGGATCATCTTCTTGATGATGGCCGATTCGATATCCGGTTCATTGCCCAGTTCGACTTTTTCCTGCTTCAGCCAATTGCGCTTGAAGTTGCCATTCCAGCCCTTGAACTTGACTTCTGCACTGAAGGAGGTCTGGTTGACGATGGAAAACACGCCACCAGAATCCTCGCGGTCACTGCCGGAATTGCGTCCCTGCGCGCCGGCGATATTCGCCTTGGCCACGCGCATGGCGCGGTCGTTCTCGCTTTCCTCGGCCGGCGGCGCAGGATTTTGCGCCTGGCGCTGCTTGCGGCGCTGCTCGATCATCGAGCTCATGTCTTCGGCCGGCGGCGGCGGCAATGGCACTTTCGACACCAGCGGCGGCGTGTACGTCTCCAGTTTCGGCTTGTCGCGCGGCACGTCTTTTGTGACCACGCGCTTGCTCGGGGCCGGCGGCGGTTTTACCTTGGCCACTTTCGTGTCCTTCGGTTTCGGCGTTGGTTTCGGCTGCGGCTTCGGTTGCGGCTTGTCTTTCAGCGGCGCGATGTAGACCATCGCGCTTTCCTTCTTCGGCGGCGGAATCTTTTCAATCTTGTCGCTGCGCAACAGGGCATACGCCGCCAGCAGCACGTGCAGCAAGACGGACACGCCCAGCACAACCTTGCGCATGGTGCTGGTCCTGGACCCGTAGGCCGGTGGTGGCTGGATCACTTGCCCGCAGGTGGGGCAAACGTCGGAATCGGCAGCCAACAAATGGGTCGTGTCATGCAAAATGAATCGTGCTTTCTGTGTAGCGAAGAAATAACATTACAGGGCAGCCATAGTGCCAGAGTCCCTTGCTTTTGGGAACACTTCCTCGGCATTGCCTACCCGAAGCGTACAGGATAGCGACATTCCTTGCAGCGGTATCCAGAGTACCCGAGCCGCCCCTTGACGGTTGTTACCGTATGTATCACTGCCCATACAAAACCGGCGCCCCATTCACACAGGAAGGGGGCGCCGGCCACGGGTCACGCAAGCGCTCAAGCCTTGTTGTCGAGTGCTACCAGTTGCTCGTCCGTCACCGGCCCCGTGCCGCTGTACTTGTCCAGGAATAAATAGATGACGGGGGTGATGAACAGGGTAATGACTTGTGAAAACAATAATCCGCCGACCACGGCCAGGCCCAGCGGCTGGCGCAGCTCGGCGCCGGCGCCCAGGCCCAGGGCGATGGGCAAGGCGCCCATCAGGGCCGCCGCCGACGTCATCATGATGGGGCGGAAACGCAGGATGCAAGCCTGACGGATGGCTTCAGGCGGGCTCATACCCTCGTTACGCTGCGCATGCAGGGCAAAGTCGATCATCATGATGGCGTTTTTCTTGACGATACCGATCAGCATCAAAATACCGATGATGGCGATCATGGTCAGGTCCATGCCGAACAGGCGCAAGGTCAGCAAGGCGCCCACGGCCGCCGACGGCAAGCCGGCCAGGATGGTCAGCGGGTGGATGTAGCTTTCGTACAGGACACCGAGCAGCACATAGATCACGGCCAGCGCGGCGATGATGAGGATGATCTGGCTGGACTGCGAATCCTGGAATACGGCCGCATCGCCGCCGTAGCGCGTGATGATGGAGGCCGGCAAGCTCATTTCCTTGCCCATCACGTCAATCTTGCCCGTGGCGATGCCCAGCGGCACGTCCGGCGCCAGGTTGAAGGCAATCGTGACGGCCTGCAGCTGCCCCTGGTGATTGACGGCCGTGGGACCGATGGTGCGTTCCACATAGGCAATACTCGACAGTTTCACCAGCTCACCCGACTTGCTGCGCACGGACACGCGCGTGAGCGCATCGTCATACTGGCGGTCCGGCGTGGCCGCTTCCAGGATCACGTAATAGCTCGCTGCCGAGGAATAGATGGTCGACACTTGCCGCTCGCCAAAGGCGCTGTACAGGGCCGTGCGGATATCGGACATTTGCACGCCCAGCAGATTGGCCTTGTCGCGGTCGATCCGCAGGGACGCCTGCAAGCCCTTGATCTGCGAATCGCTGGTGACGTCGCGGAAAGCGGGATCGGCACGCATGCCCGCAATAAACTTTTCCGCCCAGTCATTCAAGACATCGGGACTGACGCTTTGCAAGGTGTACTGGTAGCGGCTCTTGCTCTGGCGCCCGCCCAGCTGCAAGTTTTGCACGGGACGGAAATACACGGCCATGCCGGGCACGGCGCTCGTCGCGCGGCGCAGGTTTTCCAGCACCACGGGCATTTTCGGCCGTTCGCTGCGCGGCTTCAGGACCATGAACATGCGGCCCGTGTTACCACCGCCGACGAACGAGGTCACATCCTGTACGCTGGGGTCCGCCTTGAGCACGGCCGCCACGCGGGCTTGCAAGTCCTGCAATGCCGCCGAGGAAATATCCTCCGACGCTTCCGTATTCACCTGGATCTGGCCCAGGTCTTCCTCGGGGAAGAAGCCTTTTGGAATGGTGGCGTACAGCAGCACCGTCAGCGCGAACGTGCACACGGCGATGAACAGGACCACGTTGCGGTGCGCCAGGGCCTTGTCGAGCAGATGCACGTAAGCATTGCGCAATTTCGTGAAACCCGCCTCGAAGTGGCGGCCGATGAAGGACTTTTCGCCATGCGTGGGGTCGCTGTCATTGTGTTCGCGCGTCTCGGCCGGCAGGAAGCGGCTGGCCAGCATCGGCACCAGGGTCAGCGACACGATGGCCGACACGAGGATGGACAGCGAGACGACGACGGCAAACTCGTGGAACAGCAAGCCGATCACGCCCGGCATGAAGAAGATGGGGATGAACACGGCCACCAGCGAGACGGAAATCGAAATGATGGTAAAGCCCATTTCCTTGGCGCCCACCAGGGCCGCCTGGATCGGCTTCTTGCCCATCTCGATATGGCGCACGATGTTTTCCAGCACCACGATGGCATCGTCGACCACCAGGCCCACGGCCAGGGTAATGCCCAGCAGGGAAACGTTGTCGAGGCTATAGCCGAGCCAGTACAGCAGGGCCAGCGCACCGAGCAGTGAAATCGGCATGGTGACGGCCGGAATGAAGGTGGCCGCCGCGCGGTGCAGGAACAGGAAAATCACCAGCACCACCAAGATCACCGTCAGGGCCAGGGTCAGGTTGACGTCGTGAATGGCTTCGCGAATCGAGACGGAACGGTCGTTGACCAGACTGATCTGGATGGAAGCAGGCAATTGCGCCTTGAAACCCGGCAAGAGCTTGCGCACGGCATCGACCACTTGCACCGTATTGGCATCCGGTTGGCGCTGCACCAGCAAGGTGATCGAGCGCTCGCCATTGAAACTGCCGGCCGTCTTGGTCGACTGGAAACTGTCTTCCACCTCGGCCACTTCCTTCAGGCGCACGGGTTGGCCATTGCGCGTGGCGACGATGAGTTCGGCAAAATCGGCCGCCTTCATCATCTGCGGGTTGCCCTGGATGGTCAACGTCTGGCTGGGACCGTCGAGGATGCCCAGCGGCGAATTCGTGTTCGACGCGCGCAGTGCGGTGGCCAGCTCGTCCATGGTCAGGTTGCGCGCGTTCATCAGGTCGGCACGGGCACGCACGCGCACGGCGAAGCGTTTCTGGCCATTCACGCTGACCTGGGCCACGCCAGGCAGGGTCGACAGGCTGGGCGCGATCAGGTTTTCCGCATAATCATTCAGATCCGACAAATTCAGCGATGGCGACGTCATCTGGATGAACAACACGGGCGCATCGGCCGGATTAACCTTGCGGTAGGATGGCAAATCCGTCATTTCCGTGGGCAACTGGCGCTGCGCGCGCAGCAGGGCCGCCTGCACGTCGACAGCGGCCTCGTTGACATTGATGCTGGCGTCAAACTCCAGGGTCAACGAAGTATTGCCCAGGGTACTCGTGGAGGTGATCAGGCTCAAGCCGGCGATGGTGGAAAACTGCTTTTCCAGCGGCAAGGCCACGGAGGAGGCCATGGTATCGGGGCTGGCGCCGGCCAGATCGGCGCTGACGTTGATGACGGGCGTGTTATAGCTCGGCAAAGCCGCCACGGGAATATGGCCATACGCCAGCACGCCGGCCAGGATGATGCTCAGGGACAACAGCACCACCATGACGGGGCGGCGAATGCTCAGTTCGGACAGGTTCATGCTGGCTTGCCTTGCGGTACGACGGCGCCATCGGCGGCCTTGTGTTTTTCCGCCAGGCGCACCTTGCCGCCCGGACGCAGGTTCTGCTTGCCATCGACGATGACTTTTTCATCGCCGTTCAATCCGGTGACGACGGCATTCGGGCCGAACGCATACACGCGGGCAATCTTGCGCACCTTGGCGGTGTTGTCCGCTTCCATCGAATACACGAAGATGCCCGTGGTATTGGTGATGATGGCGTTTTGCGGGATGACCAGCGCATCCTTGAGTGTGCGCACCGTCAGTTGCGTATTCACATACTGACCAGGCCACAGGTCGGTGCCAGCATTATTGAACCGGGCCTTGATCTTGATCACGCCCGTGGCGGGATCGACGGCATTGTCGATAAAGTTCAGTTTGCCATCGAGCTGCTTGCCACCGGCATCGGCCAGCAGCGCCTTGACCGCCACCTCGCCCGCCTTTTGCGCCGCCAGCAAGCCCGACAGACTGCTTTCCGGCAAGGTGAAGACCACATCGATCGGGTCGAGCTGGGTGATGCTGGTCAGGGACGTGGTCGGCTGCACCAGGCTGCCCGCGTAGACGCCGATGGCGCCCACGCGGCCCCCCTGCGGCGCACGCAGGATGGTGTAGCTGGAGTCGACCTGGGCGGCGCGCAAGGCGGCCTGGTCGGCGGCCAGCAAGGCGCGTGCCGCATCGAGCTGGCTTTGCAGGGTATCTACGGCGCCCTGGGCGATGAAGTTCTTGCTCAGCAAATCCTGGCTGCGCTTGAGTTGGCGTTCGAGGTCCAGCACCGAGGCGCGGTCGCGCAAGACTTGCGCCTGCGCCTTGTCGACGTTCGCGTGCTCGCTGCGGGCGTCCAGCGTGAACATCAGCTCGCCCTGTTTGACGAACTGGCCTTCGCGGATGTGCACCTTGGTAATCGTACTGGTCGTCTGCGGATGCAGGTCGACGCTGCTGATCGGCATCACGCTGCCATTGGCTTGCAACACCATCGGCACATCCTGGCGCAGCGGCGCGACCACGCTCACCGTCGTCGGTCCCTGCCCGCCCTTGCCCCCTTTGCCATCCTGCCCACCGGCCGCCACGCCGGACTGATGATTGAAATACCAGATACCGCCACCGATACACAGGGCCGCACCCACGAGGATTGCCAGGCTAGTCTTTTTCATTGTTCTGTCATGCTGTTGCAGCGCAGGGCTGCAGGTTGAATGTAGTTGCCAGGGGGAATAAAGCACAATATTGTCGCACGGAAATGCTCACTTTCCAGCGTAATACTCTGGCACGATCAGGGTAACTTCCAGTCCACCGTCGACATGATTGGCCAGCAAAACCGTGGCGCCATGCTGCTCGGCGATGTTGCGCGCGATGGTCAGACCCAGACCCGTGCCGCCCGATTCGCGCGAACGCGAGGTTTCGATGCGGTAAAACGGTTCGAATACCTTGGCCAGTTGATCTGGCGCAATACCCGGTCCGCCGTCGCGGATGAGGATACGGGCCGTGCCGGCGATGCGCTCGACGGTTACCTGCGCGTACAGACCATATTTGACGGCATTGTCGATCAAGTTCACCAGGCAGCGCCGCATGGCGATGGGACGGGCCATCAAAGCCATGCTGGCCTGCCCGGCCAGGGTCACATTCTGGCCGGCATCGGCCGCGTCCGAACAGACGCTGTCGAGCAGGGAGTCGAGATCGAGTGCCTGCATCGCCTCCGTGCTATCCATCGAGCGGGCCAGGTCCAGCCCTTCCTTGACCATGCTCTGCATGGCCGACAGGTCACCCACCAGGCGCTCATACAACTCTGTATCGGCCACTTTTTCCAGGCGCAGGCGCAAGCGTGTCAGCGGCGTTTGCAAATCATGCGTGATGGCAGCCAGCATTTGTGTACGTTGGGAAATGTGCTGACGTATGCGCGCCTGCATGGCATTGAAGGCGGCGCTGGCCTGGCGGATCTCGCTGGCCCCCGACAAGGTCAGCGGCGGATGGTTGATGTCGTTACCCAGGTCTTTCGCCGCCTGCGCCAATTGCTTGAGCGGGCGCATGGTCATGCGCGTGACCAGGTAAGCGAGGATGGCGATGCTGATCAGGAAAGGCAGCAGCGTCATCCAGTCGTTATGTTCATTGAACGGCGGTTGCTGGCGTGGCGGCAAGACCATCAGGCGCAGCACGTGGCCGTCCTGCATGCGCACGTCGAGGTTTTCACAGGTACCGCCCCATGGCTTGGCGCCGAACATGCCCGGCGACTGGCGCGGCTGGATGCAGGCGGCCGGGCGTTCAGCCAGCGCGCTGACCTTGAAACCCTCGCCCAGCTTGGCTTGCAGGGCGCTGGAAAATTCCGTCGGCGCGCCGGGTGCGTGCTCCGTCGCGGGACGCAGTTCCAGGCGCACACTCCCCTTGTTGGCCACTTTCAGGTAAGCGGCGCGCGAGGCCAGCGGCACCACGTCGGCCGCCATCACCAGCTGCTCGGCCCGCTCGACGGCGTGGTAGTCGCGGTATTGCTCGATGGCACGCTGGCGTTCGCCCACGGCCAGCCACTGCGTCAGCGCGGCCGAAGCGACGATGCCGATCAGCAGAAACATGAATACGCGGCCCGTCATCGACCCCAGAAAGGCCTTCACGCGTGCGGCTCCACATTGACCTGGCCGGCCAGCACGTAGCCGCCATTGCGCACAGTCTTGATGATTTGCGGCAAACGGGCATCTTCACCGAGTTTTTGCCGCAGGCGGCTGATCTGGATATCGATCGAACGGTCGAACGGGTCGGCGTCGCGTCCCTGCGTCAGGTTCAGCAACTGGTCGCGGTTGAGCACGCGGTTCGGGTGTTCCAGGAACACGCGCAGCAAACGGAATTCCGCGCCCGACAGCATGATCACCAGGCCGCTGGGATTGAGCAGGTGGCGCGCCGTCAAGTCCAGGGTCCAGCCGGAAAAGCGGATTTGCTGCGCCTTGTCCGACGGCACGTTCGACGGCATGGCATGGCTGCGGCGCAACACGCTGCGTATGCGCGCCAGCAGTTCACGGGGCTCGAACGGTTTCGGTAAATAATCGTCGGCGCCCATTTCCAGGCCCAGGATGCGGTCCAGCGGTTCATTGCGCGCCGTCAACATAATCACCGGCACCGTCGATTGGGCACGCAGTTTGCGGCACAAGGTCAGGCCGTCGTCGCCAGGCAGGTTCAAATCGAGCACGATCAGGTCGGGCCGCGTTTCATCGAGAATTTTCCACATGGCCGTGCCATCTGCCGCGCCCAGGGTGCGGTAGGCGTTCGTTTCCAGGTAGTCCGCCAGCAAGCTGCGGATGTCGCGGTCATCGTCGACGATGAGAATTGTAGAAGTGGGTTCCATGGTACGAATTATCCCCACTTCCCCCACCCTTGCACAGCGCATTTGTATCGTCTTGTATATAGGAGACCCGAAGAAACATATAGATACAAACTGCCGGGCAGCGGACACTTCGGGGAAACATGGCACGTCCAACATGGATTCATGTGCAGCAACATGTACATCCCTCATCTTTTACAAAGGAATCCAGATGAACGCCTCAATGACAACCTTGCGCAAGAATCTGATCATCGCCATGAGCGTACTCGGCATGGGTGCGGCATCGCTGACCGTCCACGCCCAGGAAGCGGCCGCCAGCGCGCCTGCCGCCAGCAGCAAGATGCAACATGATGGCCACCGCGGCGGCAACCCTGCCGAGCGCATGGCCAAATACCAGGCCCGTCTGCACGACAAGCTGAAGCTGACAGCCGCGCAGGAACCGGCCTGGGCCACTTTCACGGCCGCCAATGCGCCGAAAAAACCGATGGGCGACTGGAAGGCCAAGCGCGAAGCGATGGCCAAGCTGTCGGCGCCGGAACGCATGGAACAATGGATCGCCATGTCGAAGGAACGCATCGCCGGACAGGAAAGCCGTTTGGCCTCGCTGAAAACCTTCTATGCCGTGCTGACGCCGGAGCAAAAAAAAGTGTTTGACGACAGCGTGCCTGGCGGCAAGCACGGTGGCCACCGCGGTGCTCACCACGGCATGCAGGAGCATCCCAAAGCGGGTTAAGTCTTAGCGGTACGCAAGAAGTGAAAAAGCCTGCAATGCAGGCTTTTTCTTATTGACGAGACAAGTAAACGCTTACTGTCCCTCGAGCTTGCGCAATGACGTCAAGAAAGTTGATGCATTCTGGAAACCGATCACGCGCGACTGGGCAATCTCCTGCCCCTGCGGGTTGAACATGATGATGCCAGGCGGGCCGAACAGCTGGAAACGCTTCAGCATGGCCTTGTCGTCGGCGTCATTGGCCGTCACGTCCACTTGCAGCAACACGGCTTGCCCCATCTTCTCGCGCACGGCGGGATCGACAAAGGTCAGCTTTTCCATTTCGATGCAAGACACGCACCAGTCCGCATAAAAGTCCAGCAAGGCCGGCTTGCCATTGAGCCGCGCCAGCGCCGCGTCGAGCTGCGCCACGGTTTTCACGCGCGTAAACGGCTGCGCGTGTACCTGGCCACCGCCCAGGTGCGCCAGCGGCGCCAGCGGGTCGCGGCCACCGCTGGCCACGCCGACCAGTTGCAGCACGCCCAGCACGGCAAACACCAGGCCGAAGGCCTTGGCCACCCAGGCGTTCTTCGCGCCACTCTTGCCCACCAGCAGATACATGCCGTAACCGACGAACAGCACCGTCCAACCCAGCATCTGCACGGCACCCGGCAGCACGGGCGAAACCAGCCACCAGGCCACGCCCAGTTGCAGCACGCCAAAGAAGCGCTTGACGGCGTCCATCCAGGCACCGGCACGGGGCAGCAAGGTGCCGGCCGAAACACCCACCAACAGCAAGGGCACGCTCATGCCCACGGCCATGGCGAACAGTGCGCTGCCGCCGATGACGACGTCGCGCGTCTGGCTGATGTACAGCAAGGCGCCGGCCAGCGGCGCGGCCACGCATGGCCCCACGATCAGGGCGGAAATGGCGCCCATGACGAACACGCCCGCCAGGCGGCCCGAAGACTGCTGGTTCGACACGGACGTCAGCTTGCCTTGCAGGAAAGCCGGCACTTGCAACTCATAAAAGCCGAACATCGACAGCGCGAGACCCGCCATCAGCAAGGCGAAAAAGCCCAGCACCCACGGATTTTGCAGCTTGGCCGCCAGGCCTTCGCCCGCCAGGCCGGCCGCTACGCCCAGCGCCGTGTAGACGATGGCCATGCCCAGCGCGTACGTCAGCGACAACAGCAAGCCACGCGAGCGGCTGACCTTGGCGCCATCGCCGATGATGATCGACGACAAAATCGGCACCATCGGCAGCACGCACGGGGTGAACGCCAGCCCCAGGCCCAGCAACATGAACAGGGGCACGATGACCAGCAGCTTGCCGCCCTTCAGGGCCGATTCGATCTTGCCCAGCTCGTTTTGCGCCGGCGCAGGAGCCACCACCACGGGCGCCACCGCCACCGGGTCGGGCGTGGCCGTGATATCGGGATTGGCGATACTCATCACGGACACCCCAGGCGACGCTTGCGCCTGCGGGCCGTTGACGGCCGCCGTGTCGACTGCTGGCGCGGCCGGCAAGGCGAACTTCGATGCCACGCCGCCAGGCGCCATGCTCTGGCCGCCGCCACCACCCACCAGCTGGGCCGTGGCATCCTGCGGCGCATAGCACAGGCCCTTGTCAGAACAACCCTGTCCCGTCGCCTTCAGGGTGAAGGCGCCAGCGGCCTGCACGGGAATCGTGATGGTGAGGGTCTTGCGGAACGTTTCCACGTCCTTCTGGAAGGTCTCGTCGAACTTGACCTTGCCGGCCGGATACACGGGCGTGCCCAGCTTGGCACCCACGGCGTCGAACTTGAAGCGCTCGTGGTACATATAGTAACCATCGGCAATCACATAGGTGACGGCAATGGTGGACGGGTCCTGCATGCGGGCGGAAAACTTGAACGCCAGTTCGGGATCGAGGAATTCATCGTCGGCACGGGCATGGCCGGCGCCAAAAACGGCGACCAACAGGAAGAAACAGGCAGCAAACCAAATAAGCAATGGATGGCGTGGCGCGGCGCGCGCAGTGGCGCTGGAGGGGAAACGGGACATGAACTACCTTTTCGACCATTCGACAGAGGACGCGCGGAGCAGGCAGCGCTTGTGCCGGGCCGGCGCGAAAGGAGAATAGTACACTGCGGTAGGAATGGCTGCAGCAGAAAACAAAAAAGCCAGGCTAGGCCTGGCTTTCTCAGATGCAATTACTGGGATTACTCGCCAGCGATTTCAACTGCTTCGGTCGTATCTGGACGATCCATCAGTTCAACGAACGCCATAGGAGCGTTGTCGCCGACGCGGAAACCCATTTTCAGGATACGCACATAGCCGCCATTACGGTTGGCGTAACGTGGGCCCAGTTCAGCGAACAGCTTCAAGACCATTTCACGATCGCGCAGGCGGTTGAAGGCCAGACGCTTGTTTGCCAGGCAGTCAGTTTTGCCCAGGGTCAGAATTGGCTCGACAACGCGGCGCAGTTCTTTTGCTTTTGGCAGGGTGGTTTTGATCGCTTCGTGACGCAGCAGCGATACTGTCATGTTGCGCAGCATTGCCAGACGGTGGGACGAGGTACGATTCAGTTTACGGAGGCCGTGACCGTGACGCATGATAAATCCTTTCGGTGAGTGTTTAAATTCCAGCTCTTCGATCGATGAAGCTAGTGCAACATCGCGGGCCGGTTTGTTACTTCAAAAATAAAAGCCTGAGACACCTGTCCCAGGCAGTTTGCTACAACTACGAATTACTTTTCCAGGCCTGCAGGCGGCCAGTTTTCCAGCTTCATGCCCAAGGTCAAGCCGCGCGATGCCAGCACTTCCTTGATTTCGTTCAGGGACTTGCGGCCCAGGTTTGGCGTTTTCAGCAGTTCGTTTTCCGAACGTTGGATCAGGTCGCCGATGTAGTAGATGTTTTCCGCTTTCAGGCAGTTCGCCGAACGCACGGTCAACTCCAGGTCGTCGACTGGACGCAACAGGATAGGATCGACCAGCGGAGCGCGCGATGGCGCTTCGGCGGCAGCTTCCGTGCCTTCCAGGGCAGCGAACACATTCAACTGATCCACCAGGACGCGGGCCGACTGGCGGATCGCTTCTTCCGGCGAGATCACGCCGTTGGTTTCGATGTTGATGATCAGCTTGTCCAGGTCGGTACGTTGTTCGACGCGAGCCGATTCAACGAAGTACGATACACGGCGCACTGGCGAGAACGACGCATCCAGGATGATGCGGCCGATGGTCTTGTTCGTGTCTTCCGACAGGCGACGCACGTTACCAGGAACGTAGCCGCGGCCTTTTTCAACCTTGATCTGCATGTCCAGCTTGCCACCAGCGGTCAGGTGGGCGATCACGTGGTCAGGGTTGATCAGTTCGACGTCATGCGGCAGGTCGATGTCGGAGGCCAGGATCGCGCCTTCGCCTTCTTTTTTCAGGGTCAGGGTTACCGAATCGCGGTTATGGACTTTGAAAACCACACCCTTCAAGTTCAGCAACAAATCGACGACGTCTTCTTGCACGCCATCGAGGGAGGAATATTCGTGGACGACGCCAGCGATCGTCACTTCGGTCGGCGCGTAGCCTACCATCGACGACAGCAGAACGCGGCGCAACGCGTTACCCAATGTGTGGCCATAGCCGCGCTCGAACGGTTCCATCACGACTTTGGCGTGACCTGCACCGAGAGCTTCAACATCGATAATACGTGGCTTCAACAAACTGTTTTGCATGAAATGTCCTTTTCAATACCCTCGGCTCATTACACCGATAAGGCTGATGGCATTAGTGAAACGCCCACTTCACAAAAGCAAAGTGGGCGGAGATCTTGCTACTGACTACTATTAACGCGAGTACAGCTCGACGATCAGCGATTCGTTGACGTCGTTAGCGATTTCGTTACGCTCTGGCAGGGACTTGAAGGTGCCTTCCATTTTCTTGGCATCAACCGAAACCCAGCTAGGCATACCAACTTGTTCAGCCAGCGACAGTGCTTCAACGATACGCACTTGCTTTTTCGATTTTTCACGAACAGCAACGATGTCGCCAACTTTGACCGCGTACGAAGCGATGTTGACAACGATACCGTTCACGGTGAACGCTTTGTGGCTGACCAATTGACGCGCTTCAGCGCGGGTCGAGCCAAAGCCCATGCGGTAGCAAACGTTGTCCAGACGCGTTTCCAGCAACTTCAACAGCGTTTCGCCGGTGTTGCCTTTACGACGGTCTGCTTCAGCAAAGTAGCGGCGGAATTGACGTTCCAGCACGCCGTACATGCGTTTTACTTTTTGCTTTTCGCGCAGTTGGTTACCGTAGTCCGAGGTGCGGGCGCCGGATTTGACACCGTGCTGGCCTGGTTTGACATCCAGTTTGCACTTGCTGTCCAGCGAGCGACGTGCGCTCTTCAGGAACAGGTCAGTACCTTCACGGCGGGAGAGTTTTGCTTTAGGTCCGATATAACGTGCCACGATACTTCCTTTTTTTAATGATAACGCCCCAGCCACATGCATGATCAAACACGCTGCTGCGGTTAGGCGCTAGTCTGACTCAGCTTCAATCAGACGGTGGCTGAAAACGAAAAACCCGCCAAATTGAATTTGACAGGCAAGAACAGCCGGGCAGTATAACCGTTTCCGGCTCCCTGCTCCAGCAATTTCACATAACTGTACTTAATACAACAGACAGAAAAGCAGCTGGCGCCGAAGCGCCCTCTGCAACACTATCTTAGATACGACGACGTTTCGGTGGACGGCAACCGTTGTGCGGTACCGGCGTCACGTCCTGGATCTCGGTGATCTTGATGCCCAGGTTGTTCAGCGCGCGAACGGCGGATTCACGACCAGGACCTGGGCCCTTGATACGTACTTCCAGGTTCTTGACGCCACACTCAACAGCCACTTTACCAGCGGCTTCCGCGGCGACCTGCGCTGCGAATGGGGTCGATTTACGCGAACCCTTGAAGCCTGCACCGCCGGAGGTAGCCCACGACAAGGCATTGCCTTGACGATCGGTGATGGTAATGATGGTGTTATTGAACGAAGCGTGGACATGTGCAATGCCTTCAGCGACGTTCTTTTTAACTTTTTTACGCACGCGTGCTGATGCGGCGTTATTTTGCGACTTAGCCATAATTATTCCCTAGCGGATTATTTTTTCAGCGATTGAGCGGCTTTACGCGGTCCCTTGCGGGTACGTGCGTTCGTACGCGTACGCTGGCCACGGCAAGGCAAACCCTTACGATGACGCATGCCGCGGTAGCAACCCAGATCCATCAAACGCTTGATGTTCATGGACAATTCACGACGCAGATCGCCTTCGACGATGAATTTACCTACTTCATCGCGCAGTTTTTCCAGTTCGCTGTCATCCAGATCTTTGATCTTTTTGTTGGTTGCTACACCGGTCGATGCACAGATTTTCTCTGCGCGTGGACGGCCCACACCGTAGATGGCCGTCAGGCCGATAACGGTATGCTGATGATTTGGGATATTAACCCCTGCAATACGTGCCATTTGTTATTCCTCGATTAACCTTGACGCTGCTTGTGACGTGGTTCCACGCAGATTACGCGGACTACGCCTTTGCGCTTGATGATCTTGCAGTTGCGGCAGATCCGCTTGACTGATGCGAGAACTTTCATTTTGGGGCTCTTTCTTTCGCTTCTTTGGTTTGATTCAGTGTGTTACTTAGTACGGAACACAATGCGGGCTCGGCTCAGGTCGTACGGCGTCAACTCCACCGTCACCTTGTCTCCAGGGAGAATGCGAATATAGTTCATCCGCATTTTACCCGAAATATGCCCGAGCACCACGTGTCCGTTCTCCAGCTTCACTCGAAATGTTGCATTTGGGAGATTCTCAAGAATCTCGCCCTGCATCTGTATGACGTCGTCTTTTGCCATTCGGTATGTTTACCGCGCTTAACGCGTCGGAATTCCGCCCTTGAAATTTGCTTTGCGCAGCAGCGAATCATATTGCTGCGACATCACGTAGTTCTGTACTTGCGCCATGAAATCCATGGTGACAACTACAATAATCAATAAAGAAGTACCGCCGAAATAGAATGGTACTTTCCACTGGGCTTGCATAAATTCCGGCAATAAACACACCAGGGTGATGTAGACTGCGCCGGCAAGTGTCAAGCGTGTCAGGATCTTGTCGATGTAACGGGCTGTCTGCTCGCCTGGACGAATCCCGGGAATGAACGCACCGCTTTTCTTCAAGTTATCTGCTGTTTCCTTGCTGTTAAAGACCAGCGCTGTATAGAAGAAACAGAAAAACACGATCGCCACTGCGTACAACAGCGCATGGATAGGCTCACCAGGCCCCATCGATGCTGCCAAATCTTTCAAGAACCGCACCGCAGGGTTAGCGTTGTCGGCGCCCTTTGAAAACCAGTCCACGATAGTGGCCGGAAACAAGATGATCGAAGAAGCAAAGATCGGCGGGATCACGCCGGCCATGTTCAGCTTCAACGGCAAATGGCTGGTTTGACCGCCATAAATCTTGTTGCCTACCTGGCGCTTCGCGTAATTGACCAATATTTTGCGCTGACCACGTTCGACGAATACGACGAAGTACGTTACCAGTGCTACCAGGATCACGATGAAAATCGCGCTGAAGCTACCGATCGAACCATTCGACACCTGAGTGAACAAGCCACCCAACGCCGACGGCAGACCTGCTGCAATCCCGGCAAAAATGATGATCGAGATGCCATTACCCAAACCACGCTCGGTAATTTGCTCACCCAACCACATCAAAAACATTGTTCCGGTCAACAAAGTGACGACCGTCACGAAGCGGAATGCAAGACCAGGTTCCAACACCAGACCAGCTTGCGACTCCAGTGCGACTGCAATGCCTAACGCTTGGAACAGTGCCAGGGCAACCGTGAAATACCGGGTGTACTGGGTGATCTTGCGACGACCTGCTTCGCCTTCTTTTTTCAACGCTTCCATCTGCGGTGACACGATCGACAGCAATTGCATGATGATCGAGGCCGAGATATAAGGCATGATACCCAGCGCAAACACTGTAAAACGAGACAAGGCACCGCCCGAGAACATGTTGAACATGCCCAGGACGCCGCCTTCGTGCTCCTTGAACAGCGAGGCTAATTGTGTCGGGTCAATCCCGGGAACCGGGACGTGAGCACCGATACGATAAACCACCAATGCGCCAAGCAAAAACCAGAGCCGTCCCCAAGGGAAACCGGCCGCTGCACTTTTAGCAAGTTGTGGATTAGTCGCCAATTTTCGCTCCGATCAAGCTGTTAGCGGTCAACTCAGGCTACCGAGCCGCCGGCTGCTTCGATGGCTGCTTTCGCGCCAGCGGACACTTTCAAGCCCTTCAAATTCACCGCTTTGGTGATTTCGCCGGACAAGATCACGCGCACGTCACGGGCCAACACGCCCAGAACGCCAGCTTGCTTCAAGACCAGAATGTCGACATCGCCAACCGCCAGGTTGTTCAGATCGGACAGGCGCACTTCAGCTTTGAAGGTTGCGTGCATCGATTTGAAACCGCGCTTAGGCAGACGGCGTTGCAGAGGCATCTGACCGCCTTCGAAACCGACTTTATGAAAGCCGCCCGAACGCGATTTCTGACCTTTGTGACCACGACCCGAGGTTTTACCCAGGCCGGAGCCGATACCGCGACCGACGCGACGCTTGTAATGCTTAGCGCCTTCGGCTGGTGCAATAGTATTCAATTCCATGATTTGCTCCGTTCGTGTAAGCCCGAAGGCTTACCCGACAACTTTAACGAGATACGATACTTTATTGATCATGCCGCGTACGGATGGGGTGTCTTGCAATTCGGAAACCGAATTTACACGACGCAGACCCAGACCGCGCACGGTAGCGCGATGCGATTCGCGCGTACCGATCAAGCCCTTGACCAATTGCACTTTGACTGTGTTTGTCATTTTGTCCACCTTAAGCCAGAATGTCTTCGACCGACTTGCCGCGTTTGGCAGCGATATCGGAAGCAGTGCTCATTTTCGACAGGCCGTCCAGCGTAGCGCGTACCAGGTTGTATGGGTTGTTCGAACCGGTGGATTTCGCCACCACGTCCGTCACGCCCATCACTTCGAAGATAGCGCGCATGGCGCCACCAGCGATAACGCCAGTACCAGGCTTAGCTGGGTTCATCAGGACCTTGGAGGCGCCGTGACGACCAACAACCGTGTGATGCAAGGTACCGTTTTTGAGCGGCACTTTGATCAGGTTGCGACGAGCTTCTTCCATTGCCTTCTGCACGCCAACTGGCACTTCTTTCGATTTGCCCTTGCCCATGCCGACGCGGCCATCGCCATCACCAACTACGGTCAGCGCGGCGAAACCCATGATACGACCACCCTTGACCACTTTGGTCACGCGGTTGATCGCGATCATTTTTTCGCGCATGCCATCATCCGGCTTGTCGCTTTGCATTTTTGCTTGCATTTTTGCCATGATTGATCCTTAGAACTTCAGACCGGCTTCGCGTGCGGCTTCTGCCAACGCTTTCACACGGCCGTGGTAACGGAAACCGGAGCGGTCAAACGCAACTTCGGTAATCCCTGCTTTCAACGCTTTTTCAGCGACGCGCTTGCCGATCAAGGCTGCAGCAGCGGCATTGCCGCCTTTGCCGGATTGGCCTGCCAGTTCAGCGCGAACTTCCGCTTCAGCCGTCGAGGCCGAAACCAGGATTTTTGCATCCGGGCTGATCAGGTTGGCGTAAATGTGCAGGTTGGTGCGATGCACCGACAAGCGATTTACTTTCAATTCCGCAATCTTGATGCGGGTTTGGCGTCCGCGGCGAAGCCGTGATTCTTTCTTATCCATCGTCAGCCCCTAATTACTTCTTCTTGGTTTCTTTAAGCTTAACCACTTCGTCCGCATAGCGAACGCCCTTGCCTTTATAAGGCTCAGGAGCGCGGTAAGCACGAACTTCAGCGGCTACCTGGCCAACCTGTTGACGGTCGATACCTTTAATCAGGATCTCGGTCGGGGTTGGTGTTGCGCAGGTAACGCCAGCTGGCATGTCATGTACTACAGGGTGCGAGAAACCCAGGGACAGATTCAACTTGTCGCCTTGAGCTTGCGCCTTGTAACCCACGCCTACCAGGTTCAGCTTTTTCTCGAAACCCTTGGTGACGCCAACAACCATGTTGTTGACCAGTGCGCGCAGCGTGCCGGACATGGCATTGGCTTCGCGGCTGTCGTTCGCCACGTCGAAACTCAGGGTTCCTGCATTGTTTTCTACTTTGACCTGGCCGGTGAGGGCCTGGGAAAGTACGCCCAGCGGGCCTTTTACGGTGATCGCTTGTGCGGAGATGGCGACTTCGGCGCCAGCTGGCACTACGATAGGCATTTTAGCTACTCGAGACATGTGTAACTCCTTAAGCCACGTAGCAAATAACTTCGCCGCCGACACCGGTAGCGCGTGCTTTGCGGTCAGTCATGACGCCTTGCGGAGTCGACACGATCGCCACACCCAAGCCATTCATCACAACAGGGATCTCGTCTTTACCCTTGTAGACGCGCAGACCCGGACGGGACACGCGCTCCAAGCGCTCAATAACGGGACGGCCAACATAATACTTCAAACCGATTTTCAGTTCCGCTTTACCACCAGCTTCGGTAACAGCGAAATCTTCAATGTAACCCTCGTCCTTCAGGACGCTGGCAATCGCAATTTTGACTTTCGACGATGGCATGGCCACGGTCGTCTTTTGCACGCCTTGTGCATTGCGAATGCGGGTCAGCATATCGGCGATAGGATCGCTCATACTCATTGCATATTCTCCTATTACCAGCTTGCTTTTGTCATACCCGGAATTTCACCACGCATGGCGAATTCACGGAGCTTGATACGACCCAGACCGAATTTACGGAATGTGCCGCGCGGACGACCGGTGATGGCGCAACGATTACGTTGACGCGTCGGGTTCGAGTTACGTGGCAGCGCCTGCAATTTCAGGCGAGCTTCGTAGCGCTCTTCTTCCGATTTCGATTGATCATCGACGATGGCCTTGAGAGCTTCGCGCTTAGGGGCGAATTTCGCCACCAGGTCAGCACGCTTGATCTCACGATTAATCAGTGACAGTTTGGCCATGATCAGTTCCTGAAAGGGAATTTAAAGGCGGCGAGCAAAGCTTTGGCTTCGTCATCGGTCTTAGCGGTTGTCGTGATGCTGATATTCATACCGCGCAACGCGTCAATCTTGTCGTATTCGATTTCAGGGAAAATGATCTGTTCCTTGACACCGATGTTGTAGTTACCACGACCATCAAATGCACGGCCGTTCACACCACGGAAATCGCGTACGCGCGGCAGAGCCACGGTAATGAAGCGATCCAGGAACTCGTACATGCGAGCGCCGCGCAGGGTGACCATCGTACCGATCGGATAACCTTCACGGATTTTGAAGCCTGCGATCGCTTTGCGGGACTTGGTGGTCACTGGCTTCTGGCCGGCGATCTTGGTCAAGTCAGCAACTGCGTGCTCGAGAACTTTTTTATCCGCGATTGCCTCACCAACACCCATGTTCAGGGTGATTTTGGTCAGGCGTGGAACTTCCATTACCGACTTGTAACCAAACTTGCTGGTCAGGTCGGCAACGACTTTTTCTTTATAGAATTCTTGGAGACGTGCCATGATTTCTTAAGCCTTCACTACTTCGCCGGAGGATTTAAAGATGCGAACTTTCTTGCCGTCCACTTCTTTGAAACCCACGCGATCTGCCTTGCCAGTCGCTGCATTAAACAATGCAACGTTGGACACGTGAATTGGCATGGTCTTATCGACGATACCACCAGTTACGCCAGTCATCGGGTTTGGCTTAGTCGCTTTTTTAGCGATGTTAATGCCGTCAACCACGATATGTTCAGCATCGATACGCTGCTGTACCACACCACGTTTGCCCTTGTCTTTCCCGGTCAGAACGATGACTTCGTCGTTTTTACGAATCTTATCCATTACGACTCCTTACAGGACTTCCGGTGCCAGGGACACGATTTTCATGAACTTCTCAGTACGCAGTTCGCGTGTGACAGGTCCAAAAATACGGGTACCGATCGGTTCCAGCTTGGCGTTCAACAGTACGGCGGCATTGCCGTCGAACTTCACCAGGGAACCGTCTTGGCGGCGAACACCTTTAGCGGTGCGCACAACCACGGCGTTATAAATTTCACCTTTTTTGACACGGCCACGTGGCGCAGCAACCTTAACGGTCACCTTGATCACATCGCCAATGCCAGCATAACGGCGCTTGGAGCCGCCCAATACCTTGATGCACATTACTTCTTTGGCACCGGTATTGTCAGCCACTTCGAGCCGGCTTTCAGTTTGAATCATAGTATTCTCTTTCCCAACTTAAGCCGAAGAATCCACACAATGTAGACCCACGGTCAGTCTTGGTCCCGCCAGAGCCGCCCTGCTGGGCTTCACTGTTTGGGTGCATGACCTTCATACATCAACTGACCGCGAATGCTATTGTCTGTGACCAGACACTTTGCGGCGTTACATGAACGAAGCCCGCAAGTATTACATACAATTTGCGGGCCTGCAAGTACTAATTAAAACCCACCGCCGAAACGGTGGTTTTTATTTAAACGGTTGGTGCGGCTTGAACCACACGTGTCACCGTCCATGCCTTCGTTTTGGAGATCGGGCGACCTTCCTGGATCTCGACCGTATCACCGGCTTTGACCTGGTTGGTCTCGTCATGCGCATGATACTTGTTCGAGCGCATGATGATCTTGCCATACAAAGGATGTTTTACGTGGCGCTCGATCAGAACGGTAACGGTCTTGTCCATCTTGTCCGAAACCACTTTACCGATCAGCGTGCGCTTGAGCGACTGTTTCACTGGTTCGTTCATTTGGCTTCCTTCAGATTCATTACCGTCTTCACACGCGCGATATCGCGGCGTACCTTCTTGAGCTGCGAAGTGTTGCTCAGCTGTTGCGTAGCGATTTGCATACGCAGGCCGAACTGTGCCTTCAACAAGTCATTCAGCTCTTTTTGCAGAGCTGGCTGGTCTTTGCCGCGGAGTTCAGTTGCTTTCATATTCAACTCCAATTATTGGCCGACTTGACGTACGACAAACGTCGTAGCCAGTGGCAGTTTAGAGGCGGCAAGACGGAAAGCTTCCCGTGCCAGCGCTTCATCAACGCCATCCATTTCGTACAGTACTTTGCCTGGCTGAATTTCAGCGACGTAGTACTCAGGATTACCTTTACCGTTACCCATACGGACTTCAGCCGGTTTGTTCGAAATCGGTTTGTCCGGGAAGATACGGATCCAGATACGGCCACCGCGCTTGATGTGACGCGTCATTGCACGACGCGCCGCTTCAATTTGACGCGCAGTGATACGACCGCGCGCAACTGCCTTCAGACCGAATTCGCCAAACGACACGGCGGTGCCGCGGCTGTGCGAAATACCGGTATTACGGCCTTTCTGCTCTTTACGATACTTTCTGCGTGCTGGTTGCAGCATGATTATTCTCCTGCTTTCTCAGCTGGTGCTGCTGCGGCGGCCGGTTTAGCGGCGGTACGCACACGTGCACCTGGTGCTGTGGATGGTTTCGCACCGGCACCGGCTGGACGTGGACGGCCAGCTGGCTTGCCATCGTCACGGCGTGGGCCGCGGCTTTTCTTCTCGTCAGCTGGGGTATCGATGACTGGTGCATCGCCGTTAGGCGCGCGGTCACCCTTGTATACCCACACCTTGACACCGATGATGCCGTAGGTGGTCGACGCTTCGCTGGTACCGTAGTCGATATCGGCGCGCAGGGTATGCAGAGGCACGCGGCCTTCGCGGTACCACTCTTTACGCGCGATTTCGATACCGTTCAGACGGCCGGACGACATGATCTTGATACCGAGAGCACCCAGGCGCATTGCATTTTGCATTGCACGCTTCATGGCGCGGCGGAACATGATCCGTTTTTCCAGCTGCTGAGCGATCGAATCGGCGATCAGTTGCGAGTCGATTTCTGGCTTACGAATTTCTTCGATGTTCACGTGAACAGGTACGCCCATGATCTTGGTCAGCGCGGACTTCAGTACTTCGATGTCTTCGCCTTTTTTACCAATGACCACGCCTGGACGCGAGCTGTAGATCGTGAAGCGCGCGTTCTTGGCTGGACGCTCGATAACGATGCGGCCAACGGAAGCGTTCTTCAGTTTCTTTTTCAGGTAAGCACGTGCTTTCAAGTCTTCGTTCAGCATGGCAGCGAAATTACCGTTGCCTGCATACCAGCGCGAAGCCCAGTTACGGGTGACCGCCAGACGGAAACCGGTTGGATGAATTTTCTGACCCATCGTGGCTCCTTAGTTACCGACAGTCACGTAAACGTGACAGGATTGTTTCGAAATACGGTCGCCACGGCCTTTTGCACGCGCGGTGAAGCGCTTCAGGACCGGGCCCTTTTCGACGTAGATCGTTTTCACGAACAATTCGTCGATGTCCGCGCCATCATTGTGCTCAGCATTCGCAATAGCGGATTCCAAAACACGTTTGATGATCGCAGCACCTTTTTTCGGGCTGAATTGCAAGATGTTGAGTGCAGCGTCAACTTTCTTGCCACGGATCAGGTCAGCAACCAGGCGGCCCTTTTGGTCCGACAGGCGCACACCTTTGAGGATAGCTTTAGTTTCCATTATTTCTTAGCCTTTTTGTCAGCTGCATGGCCCTTGAACGTACGGGTCAGTGCGAATTCGCCGAGCTTGTGACCAACCATGTTTTCGGAAACATAAACCGGCACGTGCAGCTTGCCGTTATGAACCGCGATCGTCAGGCCGATAAAGTCAGGCATGATTGTCGAACGACGCGACCAGGTTTTGATTGGCTTTTTGTCTTTGGCTGCTTGCGCGGCTTCAACTTTTTTCACCAGGTGGGCGTCACAGAACGGCCCTTTTTTCAATGAACGTGTCATGTGCTACCCCTTATTTCTTGCCGCGGCGCGAGACGATCATGGAAGTCGTACGCTTGTTGCTGCGTGTTTTCTTACCCTTGGTCTGTTGGCCCCATGGCGAAACTGGATGACGACCAGCTGCTGTTTTACCTTCACCACCACCGTGCGGGTGATCGACCGGGTTCATGACCACACCGCGAACGGTAGGACGAACACCGCGCCAGCGCATCGCGCCAGCTTTACCGATTTTACGCAGGCTGTGCTCGGCGTTACCGACTTCACCAACCGTAGCACGGCACTCGATGTGCACGCGACGTACTTCACCCGAGCGCAGACGCACTTGAGCGTAGGTACCTTCACGCGCCATCAGCACAACGCCAGCGCCAGCGGTACGTGCCATTTGGGCACCTTTACCTGGCAGCATCTCGACGCAATGCATCACGGTGCCGACTGGAATGTTACGGATTGGCAAGCAGTTACCCGATTTGATCGGCGCTTCCGAACCATTCATCACGCTATCGCCAACGGCCATGCCTTTGGTTGCGATGATGTAGTGGCGTTCGCCATCGGCGTAGCACAACAGAGCGATATTCGCGGTGCGGTTTGGATCGTATTCGATACGTTCCACTTTCGCTGGAATACCATCTTTGGTGCGCTTGAAGTCGATCAAGCGATAGTGTTGCTTATGACCACCACCGATATGACGGGTGGTGATGTGACCGTTGTTGTTACGACCAGCGGTCTTGGATTTCTTTTCAACCAGAGCAGCGAACGGACGACCTTTGTACAGGTCTGGGTTCACCACCTTTACCATGCCGCGACGGCCTGGCGAGGTTGGTTTCATCTTAACGAGTGCCATTATGCAGCCTCCTCGGAGAAGTTGATTTCCTGGCCAGGCTTCAGGCACACGAAAGCACGCTTGGTATGGTTACGACGACCGTTGAACTTGCCGGTGCGCTTTTGCTTACCTTCGCGGTTTGCAGTTTGCACGGACAGAACTTCAACCTTGAACAGCAGTTCGACCGCTGCCTTGATTTCAGGCTTGGTTGCATCCGGCAGTACGCGGAATACAATTTGCTCGTTCTTTTCCGCGACCATGGTGGCCTTTTCGGAAATGACCGGCGCCAACAGCACCTTCATCAAGCGTTCTTCGCTATGTTTCAAAATCGCGCTCATGCCAGCATCTCCTCAATCTTAGCCAATGCAGCTTTGGTGACCAAGATCTTCTTGTAGAACACCAGGGACATCGGGTCTGCGTGACGTGGCTCAACGACGAGTACGTTAGGCAGGTTGCGCGATGCCAATTCCAGGTTTTCGTTCAGAACGTCGGTGATGATCAGAACCGAATCAAAGCCCAGGCCGCTCAATTTTTGCGACAGCAGCTTGGTTTTTGGCGCGTCGATCGTCAGATCGTCGATGACGATCAGGCGCTCTTCGCGAGCCAGCTGCGACAGAATCGAGCAGATACCTGCGCGATACATTTTTTTGTTCACTTTGTGGGTGAAGTTTTCGTCAGGCGAGTTCGGGAAAATCCGACCACCGCCGCGCCACAGTGGCGACGACGACATACCAGCACGAGCGCGGCCGGTACCTTTTTGGCGCCATGGCTTTTTCGTCGTGTGGTGAACTTCTTCACGGTCTTTTTGCTTGCGGTTACCACTACGTGCATTCGCTTGATAAGCGATGACGACTTGGTGGATCAGCGCTTCATTGTAGTCACGGCCGAAAATCGTATCGGCTGCAGCAACGTTCGAGGCGGCTTGACCTTGCGCATTCAGAAGCTTGAGTTCCATCGTTTAAGCTCCCTTCTTGGCTTTGGTTTTGATGGCTGGCGAGACAACTACCTGGCCATTTTTCGCACCTGGAATCGCGCCTTTGACCAGCAACAGCTGACGGTCGGCATCGATACGGGCGATCACGAGGTTCTGGATCGTACGGTTAACGTCACCCAGATGACCGGTCATGCGCTTACCAGGGAAAACACGACCTGGATCTTGCGCCATACCGATGGAACCCGGAACGTTGTGCGAACGCGAGTTACCGTGCGTAGCACGACCCGAAGAGAAGTGGTAACGTTTGATAACGCCTGCATAGCCTTTACCGATGGTAACGCCTTGCACGTCGATCTTTTGACCGACTTCGAACAGGGAAGCAGCGACAACATCGCCAGCTTTCAGTTCAGCGGCTTTAGCAGCATCGACACGGAACTCTTTCAACAGAGTACCGGCTTCAACACCAGCTTTAGCGTGATGACCAGCAACAGCTTTGGTCACGCGGGAAGCGCGACGTTGACCGAATGCGACCTGAACAGCGGAGTAACCATCTGTTTCAGGGGTTTTGATTTGCGCAACACGGTTGTTCGATACGTCCAACACGGTGACCGGGATCGAATCCCCTTCATCCGTGAAAATGCGCATCATACCAACCTTGCGACCGAGAAGGCCTAGGCTCATTTTTTCTCCATTCCCACCTGCGATTGGGCGGGGCTTGTTTAACTACAAAGTAACGTAGGACTCAAAAAAAGACGAATCCATACCGAAGCCGGCTAGTATATAGCACAAAAACCCTTGACGCAACAAGTTAACACGAGGTATGTCAAAGTGTTGCGCGACGCCCCTGCGGGAGTTGTTCAGCGTTGTCCAAAACCACCCGCGCCCCAGCGCAAAGCGGCCATTCATGCGCCTTGGCGCCACAAAAAGAAAGGCGCGGACCGGGCTTGTCGCCCTGTCCGCGCCCATGCGCCACGCCAGTCGCTGGTCTAGCGGTTGCAGCGCTCCAGGCAATGCTGCATCAGATCACGGCAAATCGGGCTGCCGCCGAGCGAATTGGTGCAGCCGACATCACTGCTGTCGCAGCGCGAACGGCATTGCGAAACATCCTCTCTCGTTGCGGCATAAGCGTAGCCGGCGCTCAGTTCGCAAACGAAGAGAAAAAAAGCCAGTTTCTTGATCATGATGCTGTCTTCAGATTTTTATGCCGGGATAAAAGGAACTGTCCGGTGGCGGCAAGCCATCCTTCCTGCCGCCCCCCCCTACTACTCTGCTACGCCACTGCACGCAATTCCGGGCTTTGCGGAAATCAATACCAAAGAGCACCGCAAACAATAGCAACTTAAAACCACTTATTTAGCAATCGTCAACCTTTTCTGTGCGTGGCTGGCGCAGCCACCTGGAGCTTACTGCCCTCCCCTGCCCACCTGATACCAATCCACCTTGCGCGTCGCCGCCATGATGGCGGCCAGCACGGCGAACAGCAGGATGCTGCCCATCACC
This sequence comes from Janthinobacterium breve, assembly GCF_051380895.1. Classification (NCBI taxonomy): domain Bacteria; kingdom Pseudomonadati; phylum Pseudomonadota; class Betaproteobacteria; order Burkholderiales; family Oxalobacteraceae; genus Janthinobacterium; species Janthinobacterium breve. Next base: position 229,319 of record NZ_JBNYXY010000004.1, on the reverse strand, counting down.
AGCGCATTGTTTTCCGAGCTGAGCAGTCCGTACAGGGCACCATACAGCAGCGTCAGCGCCACGCCGAAGCCGATGGCGCGCCTGGCGTTGTGCAGCACGTGCACCAGATAAAAGCTGGTCAGCGCGATGCAGGCGGCGCTGGCGATCAGATAGGCAGCGAGGAAGGCGATGTGCTCGGCCAGGCCCACCAGCAGCAGGAAGAAGATCACCAGCGACAAGCCCACCAGCAAATACTGCACCGGGTGGATTGGCAGGCTCTTCAAAATTTCAAAGATGAAGAAGGCGGCAAAGGTCAGTGCCACGAACAGCAAGCCATATTTGGTGGCCCGGTCCGATTGCGAATACACATTCACCGGCTCGATGAAGCCCACGCTGAAGCGGTCCACCTGGCCCAGCGGCGCACTGTCGGGCACCTTGAATTCACCCTCGATCGTGCTCAGCTGCGTTTGTGCATTCGTGGCCAGCGACGAGATATTCCACTCGACTTGAAAGCCATCGGCGTTGATCTGGCGGTTTTTCGGCGATGGCAGGAAGCGCCCGCCAAACTGCGGATGGGGCCAGTTCGACTTGATCAGGATCTGGCTGTTCTTGGCCACCGGCACGAAGTGCTGGCGTTCGATGCCGTCCAGTCCCAGGTCAAAGCTGAATTTCACCTGTTGCGCTTGCGCCAGCGGCATGGCGCCCAGCGGCGCATGCAACCCGCTGCGGAAGGCAAACAGGTCGGTGCCCTGTTCGAACTCGATCTGGCGCCCGCCCCAGTCGATTTTCGGGATATTGCGGATGCCGCGCACGTCCTCGATGGACAAGGCCACGAAAGGCTCGCCCAAGGTGACGCGCGAGTCCGGCGACTTGCGCGGCAACTGCGTGCTGGCCGGCATGGTGAAGTCGCCCTTGAACGCATGCTGGCCGCTGTACACCAGCACCTGGTGGATGCCACGGTAGCGGCGGTCGGTCTCGATGGTGCCTTCCTGCAGCAAAAAGTTCGGGTACACCAGCAAGCGGCGCTGCACCGTGCGGCGCAGCAACTCCGTGCGCACAGGCACACTCACTGCCGGTGTCTTGTCATCGCCCTTGGCCACCTCCACGCGCTCTTCATACTGCTCCGTGTAAGGAATCACCAGGATGGGACCGATGACGGTTTGTTCGCGCACCGAATCGGCGGCGATGCTGTTGACGGCTTCCTGGCGGAATTCCATCCGCTCCTTGATTGCTTCCTGAATCATCAGCAAAGGCAGGCCGATCAGCAGCATCAGGCCGAACACAATCAACGCTTTGACGAGTAAAGTTTTTTGCATGGCGCATCCTTGAAGTAAGGTGGCCAGTGTAAAAAAACTGTATGCGCTGACGATGCAGCCTGTGTGAAGCCGGCAAATAAAAAAAGACGCTCACGCCAGCGGCATACACAGGCGCGCGCAGGCGCCACCCTCCGCATGATTGAACACCTCGACCGTGCCACCATGCAGGGAAGCGACCTCGCGCACGAAGGGCAGGCCCAGCCCTGTGCTCTTGCCGGCGCCGGGGCGCGGCAGGGAATAAAAGCGCTCGAAGACGCGCTCCAGCGCATACGCGGGAATGCCTGCGCCCCGGTCGCGCACGGTAATTTCCACCTGCATGCCCTGGCACCGGGCCGTCAAGTCGATGCAGCTACCCGGCGGCGCAAAGCCGGCCGCATTGTCGAGCAGGTTACCCAACGCCTGACGCAGCAGCAGAGTATCGCCCGCCACGCTCGCCTCGTCGGCCTGCAGTTGCAGGTGCACGCCACGCGCCGCCAGAGTGGCCGCGCCATCCTGCGCCACTTGCTCCAGCAATGGCCCCAGCGCGATACGCTCGGGATGCTCCAGGCGCTGCTGCTTTTCCACGCGCACCAGAGCCAGCAGCTTGTCGATCAGTTGCCGCTGGCGCGCATTCTGCTCCAGGATACTGGCAAGAAACTGGCGCCGTTCGGCCGGCGGCATGTCTTCCTGCAACAGTTCAGCCGACGCCTGGATGGCGGCGATCGGGCTTTTCAGCTCATGCGCCAGCGTGTGCATCAGCTGCTCCACATATTCCTTGCCTTCCAGGCGCGTGCGCATCACCTCCAACGCCCTCCCCAAAGTGCCGATCTCGTTCTTGCCCAGCGCCGGCAGCGCCACCTTGCGACCCGCATCCACGTCGCCGATGTAACGCATCAGCTTGCCCAGCGCATGGTGCAACCACCAGGCGAATGCCAGGCCGATCAGTAGCGACAGCAGCAACAGCACGGCGCCACGCTGCAGGATCTTGCGCTGGCTGCGCTCGACAAACGCTTGCACGCTGGCATTCGGCTTGGCCACCGTCAGCACGCCGATCACCTCATTGCCGTCGCGAATCGGCGCGGCCACGTGCATCACCGTCGACATTTCGTCATCGGGTCGGCTGCGCGTGCTGCGCGCGCCATACTTGCCCTGCAAGGTCAGATAGACGTCATTCCAGCGCGAATAGTCGCGCCCCACGTCGCGGCCGCTGGAATCGAACAGCACGATGCCGTGCCGGTCCGTGATGGTGATACGGTAATCGAGGGTTTGCTTGCGCACGCCATTGATATTGACGTCCACGCCATGGCGCGCATAGTCCTGCATGCGCTCGGCCACGGGCGACTGCGCCAGCGTACCCGCCTTCAGATCGGGCGCCACCAGGCTGGCCAACAGTTGCGAGGTATCGACCAAGGTATCTTCCAGGGTCGAACGCACGCCCGGCTTGACCTGCTCCATGAAGACATTCAGCAGGAACCACGCGGCCAGGCCCACGATCAGGAAGTAGCCCAGCAAAATGCGCAGGCCGATCCTCATGCGCCGGCCAGGCTGTAGCCGAGGCCACGGTGGGCGTGGATGGGATCGACCTGCGCATCGACGGCGCGCAGCTTGGCGCGCAGCGATTTGACGTGCGCATCGACCGTGCGCTCGAGCGTGTCGGGCGCTGCGCTCCACACGCGCTCCATCAACTGCGCGCGCGACAGGACGTGGCCGGGATGCTCGAGCAAGGCCTTCAACAGCAGATACTCGTAGCGGGTCAGGTCCAGCGGCTGGCCATGGAACAGCACGCGCGCCTCGAGCGCGCGCAACTCGAAGCGCGCCGGCACCGGCGCACCTGGCAAGACGGCAGCAGCTATCGTCATGCCAGTCTCGCGTGGCACTTGGGCGACACCTGCACGGCGCAGGATGACGCGAATGCGCGCCACCAGTTCGCGCGGCGAAAACGGCTTGGTGACGTAATCATCGGCGCCGATTTCCAGGCCCACGATGCGGTCGATTTCATCGCTGCGGGCCGTCAGGAAGATCACCGGCGCCTCGGAAAACTGGCGCAGCCGGCGGCATACTTCCAGCCCGCTCATGTCGGGCAAGCCCACGTCGAGCACCACCAGCACGGGCAATGGAGCGGTGTCGCCGGGCGTGGGACGCAAGGCGGCCAGGGCCTGTTCGCCCAGCATCACATGGCGCGGCGTAAAGCCGTCCGTGCGCAGGGCATAGGCGATGCTGTCGGCTATCGCCTGTTCATCTTCCACGATCAGAACAGTCTTGGACATGGCGGCGGCACGCATTGATGGACAAGCCCGGAGTATCCCTGAAGCGGGCAAGCGGCGTCAATCGCGCGCCTTGCCGTGCGCTGGCGAAAAGCCGCCCATACCAAAAAAACTTATAGTATATTTATCACAGCATGACTCCACTGATACACCGTGTCCAACACCCGTACGAGGAGACTATGAAGACCCATACCATCAGCCTGCTATGCGCTGTCAGCCTGCTGGCCGCCTGCGCGGCGCCAGCGACACTCACCACCTCCAACGCACAACACGACGCCTGCAACGCGGCCGAACTCAAAGGCCAGTTTGGCGAAGCAGAACTGGCTTGTGTGCAGGCGCTACGCAGCGCCGAGCAGGCAGGAGCCAGCGCAGACATCCTCTCCCAGCGCCAGTACAACCTGGGCCGCATCAAGCGCTTGCAGGGCAAGAATGTCGAAGCGGAGCAACTGTACCGGCAAGCCCTGGCCACGGAAGAAGCGGCGCAGCCACGCAGCGATGCGCGCGTCGGCCGCCGCATGGTGGAACTGGCGTCGGCGCTGGCGGCGCAAGGCAAGTGGCAGGAAGGCACGGGCTATCTGGAACGCGTGCTGCCGCTGTTGCCGAAGCTGTCGCCCGCCTCGCGCACCTATTCGGCAGAAGTGCTGCGCCAGTACGCCAGACAACTGCAAGGTGGCCCGCAAGCCGCGCTGGGCGCGCGCTTTGACGTGGTGGCAGCCAGCCTGCAATAAGGCATCTCCTCGGCCCAGCCTAAGGCTGGGCGACGTGGATGCTGGCCTTGATGTGCTTGAGGTGGGCCACGATGGTGAACGTCATCACCACCAGCAGCGACCAGGAGCTCCATTTGCTGACATGCACCGCCGACCAGGCGCCAAGCTGGTTCGGATAGCGCCACACGCCCCAGAAGGTGCTGATGTTTTCGGCCAGCCAGATAAAAAAGCCGACAAGCACGAAACCGAGCAGCAAGGGCATGCTGCGGTCGCGGTCGAGCGGGCGGAACACCACGGTGGTGCGCGCGTACAAGCCCAGCGCGCAAGCGGCCAGATACCAGCGATAGTCGCCGATGTAATGATGGGTGAAGAAGTTGGCGTAGATCAGCAGCGCGATCAGCACCGCCATCCAGTACGGCGGATGGTGGCGTATCCGCATATCGAGCAGGCGCCAGGTCTGGATGATGTAGCTGCCGACGGCGGCGTACATGAAACCGGAAAACAGGGGTACGCCAAGCACCTTGCTGTAGGCGAAGTCGGGATAGCTCCACGACTGGATCGTTCCCGATACCTTGAACACCTCCAGCCCGAAGCCGACCGCATGAAACAGGCAGATGGCTTTCAACTCATCCCACGTTTCCAGTCCGCTCCAGACCATCGCGCCCTGGATCGCCAGCGCCACCAGCAGCAGCACGTCATAGCGCGGCAGGCCGAACAGACCGGCGCGTGGCACCAGGAACACGGCAGCAAAAAACAGCCCCACGAACAAGCACGACCTCGCCTCCTTGATGCCGAAATACAGGAATTCAGTCAGGAAGCGTGGCCAGCCGCGCAAGCGGCTACGGGGCGCGGCATTTAACAGGTGAGTATCGAGGGCATTGAGCATGCAGCAACTTTATCGACCGGCCGCGACACTGTAAAGCGATTTTGCACGCGTACGGCGGCCACCCCTGTTAGTCATGCACCAATAGCAATGGGGCCGGGCGCACTCACGATTGTGAGCAGGCCCGGCCCCATCATCAGGCAGCGGGACACCCCGCCGGCCTGGAACAGCTGTCAACACCTGATGCTACGGTATTGTCAGCCGCCCTTGAAACTCTTATTGCAGTTTGATTTCAACATCAACACCAGCTGGCAGGTCCAGCTTCATCAGCGCGTCAACGGTTTTGTCCGTTGGGTCAACGATGTCCATCAGGCGTTGGTGCGTACGGATCTCGAACTGATCGCGCGAAGTTTTGTTGACGTGCGGGGAACGCAGCACATCGAAACGTTGAATACGGGTAGGCAGTGGTACTGGGCCTTTGACGACAGCGCCGGTGCGCTTCGCGGTTTCAACGATTTCCAGAGCGGACTGGTCGATCAGTTTGTAATCGAAAGCCTTCAGGCGAATACGGATTTTTTGGTTTGGTGCCGACATGATATTTCCTTAAAAGAACGAACCGCGCGGTCTGCACGGCAATGAGGTCATACTGGAATTTCTGACGCAACAACCGTCAGGGTCGACATGATAGCACCAAAATGCTTGCCAACCCCGGCAGTTGAATAAAAAGAAGGGCGCCGGGCGACGACGCGTCTTCTTTTATGCAGGCTTAAGAATTAAGCCAGGATTTTTGCAACAACACCAGCGCCGACGGTACGACCGCCTTCACGGATAGCGAAGCGCAGGCCTTCTTCCATCGCGATCGGGTTGATCAGCTTGACGGTGATCGACACGTTATCGCCTGGCATGACCATCTCTTTGTCTGCTGGCAACTCGATCGAACCAGTCACGTCCGTCGTGCGGAAGTAGAACTGTGGACGATAGTTGTTGAAGAATGGCGTATGACGGCCGCCTTCGTCTTTCGACAGAACATAGATCTCGCCGGTGAAGTGGGCGTGTGGCTTGATCGAGCCTGGTTTTGCCAGAACTTGACCACGTTGCACGTCTTCACGCTTGGTGCCGCGCAGCAGCAGACCAACGTTGTCGCCTGCTTGACCTTGGTCCAGCAGCTTGCGGAACATTTCCACGCCGGTGCAAGTCGTTTTGACGGTATCGATAATACCAACGATTTCGATCTCTTCGCCGACTTTAACAATGCCGCGCTCGATACGACCGGTCACAACAGTACCGCGACCCGAGATCGAGAACACGTCTTCCACTGGCATCAGGAAGGCACCGTCAACAGCGCGCTCTGGCGTTGGGATGTACGAATCGAGGGCATCGGCCAGACGCAACACTGCATCCACGCCCATTTCGCCTTCTTTGCCTTCCAGCGCCATACGTGCCGAACCTTTGATGATAGGCACGTCGTCGCCAGGGAACTCATACTTCGACAACAGCTCGCGCACTTCCATTTCAACCAGTTCCAGCAGCTCTGCGTCGTCGACCAGGTCGCACTTGTTCAGGAACACGATGATGTATGGAACGCCAACTTGGCGGGCCAGCAGGATGTGTTCGCGGGTCTGTGGCATTGGGCCGTCAGCTGCGGAGCACACCAGGATCGCGCCGTCCATCTGCGCAGCACCGGTAATCATGTTTTTGATGTAATCGGCGTGGCCTGGGCAGTCAACGTGCGCGTAGTGACGCGCTGCCGTTTCGTACTCGACGTGAGCGGTGTTAATCGTGATACCGCGCGCTTTTTCTTCTGGTGCTGCATCGATCTGGTCGTATGCTTTAGCTTCGCCGCCGAATTTCTTCGACAGAACCGTTGCGATTGCAGCGGTCAGCGTAGTTTTACCGTGGTCGACGTGGCCGATGGTGCCGACGTTGACGTGCGGCTTGGTCCGTTCGAATTTACCTTTTGCCATTTTATTCTTCCTTAGAACAATGATTTAAATGTAGGGACCGGCATTCTCGTGAAAGCCGGCCCGGAACTTCTATTACTTAGCTTTCGAGCTTACGATTGCTTCAGTCACATGCTTAGGTGCTTCAGCATAGTGCTTGAATTCCATCGTGTAAGTCGCACGACCTTGGGTCGACGAACGCAACGATGTGGCGTAACCGAACATTTCCGACAGAGGCACTTCGGCCTTGATGATCTTGCCGCCACCACCAGCAATTTCATCCATGCCTTGCACCATACCGCGACGCGACGACAAATCGCCCATCACGGTACCGGCGTAGTCTTCCGGCGTTTCCACTTCCACGGCCATCATCGGCTCCAGGATGACTGGCGATGCTTTGCGGCAGCCATCTTTGAATGCCATCGAAGCGGCCATGCGGAATGCATTTTCGTTCGAGTCAACATCATGGTACGAACCGAAGAACAGCGTGACTTTAACGTCAACAACTGGGTAACCAGCCATCACGCCCGAAGTCAGCGTGTCGCGCACACCTTTTTCAACTGCAGGGATGTATTCGCGAGGAACGGTACCGCCCTTGATCGCGTCAACGAATTCGAAGCCCTTGCCCGGTTCTTGCGGTTCGATCTTCAGAACCACGTGACCGTATTGACCACGACCACCCGATTGCTTGACGAATTTGCCTTCCGACTCTTCGCACACTTTACGGATCGTTTCGCGGTAAGCCACTTGTGGCTTGCCGACGGTCGCTTCAACGTTGAATTCGCGCTTCATGCGGTCAACGATGATGTCCAGATGCAACTCGCCCATACCGGCGATGATGGTCTGACCCGATTCTTCATCGGTACGCACGCGGAACGATGGATCTTCTGCTGCCAGACGGTTCAGCGCCAGGCCCATTTTTTCCTGGTCAGCCTTGGTTTTTGGCTCGACTGCCTGCGAAATCACCGGCTCAGGGAAGACCATGCGTTCCAGAACGACGCTTGCCTTTTCGTCGCAAAGCGTATCGCCAGTGGTGGTGTCTTTCAGACCCACGACGGCAGCGATGTCGCCAGCGCGCATTTCCTTGATTTCTTCGCGCTCATTGGCTTGCATCTGCACGATACGGCCAATACGCTCTCTCTTCTGCTTCACGGAGTTCAGGACCGAATCGCCCGAATTCAATGTGCCCGAATAGCAGCGGATGAAGCACAGCTGACCCACGAACGGATCGGTTGCGATCTTGAACGCCAATGCCGAGAATTTCTCATTGTCGTCGGCTGCGCGCTCAACTGGCTGCTCGTCCTCGTCCAGACCTGGGACAGGTGGAATGTCGATTGGCGATGGCAGATACTCGATCACCGCGTCCAACATTGCCTGTACACCCTTGTTTTTAAAGGCGGTACCGCACAGCATTGGAACGATTTCGCTGGCGATGGTACGCTGACGCAGAGCAGCCTTGATCTCGGCTTCCGACAGTTCGCCTTCTTCCAGGTACTTGTTCATCAGTTCTTCGGACGCTTCAGCAGCGGCCTCAACCATGTTTTCGCGCCACTTGGCAGCTTCAGCAGCCAGGTTGGCAGGAATTTCGCCGTATTCAAACTTCATGCCTTGCGAAGCGTCATCCCAGATGACCGCTTTCATCTTGACCAGATCGATAACACCGGTAAAGAGGTCTTCAGCACCGATAGGCATCTGAATTGGCACTGGGTTGGCTTTCAGACGCGAACGCATCTGATCGTAGACCTTGAAGAAGTTGGCGCCGGTACGGTCCATCTTGTTCACGAAGGCCAGACGTGGCACTTTGTACTTGTTCGCCTGACGCCAAACCGTTTCCGATTGTGGCTGCACGCCGCCGACTGCACAGTAAACCATGCAGGCGCCATCCAACACGCGCATCGAACGTTCTACTTCAATGGTGAAGTCAACGTGACCTGGGGTGTCGATGATGTTGATGTGATGCGGAGGGAAATTGTTTGCCATGCCCTTCCAGAAGCACGTAACAGCAGCCGAGGTAATCGTGATGCCGCGCTCTTGCTCTTGCGCCATCCAGTCGGTGGTGGCAGCGCCATCATGGACTTCGCCCAGCTTGTGGTTCACGCCCGTGTAGAACAGAACGCGCTCGGTGGTGGTCGTCTTACCTGCATCGATGTGAGCGGAGATACCGATATTGCGGTAGCGCTCAATGGGGGTCTTGCGGGCCATAATTAATCCTAAATGAATGGACAAAACCGAGCAGCATTTTTTTGCAAAAATGAGCCCGGCCTCGAACAACAGATGCTTGACAGCCACCTTGCGGTAGCTGGCTTTATATTAGAAGCGGAAATGCGAGAACGCTTTGTTCGCTTCAGCCATACGATGGACTTCGTCGCGTTTTTTCATCGCGCCGCCGCGGCTTTCAGCCGCTTCCATCAGCTCACCGCCGAGGCGTTGTGGCATCGATTTTTCGCTGCGCTTGTTAGCAGCTTCACGCAACCAACGCATGGACAGAGCCATACGACGGACTGGGCGAACTTCGACCGGCACCTGGTAGTTTGCACCACCGACGCGACGGGATTTCACCTCAACCAGCGGCTTGGCGTTGTTGATTGCGGTAGCAAAAACTTCGAGCGGATCTTTGCCCGATTTTGCTGCGATGTGCTCGAAAGCACCGTAGATGATGTTTTCTGCAACCGATTTCTTACCGGACAGCATCAGCACGTTTACAAATTTAGCGACATCAGTGTTGCCGAATTTTGGATCTGGCAAAATTTCGCGCTTGGGTACTTCACGACGACGTGGCATATCAATTCCTTTCAATCTTCAGTTGAGCGCGCGTTCTTCGCACACTCGCGGACGACCATCATAGTCTTCCACTTACTCGACCAGATGCGGTCGACTACATTCACTTAGCTAGTTGCCACTGAGCGAAACTTGGGTTTGCTGCATACAACTTATTACTTCTTGCCTGCTTTAGCGCGCTTGGTACCGTACTTCGAACGCGATTGCTTACGGTCTTTAACGCCTTGGGTATCCAGGGCACCGCGAACCATGTGGTAACGCACACCCGGCAAATCCTTAACGCGACCGCCACGCAACAGCACAACACTATGCTCTTGCAGGTTATGGCCTTCACCGCCAATGTACGAAATGACTTCGAAACCATTGGTCAGGCGAACTTTAGCGACTTTACGCAGAGCCGAGTTAGGCTTCTTTGGAGTCGTGGTGTAAACACGTGTGCAGACGCCACGTTTTTGCGGGCTGTTTTCCAGCGCCGGCGATTTGCTCTTCACGGTCAAAGCGACGCGTGGATTGCGAATCAATTGATTGATGGTTGGCATCGTTATAAATCCAACAAAAAACTACGATTAATAACCCGGGCAAGATGCCCGGCGACTAAAACCTCGTCCCGCTTTCATCTACTGCGCACCGGAGGCGCCCGCAGCCACTCGATAAGGAGCGGCCATGAAATGCCAAGCAATACGTAAACGATGAGCAGAATAAAATCGAGAACTCGCTAGTTTAGACCTTGTGTTACAGGGGGTCAATCAGTTTACCGCTTTTTGCTATAAAAAAAGGCAAAAGATACGGGTTTTTGTGGCATTTTGACTAATCTTTGGCGATGCGGCGCGCACGACGGCACCCCGGAACGATTAATTATTTGGAATTCTTTCCCTGCAGCCAAGCATCGGACGCGCGCATTCTTGTATGACCGCAACACAACAAAAGGACTGATAATAGCGGACATTTTTCGCTGCGCTCCTGCCCCCTTTATGCACCCCTTGCTTCGCCCCGCCAATCTGTTCCTGCTCCTGACATATGCCTTGCTGACGACCGTGCCCTTCATCCCCATGCTGCTGGGACGTCCGCTCGAGCATCCCTGGCAGATGCTCACGTTCGAGCTGCTGGCCTGGCTGGCCGTCTGGAGCATATTCAAGCGCCCCGCGTATTTCCACTGGCTGCTGGTGCCCGCCTTCCTCGCCCTGCCGACGGAAATCTACCTGTTCATCTTCTATGGCCAGGGCATTTCCACGCACCACCTGGGCATCATCTTCGAGACCAGCCCCAAGGAAGCGATGGAATTCCTGGGACAAAAAGTGTGGCTGATGGGCGCTGTCATGCTGGGCGTGATCGCCTGGTGTGCGGTCAGCTGGTTGGCCGCCATGCGCACGCGCGACCTGGACTGGCGCGGCAAGACGCGCCCGGCCGCCTTCCTGCTGCTGATCCTGCTGGGCGGCTTCTGGTGGTATGGCTACGAATTCGGTTTCGACGCCAAGGCCCTGCATCGCGCCGCCGCGCCAGCCAAAGCCAGCACGCCGGCGGCCAGCGGCAAGGCGGGCGCCTCCGGCTTCGGCGACGCCAGCTCGGCCGAAGACGAGACGGCCGAGGAAGACGACGAGAGCAGCAAGCCGGAGAACGCCAGCATCGCCGGCGCCGATGAAACGGGCCTGGGCTGGCCCAGCCTGCCCCACTGGGCGCGCCTGCCCTACGCGTTCGACACCGTCAGCAATTCCTGGCCGTTCGGCCTGGCCGCGCGCGGCTTCGATTTCTACAAGGAGCGCAAATACCTGGCCGAGCTGGGACAGAAAAGCAGCAGCTTCCGTTTCGGCGCGCACCAGCAAGATCCCGATCCCCATCCGGAAGTGGTGGTCATGGTGATCGGCGAATCGTCGCGCTACGACCGCTGGAGCCTGAACGGCTATGAGCGCGACACCAATCCCCTGCTGAAACAGGAAAGCAACCTGGTGCCGCTGGCCGACGTCATCACGGCCGTTTCCGCCACGCGCCTGTCCGTGCCTGTCATCATCTCGCGCAAGCCGGCCACGCAAAGCCTCAAGGATGGGTTCTCGGAAAAATCCTTCCTCACCGCCTACAAGGAAGCGGGCTTCAAGACCTACTGGCTGTCGAACCAGATCTCGTTCGGCCAGTTCGATACGCCCGTCTCCGTGTTTGCCAAGGAAGCGGACGTGGTGCAATTCCTGAACCTGGGCGGCTTTACCAACAATTCAAATTTCGACCAGATCCTGTTCGATCCGTTCAAGAATGCGCTGGCCGACCCGGCACCGAAAAAACTCATCGTGCTGCACACGCTGGGCAGCCACTGGAACTACAGCCAGCGCTACCCCAAGCAATTCGACAAGTGGCAGCCGTCGCTGTTCGGCGTCGACAAACCCGTCTACACGGACACGGCCATCAAGCCGCAGCTGAACAACAGCTACGACAGCTCCATCCTGTACACGGACTGGTTTTTATCGCAAGTGATCGGCATGCTGAAGGACGATGGCCAGCGCACTGCCCTGCGCAGCTCGCTCGTCTATGTGGCCGACCATGGCCAGACCCTGTACGACGGCACCTGCCGCCTGGCCTTCCACGGACATAACACGCAGTTCGAATTCCACGTGCCCGCCTTCGTCTGGTATTCACCGCAATTCCAGCAGCACTATCCCGACAAGGTGACGCAGCTGCAACGCCATCAAAAGGCACGCCTGTCGACGGAAAACATGTTCCACACCCTGCTCGACCTGGGCGACATCCGCTTTGCCGGCGAACAGCCTGAATGGAGCATCGCCAGTCCCCGCTTCAAGCAGCACAAGCGCTATGTCGACAGCTACGGCTGGACCAACTACGACAACGCCATCATCCGTGGCGATTGCCGCGAAGTGATCGACAAGAGCACGCCGGAAAAACAGGACAAGTAAGGGCGGTCATCAGGCCCGTTTAAGGACGCCGCCGCAATCGGCCGGTTGCGCCATGTGCGTGCTGAGCCAGTCGAAGACCTGCCCCGCCTTCGCCTCGATGGCGCTGCCGAAGCCCCGCTGCGCCAGCAGGGCGATGCCGTTGGTGGCCTGCAGCACGCCAGGTGCCAGCAGCAGCGCGCCGGCGTCATCGCGGCGCACGCACCACGGCGCCAGGCAGTCTTCCAGCAGCGGTCCCAGCACCAGGTTGTGCGACGAGACGATCACCAGGTGGCGCGCGGCCAGCGTATGCAGCACGGCGGCCGCCGCCGCCACCGATTCGAGGTGGTTCGTGCCGCGGAAAATTTCATCGATCAGGAACAAGGCCGGCGCGCCGCTCTCGGCCAGCGCCAGCAATTCACGCGCGCGCCGCAGCTCGGCGATGTACAGGCTCTCGCCCCCATCGAGCGAATCTTCATTCTGCATACTTGCATACACGGCCAGGCGCGGCACATCAGCGCTGTCCGCATGACAAAAGCCAAAGGCCCGCGCGCAGACCAGGTTCAAGCCTATGCAACGCAGCAAGGTGCTCTTGCCGATACCGTTCTGGCCGGAGATGAAGCACCCCTTGCCTTGCACGCCGAACGACAGCGGCGCGGCGTTCTCCAGCAAGGGATGCAGCATGCCCTGCAAGGCCAGCGCGCGCGGCGCCGCGGTGCCCGCCCAGCAAAACACGGGGGCCGCACGCAGCTGCCTCGCCAGCGCCAGGTCCGCTTCCAGCTGTGCCACCTGGGTAAAGCTGTCACGCAGAAAAGGCAGCTGCTGCGCCACCAACTGGCGCGTGCGGAAGTAGCGCTTGACGTTTTTCAGCAGGAGCCAGTCGCCATACTCGACCAGCAGCGTATCGACGAAGGGCACGTAATGCAGCAGCGAGCGCTCGATGGCGCGCGTCAGCTTGGCCGCCTGCGCGCCGCCGGCCGCCAATGGCAAGGCTGCCGGCACATCGAGCCGCGCTAGCGCGGCACGGGTTTTCAGCAGGTGGCGCAAGGTATCGAGCGTACGTTCCCATAGCTTGGCGCTTTCGTAAAAACGCACCTGCACGGTCATCAGCGCAACACAGGCGGCCAGCACGCCAAACAGCGCAGGCCAACCCACCAGCCAGCTGGCGGCAATGGCCAGCAACAAGGCCAGCGGCACCAGCCATAGCCAGGCACTCCACCGGGGCGCCGATGCCAGCGTCGCACCGAACAGGGTCTCGCTCACTTCCGTATCGGCCTGACGCAAGGGCAAGCAGGCGCGCTGCAGGCTGGCCGCCTGGGCCGGATCGTCCAGCAATCGTCGGATGCGCCCAATGGAGCCGGGATCGGCCTGGCCACCGCTCAGGCGCCGGTGCAGCTCCTGCTGGCCAAAGATGCTGGTCTCGCGCGCCAGCTGCGCCGCATACTGGTCGAGCAGCAGCTCGTTCCAGGTCTGGCCATCGAGCGATGGCGCCTCGCCCGTCAACCGCTGCAGCATCGCCACATCGCTGCGCGCGAAAGGATAATCAAGCGCCGTCGCAAAGGCGCGGGCAGGGAAAAGTTGCTGGAGGGATGGATGCATGGCGCCTGGGGAGGGGTCAAAAAAGAAGTCGCCACAACAGATGCAGGCGATTGCCAATTTATCAAGTGCAAGCTGCGCGACGGACACGTTGGACAACGCGGACACGGCGGACAGCCGGACGCTAAAAATTTTCCCCATTCAAATCAACGACTTAATAACTGGCACGGATCGTGCATTGGAAAAGTCATCCTTCACGAGACCTGACCATGATCCGCGATACTTCCTCCCAAGATGCCGTACTGTCCGCCCCGCCGGGCCAGCGCCACAAGCAACGCGCCCTGCTGCTGGCTGGCGCCGTCATCGTCATCGGCGCCGTCATCGCTGTCGTTGCCGGCTGGCGCAACAGCGAGCATTCCGTCAACAGCAGCCGCCTGCGCATCGCCGACGTCACGCGCGGCACCCTGATCCGCGACGCCGCCGTCACCGGCCGCGTGGTCGCCTCGATCAGCCCCACCTTGTATTCGACCACGGTGGCCACCGTCACGCTGAAAGCGAAGGCGGGCGACACCGTGAAGAAAGGCGATATCCTGGCCGTGCTGGAGTCGCCGGACCTGTCCGACGCCCTCAAGCGCGAACAATCGAGCGTGCAGCAGCTGGAGGCGGAAGTGGCGCGCCAGCAGATCCTGGCCAAGAAACAGAAACTGCTGGCGCGGCGTGAAGCCGATACGGCCGAAATCGATCGCCTGTCCGCACAGCGCACGCTCGAGCGCTATGAGAGCGTGGCGCAGGTGGGCATCATCGCCAAGATCGATTACCAGAAGGCCAAGGATGCCTTGAATTCAGCCGATATCCGCAGCAAGCACGCCTCGCAGGCGGCGGGCCTGGAAAGCGAAGATGTGACCTTGGCACTGAAAACGAAAAGCAATGAACTCGAACGCCAGCGCCTGGTGCGCGACAACGCCCAGCGCAGGGTCGATGAACTGACCGTGCGCGCCCCCGTCAACGGCTTTATCGGCACCCTGTCGGTAGCCAACCGCAGCGTGGTGCAAGCCAATACGGCCCTGATGACCTTGGTCGACCTGTCGCAGCTGGAAGTCGAGCTCGAGGTGCCTGAAACCTACGTCGCCGACATGGGCCTGGGCATGCGCGCCGAGATCGAAACGGGCGTCATCAGGGCGACCGGCAAGTTGTCGGCGCTGTCGCCCGAAGTGGTGAAAAACCAGGTGCTGGCGCGCGTGCGTTTCGATGGCGTGCAGCCAGCCGGCCTGCGCCAGAACCAGCGCGTGGCGGCGCGCCTGCTGATCGATGAAAAGCCGAATGTGCTGATGCTGGCGCGCGGCTCCTTCGTCGAAGCCGAAGGTGGCCGTTTCGCTTACGTCGTGCGCGACGGCGTGGCCATCCGCACGCCGATCAAACTGGGCGCGACCAGCGTCTCGGCCGTGGAAATCCTCGACGGCTTGAAACTGGGCGACAAGGTGGTGGTCGCCGGTACGGAAAACTTTGCGAACGCTGCCCGCGTCTCGCTCAATTGAATCTCCTTCATCTCACTATACAAGAGGCCCCTCCATGCTGCGCATGCAAAACCTGAGCAAAGTCTATCGTACCCACATGATCGAAACCCACGCGCTGCGCGGCTTCGACATCCATGTGCAACAAGGTGAATTCGTCACCGTCACCGGGCCGTCCGGTTCGGGCAAGACGAGTTTTCTGAACATCGCCGGCCTGCTCGAGGAATTCACCGATGGTGAATACATACTCGACGGCGTCAACGTCAGGGGCATGGACGACAATGCCCGTTCGCGCCTGCGCAATGAAAAACTCGGATTCATCTTCCAGGGTTTTAATCTGATCCCCGACCTGTCGCTGTTCGACAACGTCGACGTACCGCTGCGCTACCGGGGCTTCAACCGCGCCGAACGCAAGGAACGCATCGAGGAAGCGCTGGCCAAGGTCGGCCTGGCGTCGCGCATGAAACACTATCCGGCCGAATTGTCGGGCGGCCAGCAGCAGCGCGTGGCGATCGCGCGCGCGCTGGCCGGCTCGCCCAAGCTGCTGCTGGCCGATGAACCGACGGGCAACCTGGACACGCAGATGGCGCGCGGCGTGATGGAGCTGCTGGAAGAAATCAATGCGCAAGGCACCACCATCCTGATGGTCACGCACGATCCGGAACTGGCGCTGCGCAGCCAGCGCAATGTGCACATCATCGACGGCCAGGTGTCGGACCTGGTGCAGCATGGCGCCACGCTGTCGGCCAAGCCGCAGCACGCCGTGACCGCCTGAGGAGAGACCATGTTCCGCTACTATTTCACGCTGGGCCTGCGCAGCCTGCGCCGCAACCGCGCCCTGACCGCATTGATGATACTGACGCTGGCCGTCGGCGTGGCCGCCAGCGTCTCCACCGTCACCATCCTGCACGCCATGTCCGGCGATCCGCTGCCGCACAAGAGCGACCGCATGTTCGTGCCGATAATCGACATCCTGCCCCTCAAAGGCTACGTCCCCGGCGAAGAACCCGGTTTCTCGCAAGCCCAGATGAGCTATATCGATGCACGCAATTTCATGGCCAGCAAGATGGGCGTGCGCCGCACCGTCATGTACGGCGTGGCCGGTCCGGTCGAGCCGGCGCGCAAGGATATCGGGTCCTTCAACTCCCAGGGCCTGGCGCCCACGCGCGATTTTTTCAGCATGTTCGACGCCCCCTTCCTGTACGGCCAGCCGTGGAGCGAGGCCGATGACGCCAGCGGCGCCGACGTGATCGTCCTGAGCCGCGCACTGGCCGAAAAACTGATGGGCACCAGCAACCCCGTCGGCCAGCGAGTCACGGTACTGGGCCGGCCCTACATGGTGACGGGCGTGCTGGCGACCTGGGACGTGGTGCCACGCCCGCACCGCATCATCGGAAGCAAGGGTGCCTTTGGCGCAGAAGACGAATTCTTCATCCCGTTTGCCAGCGCGATTCGTCACGAGACGGAGCACGACGGCGGCATGAGCTGCAATAATGAGCAGAACGTCCCCCCCGGCTTCCAAGGCCGGCTCGTTTCCGGCTGCACCTGGCTGCAGTTCTGGTTCGAAATGGCCAGCAGCGGCGAGCGCGGCCAGTTGCAGCAATATCTGGATGCTTATGCGGGCGAGCAGCGCAAGCTGGGGCGCATGAAGCGCAACGCGCCGAACCGGCTGTACGACCTGAACGAATGGATGAGCTATTTGCATGTGGTCGACAACGACAACAAGCTGGCAGCCTGGCTGGCCTTCGGCTTTCTGTTGCTGTGCCTGGTCAACACCATCGGCCTGCTGCTGGCGAAGTTTTCCGTGCGCGCCAGCGAAGTCGGCATCCGCCGCGCGCTGGGCGCCACGCGGCGCGACATCTTCCGCCAGTTCCTGATCGAAAGCGGCGTGATCGGCCTGGCCGGCGGCGTGATCGGCCTGCTGCTGGCGTTTGGTGCACTGGCCGTGGTCAGCCAGCAGTCGAAGGAACTGGGCACCGTGGCGCACATGGATGTACCGATGCTGCTGCTGACGTTTGCCATGTCGGTGCTGGCGGCCGTACTCGCTGGCCTCCTGCCCACCTGGCGCGCCTGCCAGGTGACGCCGGCGATCCAGCTCAAGTCCCAATGACATCCACTTATCCACTATGAGGTCCAGCATGGAAATCCGTCCCATCCTGTCGGCGCTGATGCGCAGCAAAACCGGCGCCATCCTGGTGGCCGTGCAGATCGCGATCAGCCTGGCCATCCTGGCCAATGCCCTGCATATCGTCAACCTGCGCCAGGCAGTGGCCGCGCGGCCCACCGGCGTGGCCGCTGAAAACGACATTTTTTATGTCAATATCCAGAACATGGATCGCGGCAGCCACCAGCGCCAGCTGTCCGAGCAGAAGCGCCAGGCAGCCCTGCTGCGCGCCTTGCCGGGCGTGCTGTCGGTGGCGCAAACCTCGCAGGCGGTGCTGTCGCGCTCCGGCCACTCCACCGGCGTGGCGGCGAAACGCAGCCAGGCCACATCCAGCGCCAACCTGTCGACCTACTACTCGCCCGATTCACTGGTCAAGACCTATGGCTTGCAATTGGTGGAGGGGCGCGACTTCCGGCCCGACGAAGTGCCCGAGATAGACGAAGATGTCGACGATAGCTATCCCACGGTGGCCATTGTGACGCGCGCTGCGGCACAAAAAATCTGGCCCGGCGAAACCAGCTTTGTCGGCAAGACACTGTACCAGGGTACGGGCGCCGATGATCCTGAACTGCACGTGGTTGGCGTGGTCGAGCGGCTGCAGACGCAGGTCGCCCAGGTGAAGGCCGAAGGCGAATACTCCATGCTCATGCCGGTGCGCCTGACGGGCGGGCGCGATTCGCTGCTGTATGCGGTGCGCGCCGAACCGGGCCAGCGCGACCGCCTGATGAAGGAGGCAGAGCAAGCCATCCGCACTTCCACCAGCGACCGCCTGCTGGTGCGCGTCGACACCCTGGAAAAGCACCGCCAGTTGCGCTACCGGGCCGACAAGGGCCTGTCCTGGATGCTGATCGCCGTGTCGACCCTGCTGCTACTGGTGACGGCCAGCGGCATCGTCGGCATTGCCAGCTTGTGGGTGACCCAGCGCAGGAAGCAGATCGGCGTGCGGCGCGCGCTGGGTGCCCGCCGCATCGACATACTGCGCTATTTCCTGACGGAGAATTTCATGATCACCAGCGTCGGCGTGGCGTGCGGCGTGCTGCTGGCGCTGGGCTTGAATCAGCTGCTGGTGAGCCAGCTGGAAATGGCGCGCCTGCCACCCGGCTATCTGCTGGCCGGTGCGCTGGTATTCTGGCTGCTGGGCGTGGGCGCGGTGTACGGCCCGGCATGGCGCGCCGCCAGCATTTCGCCGGCCACTGCCACCCGCAGTACCTGATTCGGCACCTGAGTGATATGCTGCGCGCATGCCTACCGTACTGATTATTGACGACAATGCCGCCGTGGCCATCGCGCTGGACGTGCTGTTCTCCCTGCACGATATCGACGCCGTGCGCGCCGCCTCGCCCGAGGAAGGCCTGCATCTGCTCGAACGCCACGCCATCGACCTGGTGGTGCAGGACATGAACTTCACGGCCGACACCACCTCGGGCGAGGAAGGCAGCGCGCTGTTCCACGCCATCCGCGCGCGCTACCCGGACCTGCCCGTGATCCTGCTGACGGCATGGACCCAGCTCGACGCGGCCGTCGACCTGATCAAGTCCGGCGCGGCCGACTACCTGGCCAAGCCATGGGATGACCGGCGCCTGATCGCCAGCGTGCAGAACCTGCTGGAACTGGGGCAGGCCAACCGCGCGCTGCGCCAGCGCGTGGTGGCCGAGCAGCGCCAGCGCCACGCCCTGGAACACGACTTCGACTTGCGCGGCATGGTGTGGCAAGACCCGGCCACCGAACGCGTGGTGCACCTGGCTTGCCAGGTGGCGCGCGCCGACGTGCCCGTGCTCATTTCCGGGCCGAACGGCAGCGGCAAGGAACGCATCGCCGCCATCGTGCAAGCCAATTCCCAGGTCGCCGGCGGCCCCTTCGTCGTGCTCAATTGCGGCGCCGTGCCGGTGGAGCTGATCGAGGCGGAACTGTTCGGCGCCGAGGCGGGCGCCTACACCGGCATCACTCGCGCACGCGATGGCAAGTTCGACGCGGCCGACGGCGGCACGCTGTTCCTCGATGAAATCGGCAACCTGCCGCTGGCCGGGCAAATGAAACTGCTGCGCGTACTGGAAACGGGACGCTTCGAGCGCCTCGGCTCGAACCGCGAGCGACAAGTGAAGGTGCGCGTCATCAGCGCCAGCAACGCCGACCTGCCGGCGATGATCAAGGCGGGCACGTTTCGCGAAGACCTGTTCTACCGCTTGAACGTGATCGAACTGCGCCTGCCGCCGCTGGCCCAGCGCCCGCTTGACATCCTGGTACTGGCGCGACATTTCCTGGGCAGCGAAAAAACACTGGATACGCAGGCGCAGGCCACCCTGCTGGCCCACGGCTGGCCGGGCAATGTGCGCGAACTGAAAAACGTCATGCAGCGCGCCAGCCTGCTGACGGCAGGACCGGTAATCCGCGCGCAGGAAACGGGCTTGCCACTGGCGGGACTGCCATCGCTGCGCGCACCGCAGGATGCAGCCACGACGGAACCGGACCGCGACAGCGTCGCCGCCGCCCTGGCGCGCGCACACGGCGTGGTGGCGCAGGCAGCGCAGGAACTGGGGCTGTCACGCCAGGCGCTGTACCGGCGCATGGAACGCCTGGGCATTGCGCGCGGCTGATGGCATACCGCCCCATGCGTCTCTCGCTGCTCACGCGCTGGACGGCGCTGATCATCACCTTGCTGGTGTTGGGCATAGTCATCGTCCTGCTGCTGGCGCTTGTCTTGCCTGACCAGCCGTTGCTGGTGCTGGCGGGTACCTTGCTGTGCGTGCTGCCGGTGGCCATCATTACCATCCGCGCGCAGCTGCAAGCGATGCTGTCGCTGTTTCGCGCCTTGAGCGGCACGGTCGCCAGCTACCAGGACGGCGACTTCGGCTTCAGCTTGCGCTGGCCGCAGAACGATGAACTGGCCGACCTGGTGGCGGCCCACAATGCGCTGGGCGACGTGCTGCGCAAGCAGCGCCTGGACCTGGTGCAGCGCGAACTGTTGCTCGACACCATGGTGCAAAACACGCCGGTGGCCATGCTGCTGGTGGCCGAAGGCAGCGTCATCGTGTACGCCAACCTGGCCGCGCGCCAGCTGCTGCACCACGGCCGCCGGCTCGAAGGACGCCACCTGGCAGACATCGTGCGCGAGGCGGCACCGGCCTTGGCCGAGGCGCTGGCGCGCCGCAACGACGGCCTGTTTACCAGCGGCGAAGGAGAACAGGAAGAGGTGTATCACCTGGCGCGGCGCAGCTTCAGCCTGAACGGACGCAAGCACGAATTGCTGCTGTTGCGCCAGCTGACCCTGGAACTGCGGCGCCAGGAGGTGCAGACCTGGAAAAAAGTCATCCGCGTCATCAGCCATGAGCTCAACAACTCACTGGCGCCACTGGCATCGCTGGCCCATTCCGGCGCCGAGCTGGTGCGCCGCGGCCAGACCGAACGACTGCCGCAAATTCTCGCCACCATCGAGGAGCGCACGCGTCACCTGGAAACCTTCATTCTCGGCTATGCGTGCTTTGCCAAGCTGCCCGCACCGCGCCTGGCGCCGTGCGAGTGGCAACCATTCCTCGAAAGCCTGGCCTCGCAAGCGGCCTTCGCGCTCGACGGCACGCCGCCTGCGCAGGCGGCCGTGTTCGATGCGGCGCAAATGCAGCAAGCCCTGCTCAACTTGCTCAAGAATGCGCTGGAATCGGGCTCGCGGGAAGAGCATATCGGCCTGCACGTCAGCCAGGCGCATGGGCAGCTGCGCATCGAAGTGCGCGACCGGGGGCCGGGCATGAGCGGCGCCGTGCTGGAAAATGCACTGGTGCCGTTTTATTCCACCAAGCGCAGCGGCACCGGCCTGGGCCTGGCTCTGGCGCGCGAAATTGCCGAAGCCCATGGCGGGCGCATCACCCTGGCCAACCGCGAAGGCGGTGGACTGGCGGTGACATTGATACTTCCATTGCCAGACAGAAATTAATTCCCCTCGAAACGATTTTTTGCTCACATTTTGCGCATTTATTTTTCAGTATTATATTGACAATTAGAGTTTTAAATATTGCAACATCGTGAGCGCCATGCCCGTATGTTAGAAATAAGCTATTTAAGTTTGCATAATGATATAAAAATAGCTCATTGACAATGAAATGTCTTGGCGATAATTTATCTGAGCGGCACGGTTTTTTTGAAACATCAATCGTTTTCTCGCGGGGATAAATATGAAACTGAAATCACTCATTGCAGTGGCGTTACTGAGCGCGGCCTCCATCGGCGTAGCGCAGGCGACTGCGTATAACGTGGACCTGAGCAACACCACCGGCAACCTGTGGACAGGCGGCTTCAACGCCACGCCCACTCCGCTCGGCGGCTTTACCGACACCTTCACATTCACTCCCGATGCCACTTTCGGTTCGACCGCACAAGCTTTCCTGGCCAACCTGTCGGTCACGGGCAGCGATGCTTCCTCCATCAACTTCAGCGGTGCCAACCTGAACGGCATCGCCCTGACTGGCTTCGGCGGCCCCTCCGTCTTCGGCTATGCCCAGGGCGAAGTGCTGGCGCAAACCAGCCTGCTGTTCAACGGCCCGATGGTCCTCACGGTCATGGGAACCAGCAATGGCGGCAGCTATGGCGGCACCTTCAACCTGAACCTGGCCCCGGTCCCCGAACCGGAAACGTATGGCATGCTGCTGGCCGGCCTCGGCATACTGGGCTTCCTGGCACGGCGCCGCAAGCAAGCTTGAGCGCACCACCCCAAAGACGCCACGGCGTCTTTTTTCATGCGGCTGCTACACTGGCGCCATGACGACCGACTTTACCTCTACCAGCCATACCGCCTTCAGCCACCCGGGCCACCCACCGGCCACCACCACCGAACACCGCGGCATCCGCTACCTGCACCTGGGTACCAAGTGGGTGCAGGGCGCGATGCGCCTGGACAAACCCGACGCCATCGAGCTCGAATACGTGCAGATGATGATGATGTGGATGCTGTTCAAGACGCAACCCAAACGCATCGTGCAGCTGGGACTGGGCAGCGCTGCACTGACCAAATTCAGCTACCGCCGCTTCCCCGACGCCTCGGTCACGGCCATCGAACTCAATCCGAATGTGATCGCCATCTGCGGCGCCCAGTTTGCGCTGCCGCCGAACGACGCGCGCCTCGATGTGCGCGAAATGAATGCGCTCGACTTCGTGCTCGATCCTGCCAACCATGGCACCATCGACGCGCTGCAAGTGGACCTGTACGACGAGGACGCGCGCGGCCCCGTGCTCGACACGCCCGAGTTCTACCAGGCTTGCTTCGACTGCCTGGCAGACGATGGCATCATGTGCACGAATGTCTTCGGCGACTTTCCCAACTACGACAAGAATTTGCAGGCGATGGAACTGGTCTTCGACGCCGTCGTCTGGGTGCCGGAAATGGAAGATGAAAACATTGTCGTGCTGGCCTTCAAAAAATCGCCGTCGCTCGACTTCAGCGACTTGTACGAACGCGCCGCCACCATCAAGAAGCAGTTCAACCTGCCCGCCAAGAACTGGGTCAACGGCTTGAAGCAGTGGATGCAGGACCAGCAGTAATGCAGCATCACGCCGGCAGCAGCGCGCCCAGGCGGCGCGCCAGACCATCCATATTCTCGGCCGGCACCTGCGCATAGCCGAGCAGGAAACCGTTCCAGCCTATGCCCTCGCCCCTCCTCTCGCCCGTGCCATGCGCGTACAGCGCCAGCGCCACGATGCTATCCTGCGCGGCGCGGCGGCTCAGCGCCAGGTCATCCCATGCCGTGTCGTGAAAACGCAGCGCCAGGTGCATGCCGGCCGTGCCGCCATGGATGGCCGCGCCAGCACACGCATGGCGCTGCAATGCCTCGCTCAAGGCATCACGCCGCTGGCGGTACAGGCGGCGCATGCGCCGCACATGGCGCGTAAACAGGCCGCTACGCAGGAACTCGGCCAGCGCCAGCTGTTCGGCCACGCGCCCCCGCGCGGCACCCTGCGCCTGCATCTGCGCGAAGGCCCCGGCCAGCCCCGCCGGCACGACGATAAAAGCCAGCCGCAAGGCGGGAAACATGGTCTTGCTGAAGGTGCCCAGATACACGACGGGCGCGTCAACCACCAGTCCCTGCATGGCCGCCAAGGGCGGGCCGCCATGGCGAAATTCGCTGTCGTAATCGTCTTCGATGATCATGGCGCCGGCGGCGCGCGCGCGTTGGAGCAGCGCCATGCGGCGCGCGGGACTGAGCACGCTGCCGGTCGGATACTGGTGCGAGGGCGTGGTGTAGATCAGGCGCGGCGGCGCCGCGTTCCAGTCGTCGTCTGTCGGTGCGATGCCATCCATGTCCACCGCAATGCCCGTCACCTGCAGACCGGCGCCGCGACCCGCCGCCAGCGCGCCGCCGTAGCCGGGATGCTCAATCCACAAGGTGTCACCCTGGTCGGCAAAGGCGCGCAGGCACACATCGAGGCTGCTCTGCGTGCCGTCCGTGATGAACACCTGGCCCGCGTCGCACACGACGCCACGCGCGGCGCGCAAATGGTCGGCGATGGCCATGCGCAGCTGCGGCTCGCCGGCAGGATCGCCGTAATTGAGCTGGCGCGGCGTCAGCGCGCGCCACGCGCGGTCCAGCATGCGCCGCCACTGCGCCAGCGGAAATTCATCGAGCGCCGGCACGCCAGGCGCGAACGCCCCCATCGCGTCGGCGGGAAACACCACCGTCGCATTCACATCCTGTCCCGCCACGCCGCGCAAATGCCGGGCGCGGCGCGACAAGCCATCCTTGCTGCCTGCCGGCGGCGCCGACACCGGCACGCCGGCGCTGCCAGCGACCACGGTGCCGCGTCGGTCCGGCAAAACAAAACCTTCGCTGGCCAATTGCTCGTAGGCGTACAACACGGTATTGCGCGCCAGTCCCAGTTCGGCCGCCAGCACGCGCGTCGCGGCCAGCCGCGTGCCGGGCGCCAGCTGGCCGCTGCGGATCCCCGCGCGCAGGCATTCATGCAACAGGCGCTGGCGCGGCCAGCCCCGCTCGCGGTGCGTGCGCTCGAACGCGCCCAGCAGCAAAGCAAAATCCATGCGCCTCCTTGTGGCTCTACATTATTTGTCAGGTCTGGATCTTTTTTCAGGGCCAGATGCCGATTATAGTGCGGCCTGCTACTTCAACCAACCGGACTTCCACCATGACCGCTACCACCCTGCCTCCCAGCCTCCGTACCCGCGTGCGCCGCGTCGCCGAACTCGCCAGCTATGAGCAGAGCACCCTGTATGCCATCCTCGACGCCGCCTACCTGTGCCATATCGCCTTCCGCGACGACAAGGGCAGCCATTGCATCCCGACCGCCTGCTGGCGCATCGGTGGCCACCTGTACATCCACGGCTCGAACGGCAGCCGCATGCTCAAGCAGCTCTTGCACGATACCGACGTGTGCGACGTGTGCGTGACGGTGACCCATCTCGACGGCCTGGTGCTGGCGCGTTCGGCCTTCAATCACACCATGAACTACCGCTCGGCGATGGTGTACGGGCGGTTTGAAAAAGTAAGTGATATCGGCCAGCAGCATGCGGCCATGGATGCGCTGATGGAAAAGCTGGCACCGGGACGCCTGGCACATGTGCGCGGCGGCAGCACCAAGGAATATGCGGCCACCACCGTGCTGCGCATCGCGCTCGACGAATGCGCCGTCAAGCAGCGCAGAGGCGGCCCGCTCGACGACGCGGTCGACATGGCGCATGTCGTCTGGACGGGCGAACTGCCCTTCACGCATGGCCATGGCGCGGCCATCGCCGATGCGCTCAACACCAGCGAGATGCCAGCGTATGCCGCCGCATGGGGTACGGAATCCGCTTGACCGGCCGGCGTGCTTGCCCGATGATCGGCGTTGATGGCGATCGCCACCAATTTACCAACCGATCCAATCACGCATGGAGCATATGATGATGAAGCGAGTATCCCTGGCCGCGGCCTTGACGGCAATGCTGGCCTGCGGTGGCGCGGCACTGGCCGCCGATATGGGCGACGCAGCCCTGAAGGCCGCCATTGCCGGTAGTGCGCGCACGCCGGCCAACGTGGCACGCGACAGCGCCCGCCACCCGTATGAAACGCTGACGTTCTTCGGCATCAAGCCAACCATGACAGTGGTGGAACTGGCGCCAGGCGGCGGCTGGTACACGGAGATCCTGGCGCCCTACCTGCGCGACAACGGCAAGCTGATCGCCGCCGGCAACGATCCGCAATCCGCCAGCGAAGGTGCACGCCGTGGTGCGGCGCGTTTCCAGCAGAAACTCGATGCCAACCCGACCGCTTTCGGCAAGGTGGAACTCGGCGCCTTCGCGCCGCCCACCACCTACCGCATCGCGCCCAAGGGCACGGCAGACATGGTGCTCACCTTCCGCAATATCCACAACTGGATACCCATCGGCGACGAAGGCATGAAAACCCTGTTCAAGGAAGTGTATGACAGCCTGAAGCCGGGCGGCGTATTCGGCGTCGTCGAGCATCGCCTGCCTGTCAGCAAGGCGCAGGATGCCACGGCCAGCAGCGGCTACATGCACGAAGCGTATGTGATCAAGCTGGCCGAAGGTGCAGGGTTCAAACTGGCGGCCAAGTCCGAGATCAACGCCAATCCCAAAGACATGGCAGACCACCAGGGCGGCGTCTGGGCGCTGCCGCCCACCTACGCCAACGAGGATGTAGAGCGGGCCAAATACACGGCCATCGGCGAGAGTGACCGCATGACCCTGAAGTTCGTCAAACCGTAGCGACTGACAGGCGGTGCGCCGGCCTGGCGCGCCGCCAACTGAGGTGAAGCTTACACGTGGATGCCATACACGCCGCACAGGCGTTTCACCAGAGCACAATCGTTTTCATTGCCGTCGGCGAGACAAGAATCGCGGGCTTCTTCACACGTTTCACGCGAAGGCAAGGCATACGCGGAAGAACTGATGGCGCCGGCAAAACCGACGGCGGCGCAAAAGACAAATACGGCTTTTTTCACATTGATCATTTTCATCCCATTCCCAAGAGTTGAGTCGTTATAAAAACCACTGGAAGACCAAGACGTCAGCCGCCAGAAACCGCCTGTCGATAGACGAATTTTATGGCGTAAGGAAATAGTAGCACCTTGAAAAATTATTAAATACGCAAACAAGAAAACAAGATAACGTTTCTTTTTCGTCCCATTTCATGGAATAAAAACCGGCCCGCTGTCCTCCGGCCGCGCATTTGCATGGAAACCCGCGAAAAAAAACCGCAGGCCAGGCTGCGGTTTTGGTATCGACACCTTATTTCTTCGCTTCCTTCGGCTTCACCGGCACCAGGCTCAAATCCTGGAAGTCATAGCTGAAATCCGTCTCGGCCGACACGGGCGCCATCTTCACCCGGTCGATGCTGCCGTCGGGATTGAGCGAGAACGTCACGTAGGCGTCAGCGTTGAAGTTACGCTCCTTCCAGCGCACGATGAAGGTGTCGTGCTGCCAGTGTTCCAGCTCGCCTGTCAGGTCCGGCGTGCGCGTGAAGCTGAGGATGTGCTTCCTGCCCTCGGGTCGGATGGTGACCTTGCCATACCAGGCATCTTCATACTCGCCGTCATACGCTGCCAGCGGCAGCGATGGCTGCGATTTCGCCGCGCGCGCGCTCGACGCCTTGCCCTGTTTTTTCACCTCTTCCGCATGCTGGTCCTGCTCCACCTTGGCCACCAGTGCCAGCCAGTCCGACGGCGCCGCCTGCAGATAATGGTCGAGGATACGCCATTGCAGCGCCGTCATCGAACCGCCATTTTCCGCATTGGTGAGAATGGCCACGCCCAGCTTTGCTTCCGGCACCATCACCACGCGCGAATAAAATCCCTGCAACGCGCCGCCGTGCATGGCCACTTTCATGCCCTTGTAGTCGCGCAACTGGAAGCCCAGGCCATACGCGCTGAAGTTCGGCTTGGTCGCGGCCAGCTTTGGCTTCGGCTCGGCAATCTTGATCGGCGTTTGCGCCGTCCACATCTCGCGGCCCTGCTTTTCACTGAACAGGCGCGCTGGCTTGCCCTCCTTGTCCGTCACGCCGGAGATCTTGCCTTCGTCGAGCAGCACCATCATCCACTTGGCGATATCTTCCGCATTCGTGTTGATGCCGACGGCGCCCACGGCGTTCGGCACCGGCATGGATTTGACGGCGGCGATCTTGCCGTCGATCTTGCTGTGCGCATTGGCGACGTCGGGATTGCCAACGTTCTCGGCCAGGCTGGTGGTGGTGCCCGTCATGCCCAGCGGCGCCAGGATGCGTTCGTGCATGGCCTCGCCCCAGCTCTTTCCCGCCTTGTCTGCGATGATCTTGCCGGCGACGATGTACAGCAGGTTATCGTAGGCATAGCTGTTGCGAAAACTCGTGGCCGGGCGGATGTAGCGCAGCTTCTCGATGATCTCGTCGGTGCTGAACGTGGTGGTGGGCCACCACAGCAAGTCGCCGGCGCCCAGGCCCAGGCCACTGCGGTGCGTCAGCAAATCGCGGATGGTCATGGCGCCCGTCACGTAGGAATCGTGCATCTGGAAGCCTGGCAAGTGCTTCGTAACGGGATCGTCCCAGGCCAGCTTGCCCTCGTCAACCAGCATGGCCAGCGCTGCGGCCGTGAAGCCTTTCGAGTTCGATGCCACTTCGAACAGGGTCTTGGCGTCGACGGATGCCGGCTCGCCCAGCTTGCGTACGCCAAAGCCCTTGGCGGTGATGACCTTGCCATCCTTGACGATGGCGATCGCCATGCCGGGTACGTCGAAAACCTTCAGGGCGGTGGCGACGTCACGCTCAAGATCGAAAGCAGGCGCGGGCGCCGGCGCAGCGACGACGACGGGGGCATCGGCGGCCAGCGCCGGCATGGTGATGCTTGAAAACGCCAGCACGATGGCGGCGGCGAGACGGTTCATGGTATGCATGGTCAGGATGTCCAAAGAAGGTTCAATGCGCTTGCGCGGCCATCAGTTTGTCGACGCTTTCCTGCGTCACCGGGTGGTAGCGTGCGCGCGCCTGCGCATACACGTCCTTGGCCCAGGCATGGCCTTGCGGCGTCTTCATCAGCGCGCTATACAGGGGCACGACGAACTTCTGGCGGCCCACGCTCATCAGGAATGCCTGCAAGGGCTGCCGCACGTCGTAGCCGGCGTTCACGGCAGCGAGGTAAAAGCGGTAGGCCACTTCATTGTTGCCGCTCTTGCCCACACCGTAGACCTGGTCCAATTCGCGCAATTGCGCCGCGCTCGCCTTGTTGTTGATGTCGTTCAAGAAGTGCATCGATTCAATGGCGACCCACTTGTCCATGCCCAGCCCTTTCGTCGCCAGCTCACCCTTGAGCCAGGCGTCGCGGTGCTGGTCGAGCAGCGCCAGGCGCGGCGAGACAACGCGCTGCGCGCTGGCCGGCACGCCCGTGCCATACAGCCACTCATCGAGTTCCGCTTCCGGCATCACGTCCGGATGCTGCGCCAGCAGGTTCTTGCGCAGGTAGGTGATGAACTGCTCCGTCGTCACGCTCTGGAACGCGTGCTGGTCGAACCAGCCGCGCAGGAAGGGATCGAACACGGCACGGCCGGCACGGCGCTCCATGGTGGCCAGGAACCAGGCGCCTTTCGGGTAGATGATGCCGTCGTCCGTGTACGTTTCAGCGGGATTGGCATCCGCATCGCGCGTGATCAGCGCCGTTTTCGCCGCCGGCAATGTCTTGATCGACGCGGCCAGTTCTTCCTGGTCGACTTGCACGCCCATCTGCGCCACTTCGCTGCCATACAGCTGCTCGACGATGCGCGTGGTGACGTAGGTGGTGAAACCTTCGTTGAGCCACATGTGCTTCCACGACGCGTTGGTGACCAGGTTGCCCGACCATGAGTGGGCCAGTTCATGCGCGATCAGGTCGACCAGGCTGCGATCGCCCGCGATCATGGTCGGCGTGAGGAAAGTCAGGCGCGGGTTTTCCATGCCACCGTAGGGAAACGATGGCGGCAGCACGATCATGTCGTAGCGTCCCCATCCATACGGGCCATACAGCGCCTCGGCTGCCTGGATCATCTTTTCCGTGTCGGCCAGCTCGTATTCGGCCGCCTTGATGCGCGGCGGTTCGGCATACACGGCCGAACGGGGACCGAGCTTGCGCACTTCCAGTTCGCCGATGGCAATGGCCAGCAGGTACGATGGAATCGGCTGCGGCATCCTGAATTTCCAGCCGCCCTTGCCCGTCGCCTTTTCATCATTCTCGGCGCTCATCACGACGCGCATGCCGCTCGGCGCCTCGATGCGCGCGCTATAGGTAAAACGCACGGCCGGCGTATCCTGCGACGGCACCCACGAGCGGGCGTTGATGCTTTGCGACTGGCTGAACATGAAAGGCAGCTTGCCCGACATGGTCTGCTGCGGCGTGAGCCACTGCAGCGCGATGGCGTTGGGGGCCGTGTGATAGTAGACGCGGACCTTGCCCGGCTGGCCCGTGGTGGTGATGCGCAGCGCCTGGCCCTTTTCCGGGTCGGCCTTGTCCAGCTGGTACGGTGCCATCTGCCATGCGCCGCGCTTGTCCTGCACCTGCACTTTCGTGATCGACAAATCGCGCGTATCGAGCACCAGGGTGCGCGCCGCCGGGTCGATCCAGTTCAGCGACAACTCGGCATAGCCGGAGAGCGTCTTTTGCTTGAAATCGGCTTTCAGGTCCAGCTGCAGGTCGCGCGTGCGCACCTGGTCGTAGCGCGCGTAGCTGAGGGGGTCGGCGTGCGCAGCCAGGGTTACCTGGCAAAGTAGCGCACAGCCCAGGGCGCGCAGGAAGGTCAAAGTTTGCATGGTCGTCTTTTGAATGATTTGCGAAAGCCCCGGTCCGTGTGCGCCGAGGCGTCGCGCAGAATAGCACTTCCGGCGCAGGCCGGCAGAAAAAAAGCGCCGGACTGGCCGGCGCTGTTTCACTGTTTCTTCTCTGGCCGGGCTTCGGGCTTGGTCTCGACCTTGGCCTCGGGCGCCTTGAGCGGCGCATTAAAATCCTTCATCAGGTTATTCTTGTCGCGGTCCAGCTTGAACAGCTCCAGGCGCGATGGCGTGATTTTGCGCGGCCAGGCGTTGTTGCTGGTGTCGATATCGGCCGTCTCCCAGTACGGGTCCTGCACCAGCCCCACCATAGGCTCATCCGTGATGATGACCTTGCTGATCTTGTGCGGCGAGTAGCGCCACACTTCAGCCGGCACGCGCTCGATGATCTTCTTGCCGCTTTTCAGTTCGATTTCCAGGATCAGCGGCATCACCAGGCCACCGATGTTCGAAAAATCGACCAGGTACAGATGCTTGCCCATATTGCGCTGCTCGAGCAGTTTCCGCTCCCACGGCTCCAGCGCTTCCTGCTCTTCCGCATAGCTGTTGCGGTCCTTGTTGGTGACGGTGAATTCATCGTGCCGGTTATAGAAATCCTTCAGCGCGGGGTCCAGGTCCACCTTCTTTGGCAGCGCCTTGTTGCGCTGGTCCGAGATCGAGATGGGCTGCGCGGCCTTCTGCGCCTTCTTCCACGCCTTTTCCGTTTCTGGATTTTTCGTGCTCACGCCATATTCGCTGATGCCGTCGATGCTGATATCAACCGCATCGGTGGTATAAAACCAGCCGCGCCAGAACCAATCCAGGTCGGTGCCGGAAGCGTCTTCCATGGTGCGAAAAAAATCGGCCGGCGTGGGCCGCTTGAACTTCCAGCGCAAGGCGTATTGCTTGAAGGCGAAGTCAAACAGTTCACGCCCGAGTATCGTTTCGCGCAGGATGTTGAGCGCCGTGGCCGGCTTGTCGTAGGCGTTCGCCGTGAACTGCAGCAAAGACTCGGAATTGGTCATGATGGGCACCTGGTTCTGGCTGCGCATGTAGTCGACGATTTTGCGCGGCTCGCCATTCCAGGATGGGAAATGCTCTTCCCACGCCTGCTCGGCCAGGTACTGCAGGAAGGAATTGAGGCCCTCGTCCATCCACGTCCACTGGCGCTCGTCCGAGTTGACGATCATGGGAAAATAATTGTGGCCCACTTCATGGATGATCACGCTGATCAGGTCATACTTCGTCGTCTTCGAATATGTCAGCTCGCCCGTCTTCTTGTCCTTCACGGGACGCCCGCCATTGAACGAGATCATCGGATACTCCATGCCGCCCACGGCGCCATTGACGGAAATCGCGTTCGGATACGGATAGTCGAAACTGTACTTGTTGTATTGCTCGATGGCATGCACGACGGCGCGCGTGCTGTACTGCTGCCACAGCGGATTGCCCTCGTTAGGATAGTACGACATGGCCATCACGCGCTTGCCGCCGCTATTCAAACCCTGCGCGTCCCAGATGAACTTGCGGCTTGAGGCCCACGCCACGTCGCGCACATTGGCAGCCTTGAAGTGCCAGGTTTTCATCCCCGCTGCCCGCCCCTTTTCCGCTGCCAGCGCCTCGGCGGGCGTGATCACCAGCAGCGGCGTATTGCTGTTTTTCGCCAGCGCCAGGCGTTCGCGCTGCGCCGCGCTCAGCACGCTGGAAGGATTCTGCAGTTCGCCCGTGGCAGCCACCACGTGATCGGCCGGCACCGTCAGATACAGCTCGTAGTCGCCAAACTCCAGGGTAAATTCACCGGAGCCGAGGAACTGCTTGTGCTGCCAGCCGACGGCGTCGTAATACGCGGCCATGCGCGGGAACCACTGCGCAATCTGGAAAATCGTGTTCTTGTCGTCTTCAAAATATTCATAGCCGGAGCGCTCGACCAGCACCTTCTGGTCATTGATTCGATACGACCAGTCGATGCCAAAGCTGATGCTCTGGCCGGGCGCCAGCGCCACCGGCAAATCGATGCGCAGCATGGTCTGGTTGACGACATACGGCAGCGGCTTGCCGCTGGCCGCTTTCACGGCGGTGAGCTTGAAGCCGCCGTCGAATTCGCGGCCCGCATGGATGGCGCGCAAGTCCTCGAATTTCAGCGCTTCCTCTTCAGTGCCGCTGAGCCAGGCCTGGCGCGACGGCGCGCTCAGGACGCGGCGCTGGTCGGCATCCTGGCGCAAGCCATTCTGATCCAGCTGCAGCCACAGATACGCGAGGCTGTCCGGCGAGCGGTTGTAATAGGTGATCTGTTCACTGGCCGTGATTTCGCGGCGCGCTTCGTCCAAGGTGGCGCGGATCACGTAGTCGGCGCGCTGCTGCCAATAGGCGTGGCCCGGCGCGCCGGAGGCGGTGCGGTAGACGTTGGGCGTGGGCAGCAATTCTTCGAGCTGGCGGAACTTGTCGTCGAAGGGCGCGGCGGCGCAGAGGCCGGGCAAAGGAGCAAACAAGGTGAGGCACAAGGCAAGCAAGCGGACGAGGACCGGCATGGCGCATTCCATCTGGGAGTCGTGGACAGACTGCATTCTAAGTCGAGTCTGTTTGCAAATCGCTCATTGTTGTGGAAGTCCCACACACAAGGCCGCGTGGCGCCCCGGCGGCACTGGCGCGGACGCAGGCATTGGCGTATGATGCGCCTCGAACATTGGGGAGTAGTCGTCCCGCGGTCCCGCCGCGGGAACCTGTATCAACATAATTGGCCCGCAGGCCATGGTGCAGGTGGTTGCAGAACTTGACGAGACCATTGATCCAGGGCGGCCGCATGGGCCGGAGTCGCCCATGGATCATTGGTTAATTCGTCCGGCCCGCGTACCTCTTGCAATCTCATGGAAGCATTCCTCATCTCCACCGGCATCGTCGGTCTCGCTGAAATCGGCGACAAAACCCAACTCCTGGCCTTTCTGCTGGCTGCCAAATTCCGCAAGCCCTTGCCCATCGTGCTGGCGATTTTCGTCGCCACCATCGCCAACCACGCATTTGCCGCCGCCGTCGGCGCCTGGATCACCAGCATGCTGGGACCTGACGTGCTGCGCTGGGTACTGGGCGTGTCATTCCTGGCGATGGCCGCCTGGACCCTGATTCCCGACAAGCTCGATGAAGACGAAACGAAGCTGGCCAAGTATGGCGTCTTCCTGACCACCCTGATCGCCTTCTTCATGGCGGAAATGGGCGACAAGACGCAGGTGGCGACCGTGGCGCTGGCGGCGCGCTACCACGACATTGTTTCCGTCGTGCTGGGCACCACCTTCGGCATGATGCTGGCCAACGTGCCGGCCGTGTACCTGGGTGACAAGATCGCCAACCGCGTGTCGCTGCGCCTGGTGCACGGCATCGCGGCGCTGATCTTTGCCGTACTGGGCGTGGCAACCCTGCTGGGCGCGGGCGCAGCCCTGGGTTTCTGATGTAGCGAAAATAATTTCTCATTTACAATATTCATGTCCATAACTACAATGTCGCCGACATGAACACCGGCGCGGTGCTACCTGGTGGCCACCGCGCTTTCTTGAGGAATGTATGTATTTGAATGGAAAGATGGCGGCGCTGTGCCTGGCCGCCTGCGCAAGCCTGCTCCCCGCCGCCACGGCGTCACCCACGAACCACCAGACGGCAACGCAATCCGAGCCCGAAGTACGCACACGCGACCTGTTGCTGCTGGGCGCCGGCCTGATTCTGCTGCTGGGACGGCGCCGGCCCGAACACGACACGTGGCAAGATTAAAGCAACAGTAGCACCGCGTACTCGCGGCCCTCGTCACGCAGGGCGATGCTGTTGCCATCCTGCGCTACGCCATCGAGCGACAGTCCTGCAGGCCGCCCCTGTGCCTTTTCCACCGTGATGGCATAGCTGCTGGCACCGAAGCGATAATGCAGCTTGAAGCGGTCCCATTCGGCCGGCATGGTCGGCAGCAGGCGCAGCATGTTCGCTTCGCGCGTCAAGCCGAGCAGGGATTCGACGATCAGCCGGTACAGCCAGCCCGACGATCCCGTGTACCAGCTCCAGCCGCCGCGCCCCACGTGCGGCGCCACCGCATACACGTCGGCCGTCACCACATACGGTTCCACCTTGTAGCGTGCCACCGCTTGCGCGTCGACGCCATGGCGCACGGGGTTGATCATGCGCAGCAGTTCCCACGCCTTTTCGCCATCGCCCATGTGGGCAAACGCCATCGCCGTCCAGATGGCCGCATGCGTGTACTGACCGCCGTTCTCGCGCACGCCCGGCACATAACCGCGGATATAGCCGGGATTGAGATCGGATTTGTCGAACGGCGGATCGAGCAGCTGGATCACGCCAGAGTCACGGCGCACCAGGCGCGCATCGACCTGGCGCATGGCGCCGGCCACGCGCTCCTTGTTGGCCGCACCCGACAGCACGCCCCAGCTTTGCGAAATCGAATCGATCTGGCATTCCTCGTTCGTATGCGATCCCAATGGCGTGCCATCGTCAAAGTAGGCGCGCCGGTACCACTCGCCATCCCAGGCATGCTCCTCGACGTTGGCCGCCAGCTTGACGGCTTCGTCGCGGCAGAACTGGGCGAAAGCCGCATCGCCGCGCAGCACGGCCACGTCGGCGAAGCGCTGCAGCACTTCGTACAGGAAGAAGGCCAGCCACACGCTCTCGCCCTTGCCGTGCTCGCCCACCTTGTCCATGCCGTCGTTCCAGTCGCAGGAGCCCATCAGGGGCAAGCCATGCACGCCCAGGCGCAAGCCATGGCGGATGGCGCGCACGCAGTGCTCGTACAGGTCGGCCGACTCGCCCGAACGCACGGGCAGGTCGTAATACGAATCTTCCTCCGGCTTGACGGCGCGCCCTTCAATAAAGGGCGCCACTTCGGACAGCACGTTGACGTCGCCCGTGGCGATCACATAACGGCAAGCGGCCAGCGGCAGCCACAGGTAATCGTCGGAGCAATGCGTGCGCACGCCCCGGTCCGACGGCGGATGCCACCAGTGCTGTACGTCGCCTTCGACAAACTGGTGCGCCGCGCACAGCAGCAAATGGCCGCGCAACAGTTGCGGCGCCGTGTGGATCATGGCCATCGCATCTTGCAGCTGGTCGCGAAAACCATACGCGCCGCCCGACTGGTAATAGCCGCTGCGCGCCCACAAACGGCAGGCGATGGTCTGGTACATCAGCCAGCCATTGGCGATCACGTCCAGCGAAGGGTCGGGTGTTTCGATGCGCACGGCGCCCAAGGTACTTTCCCAGTGTGCGCGTACCGCGTCGAGCGCCATGCGGGCCGCATCCTTGCCCGCATGGCGCTGCACCATGGTGCTGGCATCGGCATTGCGGCGCCCGCCCACGCCGAGGAGGAAGACGATTTCGCGCTCCTGCCCCGGCTGCAGTTCAAACGGCACCTGGATCGCTGCGCACGGGTCCAGCCCCGTGCCCGCCTTGCCGGACAGGCGCACGCGGCGCAAGGCGGCCGGTCGTGCCAGGCTGCCGTTGCGGCCGATGAATTCATTGCGGTCGCAGGTGATGGAGCGGATGCTGGCGTCGGTGTTGAAAAAGCCGACCCGGCCCGAAAACTCCGTGTTGTAGTTATTGCGCGCAAACAGCGCGCCGCTGATCGTGTCGACTTCGGTCGCCACGTGCATGCCGGACTTGGCGCGCAGGTCGGCCAGCACCCATTCCACGTAGCCCGTGACGGACAGGCGGCGCGGCACGCCGCTGTCGTTGCGTACCTTGATCACGGAATATTTGACAGCCGCATCCAGCGCCACATAGGTGCACAGTTCCGTGGCGATGCCACCCTCGCTGTGTTCAAAAATGCTGTAGCCAAAGCCGTGGCGCGTCACGTAGTCGCCGCTGCCGCGCGCCGGCAGGGCCGACGGCGACCAGAACTGGCCACTCTGCTCGTCGCGCACGTAAAACGCTTCGCCGGACAAGTCGGATACGGGGTCGTTCTGCCATGGCGTGAGACGGAATTCATGCGCATTCTCGCTCCAGGTATACGCCTGACCTCCTTCGGACACCACCGTGCCGAATTGCGCATTGGCCAGTACGTTCGACCATGGCGCCGGCGTCTGTTGGCCTTCGCCCGTGGTGATCACGTATTCGCGCCCGTCGGGCGTAAAGCCGCCCAGGCCATTTTCCAGGATCAACGCGCGCTTTGGGGCCAAGTGCGGCACGCCGCCATGTTCGCGGGCAGGGTCCTGCAGCAGCGGCGGCATGCGCAGCACGGGGCTGGGCGGGCGCTTGACCTGCTCGGCCAAGGTTCCGCGCAAGTCGCTGATGATGGCGCGCGCCACCGATTGCAGCAAGATGCGGTCTTCATTGGCAATCTGCTCGGCCAGGCGCACGAAGATGCCGCCCGGGCGGTCGATCGCCTGCGCATCAATGCCCGAGGCGATCAGGCCCATGATCTGGTCGTGCAGCAGCTGGCGGTAGCCAGATTGTTCCTCGTACCAGATCACCAGGTCCACCACCAGCCCTTTCAGGCGCCAGTAGGCATGCGCCTGCACCATCTGGCGCGCCAGTTCGATATTGGCCGCGTCACGTATCTGCAGCAGCACGATGGGCAGGTCGCCCGAGATGGCATACGCCCACAGGCCGGACTGGCCGCGCTGGTTCTTGATCAGGATACCGGCTTCGGCGCGCAAGGCCGCATTCGGATAGATCACGGCATTGGCCAGGCGCGCATACAGCTGCGCATCGGCTTCGCTGGCATTCAACTGGCGCAGCACCACCTGGCTGTGCGTCCAGGCCAGTTCGAAGACGCGGTCGGCCAGGTGGCGGTCCTGGTATTTGTCGATTAGGTGCAGCGCCGCCTCGCGCTGCTCCACCATGCCGGTCACGCTGTCGACCGTCACGGCCTGGTCGGGTTCGAGCGTGATGACGTAGCGGATGGCCACGATGGGGTCGAGCACGGAACCGTGGCCACCACCGAGCGGACCACTCTCCTGCAGCGCCTGCGGCAGCTGCGCCGTGTTGCCGCGGCCGATGAAACGGGCGCGGTCCGTCTCGAACGACACGGCATAGTGCTCGATATCGTGCACGGTCATCACATGCAGCAGCCACGGCATCTGCTCTTCCTTCGAGCGGGGCCGGCGCGTGCACAAAATCGCATTTTCATGCGCCAGGATTTCCGTCTGCACGAACAGCTTGCTGAACGCGGGATGCGCCGCGTCAGCCGCCGCCGGCGCCATCACCACTTCGGCAAAGCTGGTGATCTCGATGCGCCGCTGGCGGTTCGAATTATTGCTGATGCGCGTGCGCCGGATTTCGATGTCGTCCTCGGGCGAGACGACGATTTCCGTGTACAGGTCCAGGCCATGGTCGGCACGGCGAAATTCCGCGCGCCCCTCGGAAAAGATCACCTCGTATTTCTTCGGTTCGGCCAAAGTCGGCTGATACGTGGTGGACCAGACGGCACCGTCGTCGAGGTCGCGCAGGTAGCAGAAGTTGCCCCAGTTGTCGCGCGTGCAGTCTTCGCGCCAGCGCGTCACGGACAGGTCTTTCCAGCGACTGTAGCTGCCGCCCGCATTGCTCACCATGACGTGGTAGCGGCCATTCGACAGCAGCTGCGTTTCGGGCACGGCGCTGTTGGCCTGCGTGAGGATGCGCGTCGGCATGGCCTGTTCGGGCGCGCCGCTGCGCAGCACTGCCAATTCGGCCGTGTTCGAGTAAAACGCACCTGCCTGCGGCGTACGTTCCTGCAGCACCAGCAAGGCCGATTGCAGCAGCGGATCGGACTCGAAGCGGCGCTGCATGGGGCGGTCATGCAGCAGGTAGCTGAGAGCCAGGAAGCCCATGCCCTGGTGGTGCACCATGAACGAGCGGATGACGGCGCTGCCCTGCCCGCGCGGCAGGCGCGCCGTGGTGAAGTCGATGGCCTCAAAAAACCCGTAGCGGCCCATGTAGCCGGCCGCCTGCATGCGCTGCAGGTTCTGGCACGACGCTTCCGGCTGCACCATCAGGCCCATCATGCTGGCGTACGGCGCCACCACCAGATCGTCGGCCAGGCCCCGCTTCAGGCCCAGCCCCGGCACGCCAAAGGCGCGATACTGGTAATTCAGGCTGGCATCGACCGTGTTGTAGCCGGACTCGGAAATCCCCCACGGTACATCGCGCTGGCGGCCATAGTCGATCTGCGCCTCGATGACGGAGTGATACGTCTGGTCGAGCAGGGTGTTGGGATAATTCGGCATCACCAGCAGAGGCATCAGGTACTCGAACATCGAGCCGCTCCACGACAGCAGCACGGGCTGCCCGGCCACCATGCACAGCTGGCGGCCCAGTGCAAACCAGTGCTCCTGCGGCAACTGGCCCTGGGCGATGGCGATGAAGCTGGCCAGGCGCACTTCGGAAGCGAGCAAGTCGTAGTAGCTGGGGTCCAGGCGCCGTTCGCTGACGTTGTAGCCGATGGCCAGCAGTTTCGTGGATGGGTTGTACAGAAACGCGTATTCGATCTGCGCGAAGTCGCGTGCCTGGCCCGCCGCATGGGCGATGTCGCGCATGTGGCGACCCGCCTGCTCGCGGCCTTGCACCAGCCATGCGGCCAGCTCGGAAGGCATACCTTCCGGTACCTCCAGATCGGCCAGTTCGCGTAGGGTCGGCACGCGCAGCCACGCCGCATCGAGGCCTGCCTGCGCCGCCCACGGCGCCAGTTGCAGCAACTCGGCCAGCGCCGCGCGGCACTGGCGCGCCAGCGCGCCGCTCCACATGGCTAGCTCGCCATCCTCGCTTTGCAGGGTCAGCGACAGCAGCGCGTCGGCCGCGCCATTCGCTGCACTCAGGTAGGCATGCCATTCGGGCAGGCTGGCTGGCGCGGCCGGCATCTGCAGCAGCGCCAGCGACGCGCGCACCTCCTTGCCTTCGCCTTCGGCGGCAATGAACTCCTGCAGTACCTGCGCCGTCGTGCGGATGCCGTCCACAATTTGCTGGCCCATGATGGGAGCGTCATACAGTTCCACCAGACCGGGCTGCAAGGTCAGCAGATGGCCGGCCAGGTTGCCGCTGTCGACCGTCGAGATATACATGGGCTGCAACGCCTTGAGCGTTTGCGTGTCGTACCAGTTGTAGAAATGGCCCTGGAAGCGCTCCAGTTCCCCCATGCTGCGCAAGGTGGCGCGGCTGCGCTCGATCAGCTGGCCCATGGTGAGATAGCCGAAGTCGTAGGCCGTCAGGTTGGCCAGCAGCGCCAGGCCGATATTCGTCGGCGAGGTGCGGTGCGCCACCACCAGGTTCGGATGCTCCTGCATGTTATCGGGCGGCAGCCAGTGATCGTCCGGTCCGACAAAGGTATCGAAATACGCCCAGGTCTTGCGCGCCACGCCATGCAGGAAACGCCCCTGCTCGGCCGACAGGCGCGCCACGGCCCGTTCGATGGGGCGGCTGATCCACCAGGCGATGGCGGGCGCGGCCAGCCATAGCAGCAGCACCAGGGCGGCAACCGGCAACGCTGCCGGGCGCCAGTGCAGCAAGGCAGCAAAGGTGGCCAGTGCCAGCGCTGGCGAGCACCACATGGCGCGCCAGCTGTCTGTCTGCGAGCCGGAAGACGTATGCAGGTTCGAGGCACGCCAGTCGAGCAAATGCTTGTGCGACATGCCCAGGCGCCACAGGGTACGGGCTATGGCGTCCAGGCTGATCCAGGCCTCATAGGGCAGGAAGACGAGGGTCAGCATGGCATGCGAAAACTGTACGCCGCAGCGCCGCTCGAACGCTGCCAGATGCTGACGCCACAGGGTGTCGCGCGGTTTGCGCAACAGATCGTACAGTGCGGAAAAGACGGGCGGCAGGAAGATGATGGCCAGCACGGCCGCGCTCCAGAATGCCACGTGCGGCAAAAAGCCCCACACCAGCAGCAGCGACAAGGTGGTAGCCGGCGCCACGATGCTGCGGCGCAGGTTGTCGAACAGCTTCCAGCGCGACAGCATCGACAGGGGATTGCGTTCGCGCTTGCCGGCGCGGCCCGGCACGCGGCCCAGCAACCAGCCGATCAGCTGCCAGTCGCCGCGTATCCAGCGCTGGCGGCGGCTGACGTCGGCATCATAACGGGCGGGGTATTCTTCATACAGTTGCGAGTCGCTGAGCAAGCCGGCGCGCAGGTAGCAGCCTTCCAATAAATCATGGCTGAGGATTTTATTGTCGGGCAGTCGCTGTCCCAGCACGCGCTCGAACATGTCGAGGTCATAGATGCCCTTGCCGATGAAAGAGCCTTCATAAAACACGTCCTGGTACAGGTCCGAGACGGTGCGCGTGTAGGGATCGATGCCCGGTTCGCCGCCACACAGCAGCTCGTAGCGTGAAGCGTTCGCGCTGGGCAGCGCCACGGCCACGCGCGGCTGCAAGATGCCGTAGCCGGCCACCACGCGCGTGCCGGCTGCGTCGAGCACGGGTCGGTTCAGCGGGTGCATCATGGTGGCGATGAATTCGCGCGCCGCGTCGCGCGGCAGCTGCGTATCGGTGTCGAGCGTGATCACGTATTTGATCGTGCGCAGGCCACGCAACTCGCCTTCCACCAGCGAGAATTTGTCGCGCGCGCCGCCGCGCAGAAACGCGTGCAGGTCGGACAATTTGCCGCGCTTGCGCTCCTGCCCCATCCAGGCATTCT
This sequence comes from Janthinobacterium breve, assembly GCF_051380895.1. Lineage (NCBI taxonomy): Bacteria > Pseudomonadati > Pseudomonadota > Betaproteobacteria > Burkholderiales > Oxalobacteraceae > Janthinobacterium > Janthinobacterium breve. The sequence continues at coordinate 188,118 of NZ_JBNYXY010000004.1, read as the reverse complement.
GCTGCGAATTCCACAGGCGCGGACGGTGCAACAGCAGGAACGGCCCCATATGCCCCAGCTCTTCGCGTTCGGCCGGGTCGCCGTTTTCCTTGAACTCGCTGCCCTCCACACGGTACTTGTCGTTCAAGCCACGGATGGTGTCCTGCGCCTGGCGCAGCAAGGCTGCGTCACCGGGCATCGTTTGCGCATCCGCGTCGACAAAGTCGGTCAGCAGGCAGAAACGCAGGTTCGGATCGCGGTTGGCCAGGTAGCGCACTTCCAGCGCCTCGCACAAGGCTGCCACGTTTTCCTCGCTGTAGATCAGGGTCGGCACCACCACGATGCCGCGCCCGTCCGACGGAATGCCGGCTTGGTAATCCATGCGCGGCAGCGGATGGGGCGACGTCATCAGGGTCGCCAGCCAGTTCACCATGGCCACGGCCAGCTGGCTGCTGCCCAGCAGCGCCAGCGCACCCAGCGCCACCAGTGGCCAGCCCTGCACGCCATGGCGCACGGCGCGCTCGAGCAGCAGCGCGCTCGTCGCCAGGCTCAGGAAGCAGATCGCGCCGAGGTAGACGGCCAGCGGCGCGGCGCGCGCCGTATGCTGCAGCGCCACGATGAAGGGCAGCTTCGCGCCGGCCTGCTTTTCCAGCACCAGCACGCCGCGCCCCACCAGGTAAAAGCCGATATGGCCACGGCGCGCATCATTGCCGTTGCCGTGCGTGTGCGCCAGTTGCACCACCATCTCGGCCACTTCCACTTCGCTGCGCGCGCTGCGCCGTGCGATGCGCTCGATGACGTGGCGATAGCTGTCGCGCGTGGCGAAATCCATCAAGCCGTAGGTGCCGGCCGGGTCCAGCCGCAAGGTCTGCTCGACGACGCTCATGGTCTCGACAAATTCCTGCCAATCCATGGTGCCCAGAAAACGCAGGCTGCCGATGCTGTTGGCAATCGACACCTGGTCGGCCGCCTGCTGCCCGATCTCGGACTGGATCTGCTGCTCGATGGTGAGACCCGATTCGGCCAGCTTGTGCGTCAGCCACGACAGGGCCAGGGTCAGCGACGAACTTTGTCCCTGCAGGCGGCGCGACAATTCGGCCACGAAGGCGCTGGTCATCGGCGGATTCGAGCGCGCCATGTCGGCTACCAGCAGGATCAAGCCGCTGGGATTGCGCTCGGCGATGTCCGTCATCTGGTCGGCCCATGTATTGGCCAGGTCACGCTGCATGCGGTCATCGGCCACGCGCACGGCCACGCGGCGCAGGTTTTCGATCAGGGCCAGGCGCAGCATGATGGGCACGGCCCACAATTCGCCCAGGGTCAGGGTGGCGACATCCTGGTAGGCCTCGATGAAATGACACAGGTTTTCCAGGTCGACCCGGCCATCGCCATGCGAGATGATTTCCAGCGCAATTTTATACACGCGCGGACAGCCCGCGTCCACGCCCGACGTCAGCCGTGGCAGCTCCTTGCTGTAGTTCTTCGGCAAGTGGCGCCGCGTGGTGCGGATCTGCTCTTCGATCAGGTAAAAATTATCCAGCAGCCACTCCGAGGCGGGCGTGACCTGACGCCCGCTCTTGACGGTGGCCGTCAGTTCGTTGACGGTGGCCGTGATCAGCGCCGCATTGTCGGCCAGGCGCGCCAACAAGCGGTCGCGGCCATGATGCCGTCCCACCGCATGGCCGGCGGCCACATGCTTGCCGTGGGCGGCCATCTGCATGGCGCTGAATAACTCGGAGCGCAGGGGCAAGGCATCGTCGCGCGCAGCGTCGAAACTGTCCGGTGCAAGGGGATGGTCGCGGAAGATTTCCTTGAATTTGGAAATCTGTTCCTTGACCTGCTGCGTGACTACTGCGGTGTACTCTTTCAACTTGGCCTCGCTAGGTGCGCGCAGGCAGCCGGCGGCCACCGTCACGCCAGCCCAGTCTGGAAGAACACGATCGGACACTGGCGAAGACGGAAAGCGAAGCGCCGGAGCGTTGCGACGAATCTCAGGGTATAGGGAGATTTTCTGAACTTCATCGTAGGTGCGCGCTGTGCGCAAGACCGTGCGCTAGCGTACATACCCGAGGTTTTAGGGACGTGCAGGCAAAGAAATCAGCCCGTTCAGAGTAGAAAAATGTCTAGAGGAAATGAAGGGGAGAAAATGAACTGAAACACCGTGCCAATGATGGCACGGTGCAACATTCCAGAGGAGAAACTTCAGCCCCGTCAAGCCGCGATGGCCAGCGGGTGACGCGTCGCTTCCGCCATCGCCATGCCGCCATTGAGTTGCCATGCAGCAGCATGGCCCAGGCGGCGCAGACAGGCGGCGGCACGCGCGCTGCGGTTGCCGCTGCGGCAGAAAAAGACCAGGGGGCGCTGTGGCTGCTGCAGCCATGCGGCCACCTGTCCTGCCAGGCGGCTCAGCGGTACGCTGTGCACGGCGCAGCCCTCGAACACCGTGCCGGCGCAGGCCGCGTGTTCATACGCTTCGCGCACGTCGACGAGGATGGCGTCGGGATGCTGGCGCAGGAAGGCGGGCAGGCCGGCCGCATCGAGCTGCAGTTCGGCGGTCGGCACGAGGCCGTCCTGCACCGTGCGCACGGTGCTGCAGATGCTGCCGTCGTCGCATGCGCCGCACAGCACGGTATCTTGCGTCACCAGCGCCGCATCCAGCAAGGGCGTCAGCGCCCCGGGCGCCAGGGTGCCGATGAAGGCGAAGCGCTGCCCCAGCAGGTACACATGGGTGGCATGATCTTGGCCGCACTCGATCCGGCGCAGGCGCTGCTGGCCCAGCTCCAGCTCACCGTCGATATCGATGCGACCCACCTGTTCGATAGCGAGTTCCTGCAGCAACGCCAGGCGCGCCGCGCCATGGTCGGCGGGCGCTGCCGTGTGCACGATGGCGCGCAAGGCCAGGTGCTGGCAGCGGATGAAGGCGGCCAGGCGCGGCACCAGCGCGGCGACAGGATCGATGACGACACAACTGGCGCTGGCAGCGTCGCTGAGCAGCCAGGTGCACTGGTCATCCACGCTCAGCTGAATTATGCCGTCCTGCGCGCCGTCCTGCGGCGATGGCGCCAGCGCCGACGGCAGCAAACAGCTGCTGCGCAAGGCCTCGCCGCAACGCTCGATGCGCGCGCAGGCGGCGTCTATCGTCGCTGCGTCAATCAGGGGGCCGAACGACAGACGGATGGCCGAGCTGGCACGCCATTGCGGCACGTGCATGGCTTCCAGCACATAGCTGGGCAGGGCCTTGGCGGCGGAACAGGCGCTGCCAGAGCTGACGCGCACGCGCGCCGCATCGAACAGGTCCAGCAGCTCTTTCGAGGACAGGCCGGGCACGGAAAAATTGAGCGTGGTCGGTAGCGACAAGTCGAACGGCATATTGAAGACGATGCCGGGGAAAGCGCGTTCCAGGCTGGCCACCAGCTGCTCGCGGAAAGCGGCCAGGTCGGCGTGGCTGCGGAAGGTCTTGCCATCGTCCAGCGCGGCCAGCACGGCGCCCAGGGCGGCGATGCCGGCCATGTTCTCCGTACCCGAGCGCAGGCCCGCTTCCTGGCCGCCGCCCATCATCAACGGTGTAAAGGGCACGCCGGCGCGCACGTACAGCATGCCGATGCCCTTGGGCGCATACAGCTTGTGGCCGGAAAACGGCGCGTAATCGATGCGCGTGGCGGCCAGATTCAGTTTCAGCTTGCCCAGCGCCTGCACGCAATCGACCATCCAGTAGGCGTCTGCACCGCGTTCCTGCAGCAGCTGCGCGATGGCGGACAAATCGCTGATGACGCCCGTTTCATTGTTGGCCGCCATCGTGCACAGCATGGCCGCCTCGCCGATCAGCGCACCGAGTGCCTGCAGATCGTGGCGCCCCTGCGCATCGACGGGCAGCTTGCGCACTTCCAGGTTCAGGCCCAGCAGGCGGTTCCAGTGCGCCAGGCTTTCCGGCACGGCCTTGTGCTCGGTCGCGCCATACAGCAGCAAACTGCCGATGTGCTTGCCTTGCGCGCGCCGCTCGCGCAGCGCGCACAAGGCCGACAGCACGGCCGTCTGGATGCCTTCGGTAGCGCCGCTATTGAACATCAAGCGGCCATCGCCCACGCCCAGCAAGCGGCTGGCGCGCTGGCGTACGCCATCCATCATGGCCTTGGCCTGCAATCCCGTGGCGTGAGTGCTGCTGGGATTGCCATAGCCCTGCTCCATCGCTTGCCGGGCGGCGGCAACGGCGGCGGGCAGCACGCAAGTGGTGGCATTGCTGTCGAGGTAGATTTCTTTCATGATGGCCGTCTGAGTATTCTATAAAAAGGGTGCAGCTAAAAAAGGCACAGCGCAGGCGTCTGGAACGTATGGATAGTCTACTGGCACGCTGCCGTGAAGATATGCCAAAAGACACTGCAAACGAGTTAATATGTAGCATATGCATGCTACAAAATAGAAAATAGAAAAATGAATTCACCAAACACATCGCTCGATAAATTCGACTGTGCCATCCTCGCCGCCCTACAGCAGGATGGCACCCTGTCGATCGCCGCCCTCAGCGAGAAGATCGGCTTGTCCAGCACGCCCTGCTGGAAACGCGTCAAGCGCTTGGAAGAAGAGGGCTATATCGAGAGTCGCGTGGCCATCGTCAACCGGCAAAAAGTAGGCTTGCCCGTGACCGTATTCGTCAGCGTGCGCACGGGACAGCACGATGAAAAATGGCTGCGCCGCTTTGCCGCCGCCGTCATTGTCTTGCCCGAGGTACAGGAATTTCACCGTATGAGCGGCGACATCGACTACCTGCTGAAAGTCGTCACCACCGACATCAAGGGTTACGATACCTTTTATAAAAAGCTCATCAAGGCCGTACAACTGACAGGCGTGTCGTCCGCCTTTTCCATGGAGCAAATCAAGTGCAGCACGGAATTGCCGCTGGAATTGATCGCCCACGGCTTGCCTGCCTGAACATTTTTTCACCCGGCACGGATGCGCATGAGCAGCGATTATGTGCGCGAGCGCGTCGTCGGCCAGGAACTGCCAGCCCAGGTAGGCGAAATCCGCAACGATGTGCTGCGCCAGATCAACCAACCGCTGTCGGTGGTGCAAACGATGGCCAATGATATCTTTCTGCAAGACTGGGAAGACGCAAGCCTGACGGAAAACGGCCTAGCCACGTTCCAGCGCTACACCAAAAAGCTCAAGGAAAAAAACAAGGCGGCCGTCGTCAGCTGGAGTTCGCAAACTGCGTCCAGGTACATGACCGATGCTGGCCTGATCCGCACACTGGACAAGCAACAGCCATCCGATCATTGGTTCTTCAGCATGCTCGACGAAAACAAACAGCACACGATCAACCTGGACCGCGATCCAGCCTCGGGCAGTTTCATGCTGTTTCTGAATGCGCGGGGCCAGACGGCCGGTGGCAAGGCCGTCATTGCAGGCATGGGCTTGAGCGTCGATGCCATGGCCGACACCATCCGCAGCTACAAGATCGGCCAGACCGGCCATGTCTACCTGGTGCGCGCCGACGGCAGCTTCCTGATCCACCGCGACCCGGCCCTGGCCGACGGCAAGCATCAACTCAAGGAGTTGCCCGGCTTTAGCGATACCCTAAGCAAGAGCCTGCTGACGGGCAAGAAATACGCGTACGCCATCTACGATGCGCCTGCGGGACGCCAGTTCGTCGCCGCCTCCTTCGTACCGGAACTCAAGCTGTATGTGATGGCTGAAGTGCCGGAGACGGAAGTGCTGGGCAATGTCACGCGTTCGGCCCTGATCGCCGCCTTGATCGCCGGCCTGGTCGGTGCGCTGGCCGCCGCCTTCAACCGCTTCGTCGCATCGCTGAACGTAACGATACGCGAAGTTCGCGACAGTACCGGGGCTATTGCGAGCGCATCGAGCCAGATCGCCTCGGGTAACCTTGACCTGTCGGCGCGCACGGAAACCCAGACATCGAGCCTGGAAGAGACAGCGGCGGCAATGGAAGAACTGACGTCGACCGTAAAACAGAACGCGGACAATGCGCGCCAGGCGAACCAGCTGGTGGTATCGGCCTCGAGCCACGCCGTTAAGGGGGGTGAGGTGGTGGGCCAGGTGGTGCAGACGATGGGCGCGATTACAGAAAGTTCGCGCAAGATCGCCGACATTATCGGCGTGATCGACGGCATTGCCTTTCAAACCAATATCCTCGCCCTGAACGCGGCAGTCGAGGCGGCGCGCGCGGGAGAGCAGGGCCGCGGCTTTGCCGTGGTGGCGACAGAAGTGCGCAACCTGGCGCAACGCTCGGCAGCGGCGGCCCGGGAAATCAAGGACTTGATCGTCGACTCGGGCAGCAAGGTGGAAGCAGGCAGCAAGCTGGTCGACTCCGCCGGCGCCACCATGCAAGACATCGTCGTGTCGGTCCAGAGGGTCGCCGACCTGATGGGAGAAATCGCTTCAGCCAGCCAGGAGCAAAGCCAGGGCATCGCGCAAGTCAATGCCACCGTCACGCAGATGGATGACGCGACCCAGCAAAATGCGGCCCTGGTGGAAGAGGCGGCAGCAGCAGCCCAATCCTTGCAAGATCAGGCTGGCAGGCTGGCACAGGTGGTCAGCGTCTTCAAGCTGGAAGAAACGGGGCATGCGGCGCCGCAGCAACCGGCCCGCAAGCCAGCGCTGGCCAAGGCGTCCCGCCCGGCGCTGACCAATGCAGCGGTCCCCGCCGCGCGCCCGAAAGCGCCGGCCAGCGGTGCGTGGGAAGAGTTTTAAAGGCGATTAAAGCGCCGGCGCTTTCACGCTCGCCGCTTGCTTGAAGAAATCATAAATGCCGCTCTCGCTCATGCGGCGTGCATTCGCCAGTTCGCCGCCCTTGGTGGCGTACAGCACCTGGTTGTTGTCGCTCGATACGAGCACGGCAGCCGGGATGCCTTTTTTGAGCGGATTGCCATAGGTTTGCGCCACGTCCAGGTTATGGTCGAAGTTACCCACGTCGACCTTGACGACCTTGAACTGCTGTTGCATCAACTCGGCGTTCTTGCCTTCCTTCAATGCCTTGTCGAGCGCACGGCAATCCTCGCACCAGTTGGCGCCAAAGATCAGCAAGACAGGAACGTGGGCCGCCTTGGCCTCGGCCAGCGCGCGGGCCACGTCGGCCTTGGCGTCGGCTGCCGCGTTGTACGGCAAGTGCGGCGTGGCGACAGGGTTGGCCGGTGTCGGGGCGGCGGCAACGGCGGTGCCGGCAAGCAGCAGGCTGGCAAGGAAAAGGGAAACGCAAAGGGAAAGGCGCATGCAGGGCTCCTGAGAGAAATCGTGAGGCCAGCTGGCCAGTTGCCAGCGGGCGTGACTGTCTAGAATATGCCTGCTTGTGGGAAATATCCACCATTTAATTGCACTGTGCTTATGCGGAAAACGTATAAGCATCACCAAGTAGAAGCTACTGGAGCATGACAGATACCCTGCCCCCATCGCAGCCCCAGGAAGCTGCTGGCACGGCATGGCTTGCAGGCCGTCTGTGCCGAGGACTAGGCTCCGCCGGCAGCGAAATGGAACGCATGGGATAATGTCGGGCTCACACTGAGCAACGCCGCCCGAACGCGCCCTCCTCCATGACGACTTCTTTCCTGGCACGCTGGCTGCCGCAACCGAACAACGGCAGCCGCCGCGAACAATTGCGCGCCTGCGCGGGCGCCATCTGCGGTTTGCTGCTGACGGGCCTGATCTGCCATTTCCTGCTGGCCCCCGACAGCGCCAGCGTCTACCTGATCGCGCCCATGGGCGCCTCGGCCGTGCTGCTGTTTTGCCTGCCAGCCAGCCCGCTGGCGCAACCGTGGTCCGTGGTGGGCGGCAATGTGGTCTCCGGCATGGTGGGCATGGCCTGTGTGAAATGGCTGGGCCCCAGCGTGGGCGTGGCGGCGCTGGCCGCCTGCGTGGCCATCGCCGCCATGTTTGCCCTGCGTTGCCTGCATCCGCCGGGCGGCGCCGTGGCCCTGACCACCGTGGTCGGCGGCGCCAGCGTGCATGCGGCCGGCTTTGAATTCGTCTTCATCACCGTGCTGTTCAATTCAGCCGTACTGGTCGCCTGCGCCGTGCTGTACAACAACCTGACGGGACGCCGCTACCCGCACACCCAGCAACTGGTCGCGCCGCATCCACACGCCACCAAGGATGACATCCCCAGCACCCGCCTGGGATTTTCGCCGGATGATCTCGATGCCGTCTTGCGCCAGCACAGCGAAGTGCTCGACATCAGCCGCGACGATTTGCAGGCAATCTTCCTGCAAACGGAAATGCGCGCCTACCAGCGCCGCTTCGGCGTCGTCACCTGCGCCGACATCATGTCGAAGGACGTGCTCAGCGTGGAATTCGGCACGCCGCTCGATGTTGCCTGGCGCACCATGCGCGAGCACGATGTGGGCGCCCTGCCCGTCGTCAACCGGGCGCGCCGGGTCATCGGCATCATCACACAAACGGATTTCCTGCGCCATGGCGGCCTCGACGATTATCAGGGCATGCGCCAGCGCCTGCGAGGCCTGCTGCAGCGCAGCGGCCTCACCCACAGCGACAAGCCCGAAGTGGTGGGCCAGTTGATGACGCCGTCGCCACACACGGCCCGCCTGGGCACGCCCATCATCGACCTGGTGCCCCTGATGGCCGACGCCGGCTATCACCATATTCCCATCCTCGACGATGAAGAGCGCCTGGCCGGCATCATCAGCCAGTCCGACCTGATGGCGGCCTTATATGAAAGCCGCTTTGCCGAGGCGGCCGCATGACGCCATTCCAGGCACTGCTGACGGGCCCCGATGGCGGCCCGGCTGGCACGGCCGTCAGCGCGCATTTTTTCGGCAGGCAGTTGGCCATCGACGCGCCCGGCCATAACGTGGATGTGGCGCAACTGGTCGTCAGCGTGGGCGGTGTCGACGGGCCGGAACTGTTCCTGAACTGGCTCGACGCACAAGGACGGCAAGCGTCGCTCAAGCCGCTGACAGCGAGCGACATCGCCATCGTCTTGCGCGAAGCGCCGGCCGCGCTGCAGCCGCAACTGCAGCGCCTGTGGGGGGAGCGCCAGCGCAACCGGCGACAAGTGTCGGGCTGGCTGGCCGGTTTGACGGGCGCGGCCGTGGTCGCCTCTGCCCTGCTGTGGTGGCAAGGCGGAAACGCCATCGGCGCGCTGGCGGGATGGATCCCCTTGTCGACGGAAAAACAGCTGGGCGAACTGGCCCTGGCGCAAGTGCGCGCGCAGGGCGGCATCCATGACAGCGGCGTGGCGCAACAAACGGTGCAGGACATCGGCCGCATGCTGACGGCCGGTTCGCGCTACCAATACCGTTGGCTGGTCAAGCAGGACGACACGGTCAACGCCTTTGCCATGCCAGGCGGCATCATCGTCGTGCATACGGGATTGCTGCGCCAGGCAGGCGACCCGGGCGAGCTGGCCGGCGTGCTGGCGCATGAAGTGCAGCACGTGGAACAGCGCCATTCGCTGCGGCAAATGATCAGCAGCCTGGGCTGGGGCGCCCTGATGGGCGTGACCATCGGCGACATCAGCGCCGTGGTCGCCATGCTGGCGCACCAGGCCGGCACCCTGTATTTCAGCCGCGACATGGAAGAGGAAGCGGACCGGCTCGGCTTGCTTGCCTTGCAGCGCGCACACATCCGTCCCGACGGCATGCTGCGCTTTTTTCAGATGCTCGATGACAAGGATAAAGGGGCGACACCGGGCTGGATTTCCTCGCACCCGCAAACGGCGGCGCGCGCCCGGCAGATCCGCAGTCTGATCGCCGCCACGCCCTGCCCCGCCTGCGTCCCATTGGCCAGCCAGCACTGGCAGGCCATGAAAGCGGCCCTGCCGCCTACGGCGAAATAGCAACATTCCCACCCTATAATTTATCCAAACGCACTGGGCAATGGCGTATGCTTACGCCCCGGCTGCTCCTTCGCGAGCGGTCACCCCGACCTCGCTACGCCCCCGTTCATTCTCCTCCTTACAAAGGACATCGCGCATGAAGCATCGTTTTGCCGCCGGCACCCTCGGCACCCTGGCCATCGCCCTGTTACTCGCCTACGCGCCCATGGCGCAAGCGGTCCAGCCCACTGCCAACACCGTGGCCGTCAGTGCGCCGCAAGCCAAGCAGCGATTGCAGGTCGTGGCCGATCAGTACTACGATGCGCTGGCCCGTTTCGAGCCGATCAATGCGACCGAGAGCGGCGACAACCGTTTTGACGACCAGCTTGGTTCAGCCATCGTGCCTGCCGCGCGCGCAAAACAGTTCGCCCTGTACCGCCAGTACCAGAAGATCCTGCGCAGCATTGCCCGCGCGCAGCTGTCGCACCAGGACCAGATCAACTACGATATCCTTGACTATGAACTGGCGACGGCGCTGAGCTTCGAGCGCTTCCCCGAATACCTGCTGCCACTGAACCAGATGGACAGCATGCCTGTCACTCTGGCTAATTATGCGGGTGGCGAGGCATCGCAACCGCTGACCACGGTCAAGCAGTACGACGCCTACCTGAGTCGTATCAGCCAGCTGCCGGGCTGGATAGACCAGGCCATCGCCAATATGAAAGTCGGCATGCAAAAGGGCATCGTGCTGCCGAAAGCGCTGACGGAGTCGGCCCTGCCGCAATTCAGGAAACTCGTCAGCGCCACGCCGCAAGACAGCGTTTATTACACGCCCATCAAGAACTTGCCGGCCAGCTTTTCCGACGCGGACAAGGCGCGCCTGACGCAAACCTACACCGTCATCATCGAGGCCAAGCTGATGCCCGCCCTGCAGCGCCTGGCCACCTTCATGGAACGCGATTACCTACCAGCCGGCCGCAGCAGCAGCGGCTGGAGCGCCCTGCCCGATGGCGCGGCCTGGTACCAGGCGCGCGTGGCCAGCAGCACCACCACGGACTTGAAGCCGGAGCAAATCCACGCCATCGGCTTGAAGGAAGTGGCGCGCATCCAGGAACAATACGCGATCGTCGGTCCGAAGATGGGCTACAACGGCCCGGCCGCCGGCTTGCCCGTATGGGTCTCGGAACAAGCGAAATACCGCCCGTTCAAGACGGAACAGGAAGTGCTCGACGTCTACCGCAAGCTGAACGTGCTATTGGACAGCAAATTACCTGCCCTGTTCACCCTGGTGCCGAAGGCGCCGCTGGACTTGCGCCTGGAACCTGAACTGAGCCGCGACACGGCCGCCGACCACTACACGGCGCCGGCGGCTGACGGTTCGCGCCCGGGCGTGTTCTGGTCCGTCGTCACCGATCCGAAACTGTATGGCGACACGGGCATGACCACCTTGTTCTTGCACGAAGGCAAGCCTGGCCACCATTTCCACCTGGCACTGGTGCAAGAGATGGACTTGCCGAATTTCCGCCGTTTCGGCGGCAATAATGCCTTCACGGAAGGCTGGGCACTGTACGCGGAAACGCTGGGCAAGGAAATGGGCCTGTTCGAGGATCCGGCCCAGTACTTCGGCCACTTGAACGACGAGATGCTGCGCGCCGTGCGCCTGGTGGTCGATACGGGACTGCACACCAAGGGCTGGACGCGCGAGCAGACGATCAAGTACATGCGCGACACCCTCGGCTATGACGCCGTGGCGAAAAGCGAAACGGAACGCTACATGGCCTGGCCAGGCCAGGCGCTGGGCTACAAGATCGGTTCGCTGAAGATCGTCGAACTGCGCCAGCGCGCGCAACAGGCGCTGGGCGACAAGTTCAGCTTGCCGAAATTCCATGAAGTCGTGCTCAGCGACGGTACCCTGCCCCTGAAACTGCTGGAAGCCAAGGTCGACCGGTGGATCGCGCAGCAACAGTAAACGCAGCGCCTGAAGGCAAAACGGCAGCACCTCGATGGCGCTGCCGTTTTTTTTCGCCGGTAGCGTTTTCAGCTACACCAGCAGCGCCGCACTCATCGACCGCACTTCTTCGGCCGATTCGGCCAGGATGCTTTGCAGGGTTTCGTTATCGATAATGAAATCGATGACGGAATCGGAGGGCGTGAGCATTTCCACATACGTCACTTGTAACGGCGATGGCACGGGTGATAGTTGCTTGGCCAACAATAAGGTGTCGAGCAGGGAGTCGGGCGGGATCGATAGCAAGCCATCGCGCAAGCCTTCGATGGCTACACTCACCACCAGCGGGATCAGCAGCTTTTTCATGACTTCGCGGGAAATGATTTCTTCGGCAGACTCCATCCAGTGATCCGCATCGTCGTCGAGCAGGCCGGGAAATTCATCCGCACGCGACAACAAATAAAAACCGCCCACCTCATGCACGATACCCGCGAACAGTGCCGTGTCGGCATCGACGTGGGTCACGCGACGGGCAAGCACATGCGCCAGCGCCGCCACGTGCGCCGTGTGCTCCCACAGCTGTGTCGCCTTCTGGCGCAGGATGGGGTCGATGATCTTGCTGCCGAACTGGCGCACCACCATGGCAGCCACCAGCGCATACAGATTGCGGTAGCCCATGCGCATGACGGCGGCGCGCACGCTGGTCACGGGCGCCGCATCGCCGCGGCTATATACGGCGGAGTTGGCCAACGCGACCGTGCGCGCCGCCAGCAAGGGTTCGGCCAATACCAGTTTGATCGCATGGTCGATATGACAGTCCGGTTCGGCCAAAGCCAATTGCAATTGCAGTGCGGAATTAACACTCGTGGGGAAAATTAATTCTCCGCGCACTGCCTGCGAAACAATTAAACCGAAAGCCTGTAGTTTATTCATCATACGATCAATCCGCCTCAGATAATTTTCTAGCCAATAACTTCATACATCAGAAATTGCATGTCAAACCTGGCCTTTAGAAAACAGATGGCATGCCATTCTCTTGCAAGGAAGTATCTGGCAATGCCAGCGCATGCAATAGCGATTCATCACCGATGACAAACAATTTCGGCTGCTGTAATACCTGCAGCAGAAATGGCTGGCCTTCACGCAGACGCCGGCGATAATCGGCCAGCGTATATAAATTGGGATTGATTTTACGCCGCAAGGTTCGCTCGGCCGGGGCCAATCCCGTCAACAGATCGCCATAATTGGCTTCTTCACCCACCAGCAGCAGATCGATGGCGCTGCCAGGCATATCCTGTCCCTTCGCCGTGGCACCGGACACGAATGCCAGGTGCAGCTGGGCACGCAAGGGCGCCAGGGTCGCGCTGAGCACGCCGACGATGCCGAAGGTTTTCTGCACCAGTCCGCTCAACTCAGGATACACGAGGCTTTCCTTGTTAGGCCAGAAGCGCCGCACATTGCCGATCCGCTCCGAGGTAATCAGGCCGGACTCATGCAGGCGCCGCAGTTCCCGCTGCGCCGACGCGCTGCCCAGCCCCGTCAAACGCATGATCTCGTTCAAATGAAAGCCTTCATTCACGCGGACAAAGAGCAACCCCAGCAGTTTCTGCTGGGCTGGAGTAAACAGGGCTTGGGCAATCATGCGCCAAATCTTAGCATGAATGAACTGAAAACTGGCGTGCCTTGGGGCAATAGTGCGTGACAGCACAACAACGCAGCGATACGTCGTCACAAGCAGTTAGGCGAACACATGCGCAGCGACGGAGCGATGACATGACAGCAGGCAGCCGGCAACCCACCATCACTGTGAGCGCTCACTTCAAATTCCTACGCGCGACGGGCAGATGTCCCGGTCCGCCACATCTGCCAGTCTTGCGCCAACGGCATCACCGGGGTTTTGGCCTGTCAACTCAAGCATTCCCGATGCAACGCTAACTCGGCCGTATTTATACGGCAACCAGGATAAATGGAGGCGTATCGATTTAACTGTTAATCCCGGCCATGAATAACAATAAGACTAGGCAGGACTCTCAATGCATCGTGCGCCTTCCATTTATCCATACTACCAATACAAAAATAACAGGCGTGAATAAGCAATAGCCGAAAATAGCGTTCTTTTTAATGCAGTGCATAATTCCTTTTGTAATGGGAATACTGCTGAATATACATGGGCCACCGTGATTTTCCGCGTTCCACGTTATTCTGTCCGCATGTGTTGAAGAAGCGCGCAGGCATAAAAAAACGGCACCCGAAGGTGCCGTTCTTGTCAGCTGGCAGCGTAGATTACGCTTCGTCGCCGTGGTGTTGCTGGGCTTCGATATCCTGCAGCGCTTCGGCAGCTTCGCCGGCCATCGAGGCTTTCTCGGCCAGCAGCAGTGCTTGACGCTCTTCCACTTCCCACGCTTCTTTTTCTTTGCGTGCGCGGTGGAAGGCCAGACCCGTACCGCCAGGAATCAGGCGGCCGACGATGACGTTCTCTTTCAGGCCGCGCAGACCATCGCGCTTGCCCATGATCGCCGCTTCGGTCAGCACGCGGGTGGTTTCCTGGAACGATGCGGCCGAGATGAACGAATCGGTCGACAACGACGCCTTGGTAATACCCAGCAGAACGTTTTCGTAGGTTGCAGGAATTTTGTTTCCGGCTTCCATCAGGTCGTTCTGATCCAGCAGTTCCGAACGCTCTACCTGCTCGCCAACGATGTAGTTGGTGTCGCCGGCATTGACGATCTGAACACGGCGCAGCATCTGACGCACGATTACTTCGATGTGCTTGTCATTGATCTTCACGCCTTGCAGACGGTACACGTCTTGCACTTCGTCAACGATGTAACGTGCCAGCGCTTCGATACCCAGCAGACGCAGGATGTCTTGCGGATCGGCCGGGCCGTCCACGATCATCTCGCCCTTGTTCACGACTTGGCCGTCATGCACCAGCACTTGTTTGTCCTTGGTAATCAGGAACTCATGCTTGTTGCCGTCCATGTCCGTGATTTCCAGACGCTGCTTGCCCTTGGTTTCTTTACCGAACGCAACCGTACCCGTGACTTCCGCCAGCATACCGGCATCTTTCGGCGAGCGCGCTTCGAACAGTTCCGCAACGCGTGGCAGACCACCGGTAATATCGCGCGTTTTTTGCGATTCGGTAGGAATACGTGCCAGCACTTCACCAACCGATACCTGTTGGCCGTCTTTCACCATGATCAGCGCGCCGACCTGGAAGCCGATCGCCACCGAGTGTTCGGTGCCGGCGATCTTGACTTCTTCATTCGCGTCGTTGATCAGCTTGACTTGCGGACGCAGGGTCTTGGTCAGCGAACCGCGACGTTTCGCATCGATCGCCACCAGGGTGGACAGACCGGTCACTTCGTCGACCTGACGGGCTACGGTAACGCCTTCTTCGACGTTCTCGAAACGCACTTGACCGGCGTATTCGGTAATGATCGGACGGGTCAGCGGATCCCACGTTGCCAGGGCCGTACCGGCCTTGATGACCATGCCATCCTTGACGATCAGGGTCGCGCCGTACGGTACTTTATGACGCTCACGCTCACGGCCATGGTCGTCGGTGATCAGCACTTCGCCGGAACGGGAAATGACGATCTGCGAGCCCTTGCCGTTGGTCACGTAACGCATGGTTGCCGTGAAGCGGATGGTACCGTTCGACTTGGCTTCCACCGACGATGCCACTGCTGCACGCGATGCCGCACCACCAATGTGGAACGTACGCATGGTCAGCTGGGTACCAGGTTCACCAATCGACTGCGCTGCCACCACACCGACGGCTTCGCCGGCGTTGACCAGCATGCCGCGGCCCAGGTCGCGGCCATAGCACTTGGCGCACAGGCCGAAGCGCGTGTCGCAAGTCAGTGGCGTACGCACCTTGACTTCATCAATGGACAGACGCTCGATCTCTTCGACCATGTCTTCGTCCAGCAGCGAGCCGGCTTCGTACAGCGTTTCCTGGGTTTCAGGATTGACGACATCGTGCACGGTAACGCGGCCGAGGATACGGTCGCGCAGCGCTTCGATGACTTCACCACCTTCGACCAGCGCCTTCATCAGCGCGCCGTTCATGGTGCCGCAATCGTCCTCGATGACGACCAGATCTTGCGTCACGTCGACCAGACGACGCGTCAGGTAACCGGAGTTAGCCGTTTTCAGCGCCGTATCGGCCAGACCTTTACGGGCACCGTGGGTCGAAATGAAGTACTGCAAAACGTTCAGACCTTCGCGGAAGTTCGCGGTAATCGGCGTTTCGATAATCGAGCCATCCGGTTTCGCCATCAGACCACGCATACCGGCCAACTGACGAATCTGGGCTGCGGAACCGCGCGCGCCGGAGTCGGCCATCATGTAAATGGCGTTGAACGATTCTTGCGTCGACTTGGTGCCGTCGCGGCGGATCACGTCTTCGACTTTGAGCTGGTCCATCATGGCCTTGCCGACTTCATCCGAGGTTTTGCCCCAGATATCGACTACCTTGTTGTAACGCTCGCCGGCGGTCACGAGACCCGAGGCGTATTGCTGTTCGATCTGCTTGACTTCTTGTTCGGCGGCCGCGATCAGCGTAACTTTTTGCGGCGGTACCAGCATGTCGTCGACGCAGATCGAGATACCGGCGCGTGTCGCCAGGCGGAAACCCGATTGCATCAGTTTGTCTGCAAACACCACGGTGGCGCGCAGGCCGCACTTGCGGAACGACGTGTTGATCAGCTTGGAAATTTCTTTCTTTTTCAGCGCGCGGTTCAGGACGGAGAACGGCAAGCCTTTAGGCAGAATTTCCGACAGGATCGCACGGCCGATCGTCGTTTCGTAACGCGTTACCGTTTTCTCGAATTCGCCCGTTTCGGCGTTTTTCGGGTATTCGGTAATACGCACGGTAACGCGGGTCGTCAGTTCGACTTCCTTGTTGTCGTAGGCGCGGATCACTTCCGACACGTCAGGGAACATCATCCCTTCGTTCTTCGCATTGATCGCTTCGCGGGTCGCGTAGTACAGACCCAGCACGATATCCTGCGACGGCACGATCGACGGTTCGCCGTTCGACGGGAACAGGATGTTGTTCGATGCCAGCATCAGGGTGCGTGCTTCCATCTGCGCTTCGATCGACAGAGGAACGTGGACCGCCATTTGGTCACCGTCAAAGTCGGCATTGAATGCCGCGCAGACGAGTGGGTGCAACTGGATGGCCTTGCCTTCAATCAGGACTGGCTCGAACGCCTGGATACCCAGACGGTGCAGCGTCGGTGCGCGGTTCAACATGATCGGATGTTCACGGATCACGTCTTCCAGGATGTCCCACACGACCGGCTCTTGAATCTCGACCAGCTTTTTCGCTGCCTTGATCGTGGTCGCCAGACCCATCAGTTCCAGTTTATTGAAAATGAATGGTTTGAACAGTTCCAGCGCCATCAGTTTCGGCAAGCCGCACTGATGCAGTTTCAATTGCGGGCCCACGACGATGACCGAACGACCGGAGTAATCGACGCGTTTGCCCAGCAAGTTTTGACGGAAACGGCCGCCCTTGCCCTTGATCATCTCGGCCAAGGACTTCAGCGGACGCTTGTTGGCGCCGGTCATCGCTTTGCCGCGACGGCCATTGTCCAGCAGCGAATCGACTGCTTCTTGCAGCATGCGCTTTTCGTTGCGCGTGATGATCTCTGGAGCGCGCAGCTCCATCAGGCGTTTCAGACGGTTGTTACGGTTGATGACGCGGCGATACAGATCGTTCAGATCCGAGGTCGCGAAACGGCCACCATCGAGCGGTACCAGCGGACGCAGTTCCGGCGGCAGCACTGGCAGCACTTCCATGATCATCCAGTCAGGCTTGATGCCCGAACGTTGAAACGCTTCCAGCACTTTCAGGCGCTTCGCGTATTTCTTGATCTTGGCTTCGGATTTCGATTCCTTCAGTTCCACGCGCAGGGTTTCGGCATCGCGGTGGATGTCGATCGAGCGCAGCAGTTCACGGATACCTTCGGCGCCCATGAAGGCGGTGAAGTCGTCGCCGTACTCTTCGTACTTGGCGGCGTAGTCGTCTTCCGACATGATCTGGCACTTCTTCAGCGGGGTCATGCCTGGATCGGTCACGACATATGCTTCAAAGTACAGCACGCGTTCGATGTCCCGCAGGGTCATGTCCAGGACCATGCCCAGACGCGACGGCAGCGATTTCAGGAACCAGATGTGCGCGGTCGGCGAGGCCAGCTCGATGTGACCCATGCGCTCACGGCGCACCTTGGCCAGCGTGACTTCGACGCCGCACTTTTCGCAGATCACGCCGCGGTGTTTCAGGCGCTTGTACTTGCCGCACAGGCATTCGTAATCCTTGATCGGGCCAAAGATCTTGGCGCAGAACAGGCCATCGCGCTCAGGCTTGAAGGTACGGTAGTTGATGGTTTCCGGCTTCTTGACTTCGCCGTAGGACCACGAACGGATTTTCTCAGGCGAAGCGAGACCGATCTTGATTGCATCGAAGGTCTCGTTGGTCTGTACTTGCTTGAATAGATCGAGCAGTGCTTTCATGTATCACTCCAGAGGTGATTAAATTTCTATATTCCTGAGACTACATTGCCCGGCGTGGTTTCCCAGCCGGGCTTTGTGTTTCCCAAACCAAATGACAGGTGGCTGTCTTTTAGTTGCGTTCGAGGTCGATATCGATACCCAGCGAACGGATTTCCTTGACCAGCACGTTGAACGATTCAGGCATGCCGGCGTCGATCACGTGGTCGCCCTTGACCAGGTTCTCGTACACTTTGGTACGGCCATTCACGTCATCGGACTTGACGGTCAACATCTCTTGCAAGACATACGACGCGCCATACGCTTCCAGTGCCCAGACTTCCATCTCACCGAAACGCTGACCACCGAACTGGGCTTTACCACCCAGCGGCTGCTGCGTTACCAACGAGTAAGGACCGGTCGAACGCGCATGCATCTTGTCATCCACCAAGTGATGCAGTTTCAGCATGTGCATGACGCCGACAGTAACCTTGCGCTCGAACGCTTCACCGGTGCGACCGTCATACATGGTCACCTGGTTTTTCGAAGCGGTCATGCCCAGGTTCTTGGCGATGTCATCCGGATACGCCAGGTCCAGCATGCGGCGGATCTCTTCTTCGTTCGCGCCGTCAAACACTGGCGTGGCGAATGGCACACCTTTTTTCAGGTTTTCGGCCAGTTTCATGATCTCTTCATCATCAAACTTGTCCAGATCTTCCGCGCGGCCATTGTCGTTGTAGATCGTCGTCAAGTACTTGCGCATTTGCTCGACCTTGGTTTGCGCCTTCAGCATTTCGCCGATGCGGATACCCAGACCCTTGGCAGCCCAGCCCAAGTGAGTCTCGAGAATCTGACCAACGTTCATCCGCGAAGGAACGCCCAGCGGGTTCAGCACAACGTCGGCTGGCGTGCCATCGGCCATGTATGGCATGTCTTCCACAGGAACAATACGGGAAACCACACCCTTGTTACCGTGGCGACCGGCCATCTTGTCGCCCGACTGCAGGCGGCGTTTCACGGCCAGGTACACCTTGACCATTTTTTGCACGCCTGGTTGCAGCTCATCGCCTTGCGTCAGTTTCTTGCGCTTCTCTTCGAAGGCCAGATCGAACTGGTGACGCTTCTCGTTGATCGATTCCTTGATCGCTTCCAGCGCTACCGCTGCATCGTCGTCCGCAGGGCGGATGTCGAACCAGTGGTATTTGTCCAGATCGGCCAGGTAATCCTTGGTGATCTTGGCGCCTTTGGCCAGCTTTTTAGGGCCACCGTTGACAACTTTGCCGATCAGCATTTTTTCCAGACGCTGGAAGGCATCGCCTTCAACGATACGCATCTGGTCGTTCAAATCCAGACGGAAGCGTTTCAGTTCGTCATCGATAATTTGCTGGGCACGCTTGTCGCGCACGATGCCTTCACGGGTGAAGACTTGCACGTCGATCACGGTGCCGATCATGCCCGAAGGCACGCGCAGCGAGGTATCTTTCACGTCCGAAGCTTTTTCGCCGAAAATTGCGCGCAGCAGCTTCTCTTCCGGGGTCAGCTGGGTTTCGCCTTTAGGCGTCACTTTGCCGACCAGGGTATCGCCGGCTTGTACTTCAGCGCCGATGTAGACGATACCGGACTCATCCAGACGAGCCAGCTGATTTTCAGCCAGGTTCGAGATGTCGCGCGTAATTTCTTCCGCGCCCAGTTTCGTGTCACGGGCGACTACCGACAACTCTTCGATGTGAATCGAGGTGTAGCGGTCGTCCTTGACGACGTTTTCCGAGATCAGGATCGAATCTTCGAAGTTCAGACCATTCCATGGCATGAAAGCCACGGTCATGTTCTGGCCCAGTGCCAATTCACCCAGGTCGGTCGATGCGCCATCGGCGATCACGTCGCGCTTGGCAACACGGTCGCCCACTTGCACGATAGGACGCTGGTTGATGTTGGTGTTCTGGTTCGAACGGGTGTACTTGATCAGGTTGTAGATATCGACGCCCACTTCACCAGCGGTAGCTTCGTCATCGTTAACACGAATCACGACACGGCCCGCATCGATGTAATCGACGATACCGCCACGCAAGGCTTGCACGGTGGTGCCCGAGTCGACCGCAACGGTGCGTTCGATACCGGTACCGACCAGCGCTTTTTCCGGACGCAAGCAAGGCACAGCCTGGCGTTGCATGTTGGCGCCCATCAATGCACGGTTTGCATCATCGTGTTCGAGGAACGGAATCAGCGAGGCAGCGACGGAAACGATCTGGCCCGGCGCCACGTCCATGTACTGGATGCGCTCCGGGGAAACCAGGATGGTTTCGCCAGCTTCACGGGCCGACACCAGTTCATCGGACAAAGTACCTTCGTCGCTGATGGTCGCATTCGCCTGAGCGATGATGTAGCGGCCTTCTTCGATGGCGGACAAGTAGTCGATCTGGTCGGTGATCTTGGAGCCTTCGACCTTGCGGTACGGGGTTTCCAGGAAGCCGTATTCATTCAGGCGGGCATACAAAGCCAGCGAGTTGATCAGACCAATGTTCGGACCTTCCGGTGTCTCGATCGGGCAGACGCGGCCGTAGTGGGTCGGATGCACGTCGCGCACTTCAAAGCCGGCGCGTTCGCGTGTCAGACCGCCGGGTCCCAGAGCCGATACGCGGCGCTTGTGGGTAATTTCCGACAGAGGATTGGTTTGGTCCATGAACTGCGACAGCTGGGACGAACCGAAGAACTCGCGAATCGCAGCCGAAATCGGCTTCGAGTTGATCAGATCGTGCGGCATCAGGTTATCCGCTTCGGCTTGGCCGAGGCGTTCCTTGACGGCGCGCTCAACACGCACCAGGCCGGCGCGGAATTGATTCTCGGCCAGTTCGCCCACGCAACGTACGCGGCGGTTACCCAGGTGATCGATATCGTCGACTTCGCCGCGACCATTGCGCAGTTCCACCAGGATCTTGATCACGGCCAGCACGTCTTCGTTCGACAGGGTCATGGCGCCGGTCAGTTCATCGCGGCCAATGCGGCGATTGAACTTCATGCGGCCCACGGCCGACAGGTCGTAGCGGTCCGAGTTGTAGAACAGGCCATTGAACAGCGCTTCAACGGAATCTTCCGTTGGCGGTTCGCCTGGACGCATCATGCGGTAGATCGCCACTTTCGCAGCCATCTGGTCGGCGGTGTCGTCGATACGCAGAGTTTGCGAGATGTAGGCGCCTTGATCCAGGTCGTTGGTGTACAAGGTCTGGATTTCGGAAATGTTGGCATCGCGCAAGCGACCCAGCAAGTCTTCCGTCAGCTCATCGTTCGCAGAGGCGACGACTTCACCGGTGTCGCCATCGACGATGTTCTTCGCCAATACGCGGCCCAGCAGGTAGTCTTCCGGTACGGAAATGTGCTTGATGCCGGCAGCTTCGATATCACGCACGTGCTTGGCGTTGATACGCTTGTCTTTCAAGACCAGGGTCTTGCCCGACTTGTCGACGATGTCAAAGCGCGCCACTTCGCCGCGCAGACGTTCGGCGACGAATTCCATTTCCGCGCCTTCGGAGCGCAGGTTGAAATTGTCGAAGACAAAGAAATTGGCCAGAATTTGCTCATGCGACATGCCGATCGCTTTGAGCAGGATCGTCACTGGCATCTTGCGGCGGCGGTCGACGCGGAAGAACAGGATGTCTTTCGGGTCGAACTCGAAGTCCAGCCACGAACCGCGGTAAGGAATGATACGCGCGGAGAACAGCAGTTTACCGGACGAGTGAGTCTTGCCGCGGTCGTGCTCGAAGAACACGCCAGGCGAACGGTGCAGCTGGGAAACGATAACCCGCTCCGTGCCGTTGATCACGAACGAACCGGTGGTCGTCATGAGCGGCAATTCGCCCATGTAGACTTCCTGTTCTTTCATTTCCTTGACGACAGGCTTGGTTGGCGATTCCTTGTCCAGGATCACCAGGCGCACTTTCGCGCGCAGCGGCGACGCGAACGTCAGGCCACGTTGTTGACATTCTTTGACGTCAAAGGCAGGATCGCCCAGAACGTACGACAAGAATTCGAGACGCGCAAAACCATTGTGCGAAACGATAGGGAAAATCGAAGTGAAAGCCGACTGCAGGCCATCATTCTTGCGGCCGGACGGTGCTATGTCCTCTTGCAAGAAGCTATGATAAGACTCGAGCTGGGTCGCCAGCAGGAACGGAACGTGGTGAACGTTGGCGCGCTTCGCGAATGATTTGCGAATGCGTTTCTTCTCAGTAAATGAGTAGTGCATGGACACTCCGTGAGTGACAGAAAGGATAGAAAATTCAGGTTTTGCAAGTGTTCGTTTGCACCGCTGCGTGTGACACAGACGAAACCTCAAGGCTCTGCTTTCCGGCTTGAATCGAATAAAAACTGCTGCTACAAGTACATGACAAATACGATGCAGACGACAAAGGAGCCAAAGTCGGATTCCCCCCCTTGCGAGGGGAAACCTCAGACTTTGACTCGGGCGCTAACTGCCGCCGGTACAGATATTACTTGATCGAAGCGGTTGCGCCGGCTTCTACCAGTTTCTTCTGTGCTGCTTCAGCGTCAGCTTTCGACACTGCTTCTTTCACAGTTTTTGGTGCGCCATCGACCAGGTCTTTAGCTTCTTTCAAGCCCAGGCCGGTGATTTCGCGAACTGCTTTAATGACGCCAACTTTGTTTGCGCCGAAGCTGTCCAGGATGACGTTGAATTCGGTTTGCTCTTCAGCAGCTGCTGCTGGGCCTGCTGCAGGACCGGCCGAAGCCATTGCTGCTGCGGACACGCCGAATTTTTCTTCGAATGCTTTAACCAGGTCGTTCAGGTCCATTACGGACATGGCGCTAACTGCTTCCAGGATATCGTCTTTGCTAATTGCCATTTTGAAACTCCTAAATTTATTACGTTAGTTACATCAGATTGGTACTGAGAGAAAAAAGCGCGCGCAATTAAGCGGCTGCTGGGGCTTCTTCTGCTGCTGCTTCTGCAGGAGCTTCGGCGCCTTCGCCTTTTTTCGCTGCCAGGGCAGCCAGACCACGTGCAAAGCCCGAAACCGGAGCCAGCATAACGCCCAACAACTGCGCAATGAGGACTTCACGGCTAGGAATGCTCGCCAACGCGGTGACAGCAGCTGTATCCAGCGGCTTGCCTGCGTAGTTACCTGCTTTGATGACCAGTTTGTCGTTGGTTTTAGCGAAGTCAGCGATGACTTTAGCTGCTGCAACGGCATCGGCCGAGATCGAGTAGATCAACGGGCCGGTCATGGCATCTGCCAGGCTGGCGAATGCGGTACCTTCAACGGAGCGACGAGCCAGAGTGTTTTTCAACACACGCAGGTACACGCCTTGGGCACGCGCTTTAGCACGCAGTTGCGTCAAGTGACCAACCTGGATGCCACGATATTCGGCCACGACGATCGTTTGCGCATTTGCTACTTGTGCGGAAACTTCGGCGACGACGGCCTTTTTGTCATTCAGATTGAGACTCACGGTCAACCTCCTTAAATGATGTTCGGCAATCACAACCGAGTGGTTGAGCGCCTTGCATCGGTTCGAACACGGCGTCCGAAGTCAAGAAGTACTAAACTGAGCGGATGGATTCACGCAGCATGAGGACTACAAAACTTGTTCGGGTACACCATCTGCGTTGGGCACTTGCCGTTACCGGCAAGCCTATTAACCTTCTGCATGTGCGATCACAGTCGGCCCAACGGTCTTTGATTGTCTGCCTGCCTGGTGTGAACACCGGGCAGACAGCCCAAAGATGCGCCCGCAGCGCCCGAAGGCGCCACAGGACTTGATTCTTTACTTAAGCTGCCAGGCTAGCCTGATCAACACGGACGCCAGCGCCCATGGTCGACGACAGCGAAACTTTGCGCAGGTACACGCCTTTGCTCGATGCTGGCTTGGCTTTGTTCAGTGCGTCGATCAGTGCGACCAGATTCGATTTCAGATCTGCGTCAGCGAACGATTTACGGCCGATGGTAGCGTGGATGATACCGGATTTGTCGGTACGGTACTGAACTTGACCAGCTTTCGCGTTTTTCACGGCGGTAGCGACGTCAGCAGTAACAGTGCCAACTTTCGGGTTAGGCATCAGGCCGCGTGGGCCCAGGATCTGCCCCAGGGTACCAACGATACGCATGGTATCTGGCGAAGCGATAACGATATCGAAAGGCATGTTACCGGCTTTGATCGATTCAGCCAGGTCTTCCATACCAACGATGTCGGCGCCAGCTGCTTTAGCAGCTTCTGCTTTTTCGCCCGACGCGAATACTGCCACGCGTACGGTTTTGCCGGTACCAGCTGGCAGCACGACAGAGCCGCGCACCACTTGGTCGGATTTCTTAGGATCAACACCCAGTTGTACCGATACGTCGATCGATTCATTGAACTTGGCCGTTGCGCACTCTTTGATCAGAGCGACAGCGTTGTCGAAAGCGTACACTTTGGTACGGTCGACTTTGGCTTTCAAAGCCTTGATACGTTTGGATAACTTAGCCATTATACAACACCTTCCACCGTGATACCAATCGAACGAGCGGAACCAGCGATGGTGCGTACAGCAGCATCCATGTCGGCAGCGGTCAGATCAGGGGTTTTCAATTTAGCGATTTCTTCAGCTTGTGCGCGGGTCAGCGTACCGACTTTGTCGGTATGTGGCTTCGGCGAACCTTTGGTGATCGCAGCAGCTTTTTTGATCAGGTAGGTTGCTGGAGGCGTCTTCATCACGAACGTGAAGGACTTGTCCGCAAACGCGGTGATCACGACTGGAATCGGCATGCCTGGCTCCAGACCTTGGGTCTGTGCATTGAAGGCTTTGCAGAATTCCATGATGTTCAGACCACGTTGACCCAGAGCTGGACCGATTGGTGGGGATGGGTTTGCTTTACCAGCTGGCACTTGCAGCTTGATAAAACCAATGATTTTCTTTGCCATGATGGCTCCTATCTTGGATTGAGTAGTAGCGCCCCGCCGATCCTACCCTGGCGGGGCTCCTCTGACCGGATTTCGCTGAGACTACCGCGGCGCTCCTGGTGGCGCTGATACAACTTAAACTTTTTCGACCTGGCCGAATTCGAGTTCCACCGGAGTAGCGCGACCGAAAATGGTGACCGAGACGCGCACTTTGGATTTCTCGTAATTGACTTCTTCGACATTGCCGTTGAAATCGGTGAACGGACCATCCTTGATGCGTACCTGCTCGCCCACCTCGTACAAGGTTTTTGGACGGGGCTTCTCGACACCCTCTTGCATCTGCTTCATGATGCCGTCGATTTCGCGCGCGGAGATCGGCGTCGGCTTGTTCGACTTGCCACCAATAAAGCCGGTAACCTTGCTGGTATTCTTCACCAAGTGCCAGCTCTCGTCCGTCATTTCCATTTCAACCAGCACATAGCCAGGATAGAAACGACGTTCGGTGACGGACTTCACACCATTCTTGACTTCGACTACTTCTTCGATCGGCACCAGGATCTGGCCGAACTGGTCTTGCATGCCCGCACGCTCGATGCGCTCGGTCAGTGCGCGCATGACGCTTTTTTCCATGCCGGAATAAGCATGCACGACATACCAGCGCTTGCTGCTCACTGGCACGCTCAGCGCTGCACCAGTGTCCGCTACCGGAGCGTCGCCCGGAACGGACTCGTCCGCCGCTTCATCATGCACATTTTCGCTCATTATTTTTTCCAACCCAGAATTACGTCATACAACAAAAACTCGAGCAATTTATCCGTGCCCCACAGGAAAATCGCCATGACCAGCACAAAAGCAAACACGATCGCAGTAATCTGCGTGGCTTCTTTGCGGGTAGGCCAAACGACTTTCTTGGTTTCGCGCACAGCTTCTTTGGCGAAATTGAGAAATTCACGGCCGGTCGTCGAGACATACAAGAGCGCAACAGCAATAACCAAACCAGCCACAAGCGCGCTTGCACGCACCAGAGCTGGTTGGCCTGCCAGGTAATAAAACCCGACTACTCCTGCAATCGCAGCTACTATTGCCAGCGCGACTTTTATCTTGTCACTCGACGTGCTAACGGTTTGCACGGATTGATTTGACATTTTTCTACTTTCGGTGCCCTGCACCTTGACGGTGGCAGGGACGGAGGGCATCGAACCCCCAACCTTCGGTTTTGGAGACCGACGCTCTGCCAATTGAGCTACGTCCCTACGTAAAACTTTCGAGGAGTGCTATTCTACCACCCAGGACGCCCCGGGTGGAAGCATAACATTTCCTTATGCGAGGATTTTTGCAACCACGCCGGCGCCGACGGTACGACCGCCTTCACGGATAGCGAAGCGCAGGCCTTCTTCCATCGCGATCGGGTTGATCAGCTTGACGGTGATCGACACGTTATCGCCTGGCATGACCATTTCTTTGTCTGCTGGCAACTCGATCGAACCAGTCACGTCCGTCGTGCGGAAGTAGAACTGTGGACGATAGTTGTTGAAGAATGGCGTATGACGGCCGCCTTCGTCTTTCGACAGAACATAGATCTCGCCGGTGAAGTGGGCGTGTGGCTTGATCGAGCCTGGTTTTGCCAGAACTTGACCACGTTGCACGTCTTCACGCTTGGTGCCGCGCAGCAGCAGACCAACGTTGTCGCCTGCTTGACCTTGGTCCAGCAGCTTGCGGAACATTTCCACGCCGGTGCAAGTCGTTTTGACGGTATCGATGATACCAACGATTTCGATCTCTTCGCCGACTTTAACAATGCCGCGCTCGATACGACCGGTCACAACGGTACCGCGACCCGAGATCGAGAACACGTCTTCCACTGGCATCAGGAAGGCACCATCAACAGCGCGCTCTGGCGTTGGGATGTACGAATCGAGGGCATCGGCCAGACGCAACACTGCATCCACGCCCATTTCGCCTTCTTTGCCTTCCAGCGCCATACGTGCCGAACCTTTGATGATAGGCACGTCGTCGCCAGGGAACTCATACTTCGACAACAGCTCGCGCACTTCCATTTCGACCAGTTCCAGCAGCTCTGCGTCGTCAACCAGGTCGCACTTGTTCAGGAACACGATGATGTATGGAACGCCAACTTGGCGGGCCAGCAGGATGTGTTCGCGGGTCTGTGGCATTGGGCCGTCAGCTGCGGAGCACACCAGGATCGCGCCGTCCATCTGGGCAGCACCGGTAATCATGTTTTTGATGTAATCGGCGTGGCCTGGGCAGTCAACGTGCGCGTAGTGACGCGCTGCCGTTTCGTACTCGACGTGAGCGGTGTTAATCGTGATACCGCGCGCTTTTTCTTCTGGTGCTGCATCGATCTGGTCGTATGCTTTAGCTTCGCCGCCGAATTTCTTCGACAGAACCGTTGCGATTGCAGCGGTCAGCGTGGTTTTACCGTGGTCGACGTGGCCGATGGTGCCGACGTTGACGTGCGGCTTGGTCCGTTCGAATTTACCTTTTGCCATTTTGAACTCCTAATGATTTGATTAGATTGCTCAGGCACACGCCCGACGGTCTGGTTTGAATTGCTTCTGTGCTGCCTGCTGCGAATTCTGGTGCCCTTGACGTGGATCGAACACGTGGCCTCTCCCTTACCAAGGGAGTGCTCTACCACTGAGCTACAAGGGCTGTAATTTGTTGCATGCGATGCATCAAGCATCTGAACGGAAACTGGAGCGGGTGAAGGGAATCGAACCCTCGTCGTAAGCTTGGAAGGCTTCTGCTCTACCATTGAGCTACACCCGCGAGGTATCGTTCACTTATCTTCACTTACTTGCTACTACCCAGTTTTCCTTGCAAAAACTTGGTGGAGGGGGCTGGATTCGAACCAGCGTACTCATAGAGAACAGATTTACAGTCTGTCGCCTTTAACCACTCGGCCACCCCTCCGCGGGAACCGCAGAGTATGAAGCATCTACTCACAACTGTCAACCTTATTTACCAATGCCTGACTGCTGCATTTGCGTATAAAGAAGAAGTTGGCTGCTTCGGGGCGTGATTATAAGCTCCCGATTTGAGAATGTGCAAGGGTTGGCGCGAAAAAGTCGTCTTTTTTCGCATTTTTTTTATCGCCCCTGCCGGCAAGCCGCATTTTCCCGTCATTCGCCCCGCATTTTGCCTGTTTACCGGGCGTCAGGCGGATGCATCCAGGAGTTGCCAAGGGGCTTATATTTACGCAACAACTGCTGATGCAGGCCGGACAACACAGGCAATTTGGGGTTGCGCGGGTCCAGGCGGCGTACACCGGCAATAAAAGTCAGCGCCTGCTGCCCCATGCGCTCATCCCAGCCTTCGTGTTCCAGGCATTTCAGTACCGCCACGGCCGCATTGAACACCACTTGCGGATTGTCGGGCAGGCGCGTGACGGCCTCCCCCATCAGATCGACGGCGCCGCGGAAATCGCCTTCTCCCGCCTTGGCGGCGCCTGCCGCCACCATGTCGGCCACTTCCTGGCGGCTTTGCCGCGCCAGCGCCTTGGCCAGCTCCTCGCGCCCCGCCAGCTCGAAGACGGCCATGGCGCGCGTCATGGCCGCGCTGTCGGGCGCATTGCGCATGACTTCGCGCATCACCTCGGCCGCGCCGTCTTCGCGCCCATGCGCCAGGCAATGGCGCGCCAGTTCCGTCTTGAGCATGTTTGAGCCGCCCACGCTGTGGCGGTTGGCGGCCAGGGCGGCGTCGAGCGACTGCTGCAGCCGCTCCTCGTTGCCCGTATGCGCATGCAGCATGGCACTGCACAGGGCGCTGCACAGTTCCGTGTTCTTTTGCCCGCCCATCGACTTGTCGAGGTCGCGGATCACGGCGCCCACCTGCAAGGGGTCGCCCTTGCGCACCAGGGTCTGCACCAGACGCACATGGTCTTCCGGGTCACGAAATTCCGAATACTTGGCCTTGCTGACCACCAGCTTCAGGGCTTTTTCCGCCATCTCGATATCGTCGGCCGCCAGGGCCGCCTCGCCCAAGCGGCGCAAGCGGCGCACGGCATGCGGCGACAGGGCCACCGCCTCGCTCAGGGCAGATTGCGCCAGTTCCGGCTTGCCTTGCGCCAAATGCGTGCGCGCCAGCCAGTCATAGGCATCGAGAAAACGCTTATTGTTTTCCAGCAACCCTTCCAGCGTACCCTGCGCCGCTTCGTACTCGCCCAGCAGAAACTGTGTCTTGGCCTGTCCCAGGCGCGCCCAGCCGATGGCCTTGGCGTCGTACAGGGCTGCGTAGATAGGCTCCGCGTCGGCCGCCTCGCCCAGCAGCAAATGCAATTCCGCGCGCAGGCGCAGGAAATCGGTCGCGTAACGGGGATACAGGCTGGCACCCTCGGCGCAGGCAGCGATCGCCGCGCGCTCATTGCCCACGTCGATCAGTTCATAGACGGGCACGAAGGCATTGCGCTTGTCCAGCGCGCGGCCGATGCGCTCCAACATGTTGTCAGCGGTAAATGGCTTGAGGATGTAATCGGTGGGCAACAGCTCGACAGCACTGACTACCTTGGCGAAGCTGCCCTCGCCCGTGACCATGAAAAACATGGTCGACGCGTGCATTAATTTGTGGTGGCGCAAGTCTTCCAGCATCTGCTGGCCATCCTGCCCGCCGTCGAGATCGTATTCGCACAAGATCAAATCATACGATTTGCTGCCCAGCATGCGGATCGCCTGGCCGGAGCTGGCCGCGTCATCGATCTTCGCCAGGCCGCACAGGTTGAGCATATTGTGCAGGCTGGCGCGCATGCCGGGATGCGGCTCGATGATCAGTGCGCTAAGGCCCTTGAGTTCTTTCATGTCGTAATGTCCGAAAACTCTGCGGCGCGCCACACTGGTGCGTGGCGCCGACCAGCATGAGGCAGCCGAGTATATGACGGCGCCGCGCGCAAGGGAATGATGTCGTGCAGAAAAACGCCAAGGAAGTTGCAACTCAAGCGGTGGCGCGCTCCGGATGCCACAGTTGCGGCTCGTGGTCGATCAGGTCCAGCAGCGCCGTCACCACTTCCGGATCGAACTGGCTGCCGCTGCGCTGTTCGATGTATTCGCGTACCTGCGGATACGGCCACGGCTCCTTGTAGGGCCGCTCGTGCAGCAGGGCATCGAAGACGTCGACCACGGCGACGATGCGCGCGGCGACGGGAATGTCGCGCCCCTTGATGCCATTCGGATAGCCGGCGCCATCGAAATGCTCGTGGTGGCCGCCGGCGATCTGCGCGCCATACGTGAGGTAGCTGACACCGTCGACCATGTTGGCGGCCCGCTCGAGAATGGTGCGCCCGACACTGGCATGCAGCTGCATCTGCACCCGCTCCTCGTCGGTATGCTTGCCCGGCTTGAGCAGCACGGCGTCCGGCGTGGCCACCTTGCCCACGTCGTGCAGGATGCTTGCCAGGCCGATCATGTCGAGCAACTGCGGCGTGAGCTCGTCGGCATACACGCCGCGCTGCTGCATGCGGCGGGCGATGGCGTCGGACAATTGCTGCACCCGCCGTACATGGCCGCCCGTGTCGCTGTCGCGGAACTCGGCCAGGTCGGCCAGCGCCACCACGGTCGCTTCCTGCGCCTTGCGCAACTGGCCGAACATGTACAGGTTGTCGAAGGCGGCGGCGATGCGCTGGCAAAACACTTCCAGCAAATCGCGCTGGATCTGCGCCAGCGGCCACGGTGGCGTGACGGAGATGGCCAGCTCGCGGTTGCCTTCCGTGTGGATGAACAGCACATTGGCCGGATGTTCGAACTGGCTGCGCTTTTCCGCAAACGCCTTGGCGATGGTGGGGGTGAGCGCATGGTCGCCCGGCAAGGCCTCCGACTCGGCCAGCATGGCATAGCTGCCCGTGGCGGCGACCACCTCGGGCCGCCCGGCGCCGCCCTGCATCAGGCACAGCACGCCGTCGGCACCCACGTCGAGGATGGCGCTGACCTGGTTGAGCACGCCGGAAGCAAATTCGCGCAGCGAATGGATCTGGTACAGATTGGTGGCGCCAGCGAGGATCTTGCCCAGGCCAATGCGGCTGCGCTCGAGCATCATCAGGCTCTCGTAGGCGCGCAGGGCCGAGATGACGGTGGTAAACAGCTTCTGCGTCGTCAGTTCCGTCTTGGCCTTGTAATCGTTGATGTCGTATTCGATGATGACGCGCTGCTCGGGCGCCTGGCCCGGCTGGCCCGTGCGCAGCACGACGCGCACGATGGAGTTGTTCAGGTCGGCGCGGATGCGCTTGGCCAGGATCAGGCCGGCGTCATCCGTTTCCATCACCACGTCGAGCAGCACCAGCGCGATATCGGGCGTGTCGCGCAGGATGTCATACGCTTCGCGGCCGCTGTAGGCGGAGAAAAGTTCCAGTTCGCGCCCCTTGAAACTGACATTGCGCAGCGCCAGCCGCGTGACCGCATGCACATCCACATCATCATCGACGATCAAGACACGCCACAGGCGCTGGTCGGGCGCGGCCAGCCCGGCAGGACTGGCCACCGGCTCATCCTCGTCGAGCAGCCAGTTATCATCTGCATCGGCTTTGAGGTCGGTCATGAATACTCCTAATGGATAAGTTCGATGTGGACGCTGCATTGAGGCATGTCAAGCATAATCAGATTAGATGCTGCTTACAACAGGATTCTGCGTACCGCCTTCGCCGGCGGCCGGCGCTGGTGCCGATGCACCGCCACGCGTGGTGCCGCCACAATTGTCCTGGCCCGGCCCGACTGCCTGGTAGCGCACTTCATACTTGCCTGCGCTGAGCTGTTCCACCAGCAGCTTATCGTTAGCGAGGATGTACAGGTAGCGCACGTTCGAGCGCCGCTCCGTGTCATACAGTTTGACGAACACGGGCGCGGCATTGTTGCCGTTGTCGATGCTGACGGCCAGCTCTTCGCCCTTGTTACTGATCGGGAACCCATCGACATAGCCGGAATGCGTCGGCCAGGGTTCGCCATTGGGCGCCACCAGCGATGCGGATTCTGCCTTGCCTGCGCCATCGCAGACGGGCTGGATGGCTTTCAGACTCAGCTGGGAAACGGCCAGCACGCGGATCTCGGGCGTCTTCGCTTCATGGGGTTCCGGTGCATACGGCTTGCCCACCGCCCAGCTGTCGACTGCCACGACCTCGCCTTTCGATGACGGCGCCGCAACACTGGCCGCTGGCGTGGTCGCCAGCGCCTGGGGCTTGGCGCCATCGCGGGCCAGCCCGCTCCAGGCCGATGCCAGCGCGGCCGGCACGGGCTGAGAGGTGTCGAGCATCAGCAAGGCGCCCAGCCAGCCCAGCAACAGGCAGACAAGCAAACTCAGCCACCAGCGCCAGTTGCGCCAGACGGGCTGCAGACCGCGTCGCGGCTTGCCCTTTGGTGGCGGCACATCCTGCGCCCACGCGTGTTCATGCGACTGGGCATGGCCTTTCGCGCGGCCATCGCGGCTCTTGCCTTCTTCGTGGTGGGTGCTTTCCAGCCATTCGATTTCCCACTCCTCGGCAGCGATCCACTCGTCGTGTTCCCTGCGGCGTTGTGGATCGGACAAGGTGCCGTAGGCGCTGTTGAGGATCGCCATGATGCGGGCGGCCTTTTCGTCGCCGGGATTCTTGTCCGGATGGTATTTCTGGCTGAGGGCTTTGTACGCGGCACGTATGACTTCCTGCGGCGCCAGGCGCGCCACCTTCAGGTTGTCATAGTGTGTATGTATCTTTCCCATCGTTCTATCTTGAAATCGGTGCGCGGCGACGGGTTCTTGCAGGATGGAACCGTGCTGTGTCGGTCATCATAAACGATATGACAAGATAATAACCACCGGCGGACAGGAAATTGCAGGGCGAGACTGCCCTGCCTTGATATTGCAGCGCTTACAAGCGATGACTGCGGTCAGCGGACAACAGGACTTCCGGCAACTCCACGCGGTGCCCCACCGCCAGCACCTTGAACAATTCCCCCATCTCGGCCGGTGAGACCAGCTTTTGCACGGCGCTGGCTTGCGGCAAGTACGTTTTGACGTGTTCAGGATCGGTGCGCAGCAGCAAATCGCCGATGCCAGCGCCCAACAGGAAGGACGCCTGGTTCATGTACGCGAGCACATCGAGGCCGGCGTCCTGCGCCGCCACCGCCATGGCCGTGAAGTCGACGTGGGCCGTGATGTCTTGCAAGCCGGGCAGATAAAACGGTTCCGCATGGGCGTGGTGGCGGTAATGGCACATCAGGGTGCCCGTGGCGCGCAAGTCCAGGTAATACTCGTGCGCAGGGAAGCCATAATCGAACAGCACGGCCGCGCCGCCCTTGCCATTGGTCAGCATGCGCGCCAACGAGCGCATGAAGCCGCAGGCGACGCCGTGGATTTCGCTGACATAGCCAACCGGCAAGGCATCGGCCCCGGGCACCTGGGCGGCGATCTGCTCGGCCACGTCGACACCAGCCAGGCGCTCGACAAAGACGAACTGGCCATCGGCGATGCTGACATCGAGCTCGCACCAGCCGGCGGGCGTCTTGCTGATCAGGTTGACGGGCATGGCGTCCAGCACCTCATTGCCGAACACGGCGCCTTCGAAGCTGTCGGGAAAGCCGTCGAGCCATACCACTTGCGGGAAGGCGGCCAGCGCCAGCTCCTGGCGCGCGCGCAATTCGCCGGACAATTCGACGATCGCATACTGTTCTATAGGGATGCCGGCGCTGGCCGCTTCCGTCAGGATATCGAAAGCCAGCTTGCCCGTGCCGGCGCCGAATTCGAGGATGCGCGGGGCCGTTTGCGCCATAATAGCGGCTGCCACATGGGCCAGGGTAGCGCCGAACAAAGGCGAAATTTCCGGCGCGGTTGTAAAATCGCCATCTTTGCCCAGCTTGGCGGCGCCGCCGCTGTAATAGCCGAGGTCAGGCGCATACAGCGCCAGCTCCATGAAGCGGACAAAGGGAATGGCGCCATCATTGCGCGCGATTTCGGCGGCAATCAGGTGCTGCAAGGCATGGGACGCGGCCAGCGCGTCGCTATCGGGTGCGGGAAGAGACATTCCCGCATTGTAGCGAATTGGCGGGCCACGGCGCCAGTGTCGGCTATGAGGGCCATGGCGGCCAGGCACACTTCACACACAAGCACAGTAAAAATAAAGACATGACTCCAGCATCGACACTGCCACACAGCACTCCCCGGGTCGCCCTCGTCACGGGCGCCGCGCGCCGCATCGGCCGCGCCATTGCGCTGGGCCTGGCGCGCGACGGCTGGGATATCGCCGTCCATTACCGCGACTCGCGCGATGAAGCGCTCAGCCTGGTGGCGGAAATCACGGCGCTGGGCCGCCGCGCGCAAGCGTTCCCCTGCGACCTGGCGCAGGAAGACGCCGTGCGCCAGCTGTTGCCGCAGGCGCAGGCGGCGCTGGGGCCCGTCACTTGCGTGGTCAACAACGCATCGTTGTTTGAATACGACAATGCCGGCGATTTTTCCGTCGCCGCGCTCGACGCCCACATGCACGCCAACCTGGCCGCCCCCATCCTGCTGGCGCAGGCGCTGTATCAGGCCACCCCGGCAGGCGGGCAAGCCGTGGTCATCAACTTGCTGGACCAAAAACTGTACAATCTCAATCCTGATTTTTTGTCGTACACCCTGTCCAAGGCGGCGCTGCTGTCGGCGACCACCATGCTGGCCCAGGCGCTGGCGCCGAAAGTGCGCGTGGTGGGCATTGCCCCCGGCATCACCATGGTCTCGGGAGAGCAAACGGAAGCGAACTTTGCCAAGGCGCATGAAAACACGCCGCTGGGCCGTTCCAGCACGCCCGAGGATGTGGCCGACTGCGTCTGTTATGTGGCCGGCGCGCGCGCGCTGACGGGCACTACCCTGTTGGTCGATGGCGGCCAGCATTTGATCGGGCTGCCGCGCGACGTCATGTTTTTGACCAAATAATCAGCAGCCATCCTGTATACGCAACAAAAATGAGTATTCAAGCATTCCCTAAAAGGTAAAACTATGTCGTCCGCCCTGTCCCACCCTCGCCTGGCCGATTGCCGCCGCCTGTTCCTGCGCAATTACGAAGTCCTCATCAACATCGGTGTCTACGACTTCGAGAAAAAGGGCGAGCAGCGCGTCCTCATTAACGTCGACCTGTACATTCCCCTGGCCCTGTCGACGCCGAAGGATGACCAGCTGGAAGAGGTGGTCGATTACGACTTCATGCGCGAAACCATCGCCAAGCGCATGGCGCAAGGCCATGTGCAGCTGCAGGAAAGCCTGGTCGACGACGTGCTGGCGGCCATGCTGGCGCACCCGCGCGTGCGCGCCGCGCGCGTCTCGTCCATGAAGCCGGACGTGTATCCCGACTGCGAAGGCGTGGGCGTGGAAGTATTCAAGATCAAGGATGAAGCATGAACAACATGAGCAATAGCGCAGTGATGGAAGCGACGACAACGGCCGTGGAATTCCCGGCCAACGTGGAAGCGCAGAAACTGGCGCGCAAGAAGGCGGAAAAGATCGCCCTGGAAAACAACAAGCTGCACAAGCGGCTGTGCCGCCTGGTGGGGCAAGCCATCGGCGACTTCAATATGATCGAAGACGGCGACAAGGTGATGGTATGCCTGTCCGGCGGCAAGGATAGCTATGCCTTGCTGGATATCCTGATGACCTTGCGCGAACGCGCGCCGATTCACTTCGACATCGTCGCCGTCAACCTGGACCAGAAACAGCCGAACTTCCCACCGGAAAT
Source organism: Janthinobacterium breve (assembly GCF_051380895.1). NCBI lineage: Bacteria > Pseudomonadati > Pseudomonadota > Betaproteobacteria > Burkholderiales > Oxalobacteraceae > Janthinobacterium > Janthinobacterium breve. The sequence goes on along the minus strand of NZ_JBNYXY010000004.1, from coordinate 152,337 downwards.
CCTGCCCGCCTACCTGACGGAACTGGGCGTGGCCTTCCACATCGAAAACCAGGATACCTACAGCATCGTCAAGCGCCTGATCCCGGAAGGCAAGACCACCTGCTCGCTGTGCTCGCGCCTGCGCCGCGGCATCCTGTACCGCGTGGCCGACGAGCTAGGTGCCAACAAGATTGCCCTGGGCCACCATCGCGATGACATCCTGGAAACTTTCTTCCTGAATATGTTCTTCGGCGGCAAACTGAAAGGCATGCCGGCCAAGCTGCAGTCGGACGACGGCAAGCACATCGTCATCCGCCCGATGGCGTATGTGAAGGAAGAAGATACGTTGCGCTATGTGGAAGTCAAAGGCTTTCCCATCATCCCGTGCGACCTGTGCGGTTCGCAGGAAAACCTGCAGCGCAAGCAGATCAAGGGCCTGATGCGCGAATGGGACAAGAAATTCCCCGGCCGCGTGGAAAGCATCTTCTCGGCGCTGTCGAACGTGGCGCCGTCGCACCTGATGGACCCGAAACTGTTCGGCTTCAAGGATTTGAAGGCGGACGGCATGGCCAACCCCATGGGCGACATCGCCTTTGACGAAGAACCGTGCTCGACGCCGACGACGTTTGGCACCATCCCGCTGCAGCAAGGCTGACCTTGACGCACGGCGCCATCATGACGATGGCGCCATCGTCTGTCTTAACTTAAAACGCTTCCCAGTCGTCGCCGGCCAGCGCTTTCGCGGGGGCCGGCGCCTTCGCCCTGACGGCCATGCTGCGCGCGGCAACACGCGGCACTGGCGCAGGGCGCGCGACTGCCGGCTGTGGCGCCGGGCGGCGCAGCAAGCCTGGCTGTTCGCGCAACTTGAATACGCTGACCACTTGCGCCAGGCCGTGCGCCTGCTGTTGCAGCGAACCGGCGGCGGCCGCCGCCTCTTCCACCAGCGCCGCATTTTGCTGGGTCACCTGGTCCATCTGCGTGATGGCCTGATTGACTTGCCCGATGCCGTGCGTCTGCTCCTGGCTGGCACTGGAAATCTCGCCGATGATGTCCGTCACGCGCTTGACGCTGGAGACCACTTCATCCATGGTCGCGCCGGCCTGGTCGACCAGCTTGGCGCCCATGCCCACCTTGCTCACCGAATCGTCGATCAAGCCCTTGATTTCCTTGGCCGCCTGGCTTGACCTCTGCGCCAGGTTGCGCACTTCGGACGCCACCACCGCAAAGCCGCGCCCCTGCTCGCCGGCCCGCGCCGCTTCCACCGCCGCATTGAGCGCCAGGATATTCGTCTGGAAGGCGATGCCGTCGATCACGCTGATGATGTCGACGATCTTGCGCGACGATTCGTTGATCGAGCCCATGGTCGCCACCACTTCCGCCACCACCGAGCCGCCGCGGCTGGCGATGCCGGCCGCCGTGATCGCCAGCTGGTTGGCCTGGCGCGCATTGTCGGCATTCTGCTTGACGGTGCTGGTCAGTTCTTCCATCGACGAGGCCGTTTCTTCCAGCGAACCGGCCTGCTGTTCCGTGCGCGATGACAGGTCCAGGTTGCCTGCGGCGATTTCCGACGATGCCGTGGCGATGCTGTCCGTGCCGCTGCGCACCTGGCTGACGATGCTGACCAGGTTGTTGTTCATATTGCCCAGGGCCGTGAGCAGCGCCCCCATTTCATCCTTCGCCGTCGTGGCGACGGTCTGCGTCAGGTCGCCGGCTGCCACCGTTTCGGCCAGCGCCAGCGCCTGGCGCAACGGACGCGTGATGCCCGTCGTCAGCAGCCACGAGCACAACACGCCGAACGCTACCGCAAACAGGGTCAGCAGGCTGATGACGGTGGTGTCATGCACGGCGGAGGCATCGATCTGCTTGGCCGTCGCATCGATGCTTTCCCGCTGCAAGGTCACCAGTTCCTGCAACAGGTCCTGGTAAACCTGGGCGGCCGGCGTGAACGCGCCATCGAGGATTTTCGCCGCGCCTTCCACATCGCCATCGGCCTTGGCCTTGACGGCGCCGTCGCGCGAGGCGCTGTACACCTTGCGCTGCTCGAGGATCTTAGCGAACAGGGCTTTTTCCTTGTCGCCCGCGACCAGCGGCTCGATCTGCTTGAGCAGTTCGGCCGCCTTCTTCACCGAGGCGGCCGAGTCTTCCTTGAAATACGGTCCCAGCGCCGGATCGCTGCTCTTGACGATGGCGGCCGTGCGGCGGATCGAGGCAAAGTTCAAGCCATACCAGTCGGTAATCAGGCGTTCCTTGGTCAGCGGTTCGGCCATCATGGCGCGCGTGGACGTCGCCACTTCATTCAGGCGCCACACGCCCACAGTGGCGATCAGAACGGTCATTGCCAGGATCAGGACAAAGCCGATACTCAGGCGCTTGCCGATCTTGATATTTGCGATAAAGCCCATGGTGTCTTTTCTCTAAAATCATGCGTTGAAGATATTTTTAATTCCTTGCGGAATTTAATATATTGCAGATTATACATTGTTGAAATATATGTAGCTGGTTTATTGATTTTGAGAAATGTTTCTGTTAAGTTAAAAATCTCCTCCGCAACTACAGGCGCGCCGCGCGTATCCGCCCGTCTGTCTCTCAAAGAAATCTATGAAATTTTCCGCATTGCCCCTGAAACAAATCACCCTCGCCGCCGCGCTCGCCTGTGCCGGTAGCGCCCACGGCGCGGCCCTGCCGCCCGCCATCGCGGCCCAGCTCGCGGCCAATTACCCGGCCGTGGAAAGCCTGTACCTGGACCTGCACCGCCACCCGGAGCTGGCGTTCCAGGAAGTCGAAACGGCAAAAAAACTGGCCGAGAAGGTCAAGGCGCTGGGTTTTGACGTGACCACCGGCGTCGGCGGCACGGGCGTCGTCGCCATCCTGCGCAACGGCCCCGGCCCCGTCGTCATGCTGCGCACGGAAATCGACGCCCTGCCCGTGCTGGAAAAAACCGGCCTGCCGTTTGCCAGCAGCGTCGTGACGAAAAACGCGGCCGGCGAAAGCGTGCCCGTGATGCATGCCTGCGGCCACGACGTGCACATGTCGGCCTGGTATGGCAGCGCCAAGCTGATGGCCGACAACCGCCAGCAATGGAGCGGCACGCTGATGCTGGTGGGCCAGCCGGCCGAGGAACCGCTGCTGGGCGCGGCCGCCATGCTGAAGGACGGCTTGTTTACGCGCTTCCCGAAACCGGACTACGCGCTGTCCTTCCACGATGAAGCCACGCTGCCATCGGGCACCGTCGGCTACCATGCCGACTACTTCCGCGCCGCTGCCGACACCATCAGCATCACCGTGTATGGCCAGGGTGGCCACGGCGCCGCGCCGCACGACACGCGCGACCCCGTCGTGATGGCCGCGCGCATCGTGCTGGCACTGCAAACGCTGGTCTCGCGCGAAAACAATCCGATGGACCCCGTCGTCATCACGGTGGGCAGCATCCATGGCGGCACCCAGGCCAACATCGTGCCCGACCAGGTCACCATGCAGCTGACGGTACGCACTTTCAAGGATGCCGTGCGCAAGCGCGTGCTGGCCAGCATCGCGCGTGAAGTCAAGGGCGAAGCGTTTGCCGCCGGCGCGCCGAAAGAGCCGCTGCTGGAAATTCGTCCCGGCACGGACGCCGTCTACAACGACCCGGACCTGACCCTGCGCATGGTATCGACCTTGCAAAAATCGCTGGGCGCGGCCAACGTGACGGAAATGCCCGCCAAGATGACGTCGGAAGACTTCGCCAACTACGGCCAGGCCGGCGTAAAAGCCGTGCTGCTGCATATCGGCGCGGTGGAGCCGGCCAAGCTGGCGGCCGCCAAGGCCAGCGGCAAACCGCTGGCCGGTCCGCACTCGCCGCAATGGGCGCCCGAGTACCAGCCGACCATCAAGGCGGCGATCACGGCGGAAACGTCGATCCTGCTCGATTTGCTGGGCAAGAAACAGTAATCATGTAGTCTGCGGGGAAGCTGGCCTTCCCCGCTCCCTTCCCCACCTTCCCGAAGTGCTTTCCTTCGTCCCCATGCTGCGATAAGCTCGGAGTCTGCCGCCACGCCCGTGCCGGCGTCCCTTGCAACCAGACCATGAACGGACACTGTATGACGACCACCGCGCGCAAACGCCCCGTACTGACCCTGCTGGCCCTCGGCTTCGCCCTCTCCACCGCCTTCGCTGCGCCTGCCCCCGCGCCAAGCGACCGGCCGGCCGACCGCTGGGACCTGAGCGCCCTGTACGCCAGCGATGCCGCATTCGACGCCGACGCGAAAAAGCTGTCGTCCCAGCTGCAGCAACTGGGTGCCTGCAAGGGGCAATTGGGGCCATCGCCGGTGCGCCTGAAAAGCTGCCTGGACCTGGTCGCCGATGCGCGCAAGCGCGTCAACATGCTCACCACCTATGCGGCGCAGTACTACGACCAGGACACGGGCGACAGCAAGGGCAACCAGCTGAACCAGCGCGCCGCCTTGCTGGGCAACGACTTCACCCAGGCGAGCACCTTCTTGCAGCCGGAAATCCTCGCCCTGGGCGCCAAACGCATCGATGCCATGCTGGCCAAAGACAAGGGTTTACAACTGTATCACTTTCAATTGAGCAACATGCTGCGCAGCGCGCCGCATACGCTGGACGCGGTCGGCGAACAACTGGTGGCGCAATTCGGCCTGGCGACGGGTTCGGCCGCCAGCGTCTACCGTACCCTGGCCAATGCGGAAATCCCATGGCCGACAGTGAAATTATCGGATGGCACGCAAGTGCGGCTCGACCAGGCGGCCTATACCAAATACCGGGGCGACGACCAGCGCGCCGACCGCAAACTGGTGTTCGATGCCTTCTTCGGCAAATGGAAAGAGTATGAACGCACGTTCGGCGAAACCCTGTACGGCCAGCTGAAAACGGATGCCGCGTACGCGAAGGTGCGCCATTACGCCGATTCGCAAAGCGCCGCGCTGGACGCCGACCACCTGCCGCCGGCCGTCTACCAGACCCTGATCGCGCAAACCAACGCCAACCTGCCCACCTTGCACCGCTACTTCAAGCTGCGCGCGCGCATGTTGGGCATCAAGGACCTGGCGTACTACGACATCTATGCGCCGCTGCTGAAAAGCGACCGCACGTTCCCCCTGGCCGAGGGCAAGCAGATGATGCTCGCTTCCGTCGCGCCGCTGGGCCCCGACTACGTGAAAGCGCTGACCGCCGCCGTGGAGGCACGCTGGATGGATGTGTATCCGCGCCCGCGCAAGATGGCGGGTGCCTACATGAATGGCGACGCGTATGATGTGCATCCGTTCGTACTGCTCAACTACACGGACAATTACGAAGCCGTCAGCACCCTGACGCACGAATGGGGCCACGCCATGCACTCGGTGCTGGCCAACAAGGCGCAACCGTCGATCTATGCGCCGTACAGCATCTTTGTCGCGGAAATCGCCTCGACGACGAACGAGGCGCTGCTGCTCGACGCGCGCCTGAAGCAGGCCAAGGATGACGACGAACGCCTGCTGTATCTGGGCGCGGCGCTGGAAAACCTGCGCGGCACCTTCTTCCGCCAGGCCATGTTCGCCGAATTCGAGGCGGCCATCCACGGCAAGGTGGATCAGGGCGAATCGCTGACGGGCGAGCAGATGACGGCCATCTATGCCGACATCCTCAAGCGCTACCACGGCGAAGCGCAGGGCGTCATGGCCATCGACCCCGCCTACGCGCTGGAATGGGCGTATGTGCCGCATTTTTATCACGGCTTCTATGTGTTCCAGTACGCCACCTCGATCGCGGCGGCGCAGGATTTCGCGCAGCGCATCCTCGACAAGGAACCGGGCGCCCTGGCCGCCTACCTGAAGATGCTCAGCGCGGGCGGCTCGGCCTACCCGTATGACCTGGTGAAGGCGGCCGGCGTCGACCTGGCCTCACCGAAACCGTACCAGGCGCTGGTGGCGCGCATGAACGGCATCATGGACCAGATCGAGGCGATCGAGAGCAAACGGGGTAAGTAAGTGCCTGCGCAGGACGGCATCAGGCCAGGTGGTCTGATGCCGGCTTGTCCTCCCCTGCCGCCGCAAACGCCGCCGCATCGCTCTCGAACATGTCTTCCAGTTCCTCGCGCGCCTGGCGCGTGAGCGACATGACTTTTTGCTGGTCCTGGAAGTGCGGCGCCACTTCCAGCAGGGTTTTCAGGTTATGCCGGCCAAAGATGCCGGCCGCGCGCTGCGCCCGCTCCGCGCTGAAGCCTACCTGCTGCAAGGTCTGCTCGCCCAGCAGCAGCGCCGCAGCGAAGGTCTCGCGCTCGATCAGGGTCACGCCGCGCTTCATCAATTCATAGTAATGCGTGACGTTGCGCGCGCGCGCCAATATCGTCAGTTCGGGCAGGCGCAGGCGCACGGCGTCGACCAGGGCCAGGCTGTCGTCCACATTGTCGATGGCGATCACCAGCGCCTTCGCCTTCTCGATGCCGGCCGCCACCAGCAGGTCCACGCGCGTGGCGTCGCCATAAAATACCTTGAAACCGAACTTGCGCAGCAACTCGATCTGGTCCGGATCGTGGTCGAGCACCGTCACGCCGATCTTGTTCGCCGCCAGCAGGCGGCCGATGATCTGGCCGAAGCGGCCAAAGCCGGCGATGACGATGGGGTTGTCCTGCGCCTCGATATGGTCGTCGGGGCGGCGCTTCTTTTCGCCTTGCAGGCGCGGCGCGATGAATTTGTCGTGCAACAGCAGCAGCAAGGGCGTGGCCACCATCGACAGGGTCACCACCACGACCAGCAGCGCGGCCGTTTGCGACGCAAAGACATGCGCGGCCTCGGCAGCGGCAAACACGACGAAGGCGAATTCGCCCCCTTGCGACAGCAGCAGCGCGAAGAACAGCTGCTGGCCGCGGGGAATATCAAAAAACTTCGACAGCAGGTACAGCAAGGCGATCTTGACCGCCAGCAGGCCCGCCACCAGGGCCAGGATCAACAAGGGCTGGGCGCGCAGCACGCCGAAATCGACGGACATGCCCACGGCGATGAAGAACAGGCCCAAGAGCAGCCCCTTGAACGGTTCCAGGTCGCTGATCAGCTCATGCCGGTATTCGGAGTCGGCCAGCAGCACGCCCGCCATGAAGGTGCCCAGCGCCATCGACAGGCCCACCGATTCCATCAGCACGCAAATGGCGATCACCAGCAGCAGGGCGAAGGCCGTGAAGATTTCGCGCAAGTCCGTTTTGGCGATGAAGCGCAGGATGGGGTTCACCAGGAAGCGCCCGCCGATTACCAGCGCCGCCAGCACGGCGGCCAGCTTGGCCACGCGCAGCCAGCCCGGCTCACCGCGGTGTGTGACCAGCCCGCCCAAGAGCGGCACCAGCGCGATCATGGGAATGGCGGCGATATCCTGGAACAGCAGAATGGAAAAGCCGGCGGAGCCGGCCGGCGTGCTCATCAGTTTTCGTTCGCCCAGGGTGGCCAGCACGATGGCCGTCGACGAAAGAGACAGGCCCAGCGCGCCCACCAGCGCCGTGCGCCAGTCCACGCCAAAGGCCATGGCCACGGCGCACAGCCCCGCGCTGACGACGCCCACCTGCGCCCCACCCCAGCCGAAAATCGGGCGGCGCAACAGCCACAAACGCTTCGGTTCCAGCTCCAGGCCGATCAAAAACAACAGCAGCACCACGCCGAACTCGGAAAAACTGAGGATCACCTCGACATTCTTGATCAGGCCCAAGCCCCAGGGACCGATGACGACGCCAGCTACCAGGTAGCCCAGCACGGCGCCCATGCCCAGGCGCTTGGCCAGCGGCACCATGATGATGGCGGCCACCAGGTAAAACAGTATGTTGATGAGAAAGCTGTGGTGTTCCATGCGGATTCCGAAAAAACGTGATTGGCATCGCAATCATGCCTGAAGTGGGGCGCCGGCGGGGATCAGGGCTGCGGCGCGTCGATGCGCGCGCGTAGTTCGTCGACATTCACGCGCGACAGATAGCGTTCGATGTTTTTCCACACGGCGTGGTAGCCGTAACCGCCATTTTTCAGCTCATCGATCGCCTTCTCGCGCGGCCAGCCCTGATACAGCATGCGGTACATGGCGGCCATCATGCCCGTGCGGTCGGCGCCATGAAGGCAGTGCAGCAGGACGGGCCCGTCCTGCCCGGCGGCACGGATGGCACGCATGGTCGCGATCACATGCCGGTCGCCGATGGCCCAGGTATTGATGGGGATGCGGATGGCGCGGATGCCACTGCCTTCCAGCACCTGCGTATCGGAGTGGAAGGAGCGCAGGCTGATCACCGTCTTCACGCCCAGCGCCTGCAGCTGGGCCACGTCGGCACTGTCAAGCCTCGCGCTGCGGTACAGGACGGGCGTGACCTGGTGCAGGTTGGACACGAGCGGCAGCGGCGTGGCCCAGTCCGGAGGGCGTGGCGGCGATGATTGTGCCCCGGCCGGCGCGGCGGCCAGTCCCAAGGCGAGGGTCAAAAGTACTGCAGGCAGCATCATGGCTTCCTAGTTATTGAAGAACGGCGCCAGCGCACCCGTCGCCCATCACCTGCGCCAGCACGTCCAGAGCGGCGCGCGGGCGGCCCAGGGCCAGCGCTTTCGCGCGCATGGATTGCAACTGCTGCGGATGGTCGAGCAAAAGGCGCACGCGGTATTCCAGCGTCACGGCATCGAATGCCTTCAGGGCCACGCCCTGCTCCAGCAGATAGTCGGCATTGCGCTCTTCCTGGCCGGGAATCGGCGCATTGACGATCATGGGCAAGCCCAGGGCCAGGCATTCCGAGGTGGTCAGCCCGCCGGGCTTGGTGATCACCAGGTCGGCGCACGCCATCAGTCGCTCGACTTCGCTGGTAAAGCCTTGCGCCAGCAAACGGCCCGGGTACTGGCCGGCCAGTTCCTGCAGCGCCGCCAGCGCGGGAGCGCTTTTCCCCGCCAGCACGATCAGCTGTAAGTCGCCGTCCAACGCCAGCAGGCGCGCGGCGACGGTATCGAGGCTGCCCAATCCCGCCCCGCCGCCCATCAGCAGGATCGTCGTGCGCTGCGGGTCGAGGCCGAATGCCTGCGCGTACTGCACGCGCTCGGGCACCTGCGCAAACGCGGGCATGATGGGGATGCCCGTCACGTGGATGCGGTCGGCGGGGATGCCTTCGTGGCGCATGCGGAACGCCACCTCATCGGTGGCGGCAAAATAGCCCTGCATCCGTTCTTGCACCCACATGCGGTGCAAGTCGAAGTCGGTGACCTGTACCCAGACGGGGCAGGCCAGCTGTCCCTGGCGCAGCGCGCGCGACAGCAGTTCGGCCGGCAGGAAATGCGTGCAGATGATGGCGTCGGGCTGGAAGGCGGCGATCTGCGCCATCAGGGCGCGCGTGTTGAGGCGCTCGATGCCACGGCGCAGGCGCTGCATCGAGCTATCGCGTGGTGCATCGTGGCTGGCATGGTAAAGATAGCCCCACAGCGCGGGCGCCTTGTTGACCAGCTTGATGTAAAAATCCGTGTACAGCTTGCGAAATGCGGGCGTGACAAAGTCCATCACATCCAGATGACGGGCCAGCGCTGCGGGCCCTGCACCGTCATCGCGCACCGCATGCGCCTCGATGGCTTGCGCCGCGCGCATATGGCCGGCGCCGGCCGAGACGCTCAGAAGAAGAATTTTTTGTGTCATGGAAAACCGATGCGTGGACAGGTTGAACGCGGACGCGAAAGATGCATAGGCAGGATAACATTGCCGCAAGCTGGCCGCCTTGATCTGGCCATGCGCGCGTGCCGGCGCTAGCGAATAACGGGGACGGGCAAGGCCGACACTTTCCAGCTGCCTTTGAGCTTGCGTTCCATCAAAGCCGGCATGGTGCTGGCGTCGGGCGCGCCTTTCTTGGTGAACTTCACCGGCACCAGCAGGTAGATGGTGACCTTGTCATCGTCGGCCATGTCTTCTTCCTCCGGCGCCTGATTCCAGCGCTTGTCGATGGCCAGCAGCGCATCGACGCCGTCCGGCCAGGCCAGGTCCGCCAGTTGCGGATCGTCATGCCGCAGCAGCTCGCCCGCCGCCAGGCTGGCCTGATCGAGCGTGCGCCGTCCCAGGCGCGCCAGCAGCGCCACCGGAAAGCGCCATGGGCTGTGCTCCGTAAAGCCGTGCACGGTCAGCGGCCAGCGGGCCGGCAGGCAGATGGCCAGTTCGGTCATCGGCAATTGCTGGAACAGGCCGACCGTAAACAGCAGCTTGAAATCGCCCTTGCCGGCGATGCAGCTGATCCCCAGCGAAAAGCGCGCGTCGCCGCTGTCCGGGCTGAACACGGCAGGCAATACCCAGCCGGCGCTGTTGTGCATGAAGGTGCGGATCGCATCCTGCGGCGAGGCAGCTGTTTGCTGCGGCACGTCAAGTATGCTGACGCCGCCGGCGGCAGCGAGCAATTGGGCGATAGCGGGAAAGCCCCAGCCGGTGGCAATATCGACCGGCGCCTGGTTCCAGCGCGTGTGCAGGCGGTTCGGATTGGCGCCCCGCTGCAGCAGCAACGCGGCCACGTCCTGGTGGCCGCCAACGCAAGCGCTGTCCAGCGGCGACAGGATGTTGTCCGGCAGGCCATCGACGGCGGCACCATGTTCGAGCAGCCAGCGGCAGGTATCGAGATGGCCATGGCTTGCCGCCGCCTCCAGCGGCGTATGGTTGCGGTAACCGGGCAAGGGCAGGTCGATGTCCATGCCCAGCGACATGAGCAGGGCGCAGACCTCGCTGCTGCCGCCGGCAGCAGCCAGATGCAGCAGCGATTCGCCGTCATCCATGTTGTAGCGGCGCAAGGTCAACAGCAGCGGTGTGGCCTGGAGCAGGCTGCGCACCTGTTCCACCTGATTCTCACCCACGGCGTCGCAGAGGCGAAAAAATGTCTCGCGGTGCTGGTTGTACAGTGTGTTGTTACCCATTCCTCGTCTCTGCTCGTGCTGGCGGCGCCATCATCGAGCGGAGAATAGCATTTTCTTTCGATTAATCTGCGCGATTTGACAACTCCGGTGTGCACCGTCCGGCGACGCGCATATTGGGCGTTATAAATCCATGAAACTGACGGGCGCCACGTCGACGCGCATGACCGGATACAGGTTCAAGCGCTCATCCCACGAGGCGTGGCGGCGGGCGAAAAACTCCAGGCGCGCATGCGGATTCTTTGCAAATGCGGGCTCGTCGGCCAGCTTCTGCCGGAATTGCGCCGCCAGCGCCGGGTCGGCCGCCAGTTGCGCGCGCGCCACATCCTCGGCCACATAGTCCTCCATGTATTCCTTGCGCTCGAACGCCGTGTTGAAGCTGCCCCAGGCCAGCAGCGAGTCGGGCGCGCGCGGCTCGAGCAGCGCCATCACCAGGCGCGCCTTCGGCTGGTTGACGGGTACGTACAGCACGCCCGCATCGACCAGGCGCTCTTCCTTCTGCCATTCGCCCTGTACCGCCAGCGTCTGGCGTCCCTCGAACGACTGCGCGCCGAACTTCACCTGCGTGGCGCGGAAGACTTCCACATTCTGCCTGGCGAAGATGCTGCGCATTTCCTGGTAGGCGATGCCGTGCTGGCGCAGTTTGGCGCCCACCATGGCCGCCTGCGCGCGCGGCACCAGGTAGCCGGCCTTCGGCGCGACCACCTGCAGGTCAGGCACGATCTCGTCGCGCAGCGGCACGTTCCAGATTTGCGGCGTCTTTTCATCATAGCGCGTCATCAGCGCTCCCGACACTTCGGACGGCATGCGCGTATAGGCATAGCCGCGAAACGCGATCATGCGGCTTTTCTCCGTGGTCTTGTAGCTGAGGGGCAGCGCACTGCCGGCCAGCTGCGTCGCGCGCAGGTCCGCCTCCATGGCGGTTTGCCTCCATGCGGCGCCGTGCTGCGCCACCTGCGACAGCAGGGAAACGATGGTGTTGCGCGTGATGCGCACGCGGGTCGGGTAATCCTTCCACGAGTGGGTTTCCACCAGCACGCCGAAACGGTTACGCAACAGGAAATAGCCGTGCGAGAAGCGCGGGTTCGGCATCGAATCGACAAAACCCGACTGCGGATTGTCTTCTTCGGCAAATGACATGTAGAACGGCTTCGGATCGGAACCCTGCTTTGCCAGGTCGGCCAGCACGCCATCGCGCAGTGCCGTTCCCGCCACGCGCAAGGCCGCATCACCTGCATGCACGGGTTCGACCTGGATCGAGATATCGGGTTCGAACTGCGCGCCGTCCGTCACGTGCAAGTCCACGTAAGCCAGCGGATCCCAGGCATTGACCAGCGCCAGCATATGCTGCATCTCCGGAGAGTCGGCCTTCATGTAGTCGCGGTTCAAATTGAAATTCTGCGCCGTGCTGCGCCAGCCCATTTCCTGTGGCCCCCGCTGGTTCGGGCGGTTCCACGCACCAAAGCGCTCATGGCCGTCGACATTCAGCACGGGCACGAACAGCAGCACCTGCTTGTCCAGCGCACCGGCGGCCGCCTTGCCTTCCAGGACTTCGCGCAGGGCCAGGAAGCCTGCATCCTTGCCGTCGATTTCGCCCGCATGGATGCCCCCCTGCACCAGCAGTACCGGTATCTTGCGCAGCTTGGCCGCCTCCGGCGTCAGCGCGCCCGTGTTGGAAACGGCCAACGCCAGCATGGGGCGGTTTTCCGGCGTGCGGCCGAATTCAAAGCAGCGCACCTGTTTCGGATGATGGTCCTCGAAGCGCTGGCACAAGGCTTCCACTTCCTCGTAACGGCCCGTCTCCTTGAAACCGGAGTACTCGGCCACCGTCTTCAGGGAAAACAGCCGCATATCGCGTGCGGCATGCGCGTTGACGGAAAACAGGGAAAACATGGCGGCGGACAGCAGGACATGGCGTAGCATCGGGCTAGCTCCATCAAGAGGGACAAGCGGGCAATTATAGAGTGGAGGCCACGGAATAGCCGCGCCGGAAATGAAAAAACCGAAACAGCATGCGCTGTTCCGGTTTATTTTTTCATGCTGGCCTGCGGCCGATGTTAGGCCGGAAAGCGTGGCGTGACATCAAGAGCCGAAGTGATAGTTAAATTCGACCCATCCCTGGCGGCCTTGCGGGCTGTAGCTGCCCACCGGATAGTACGGCCAGCCGCCGCTGTCGTCGCGCTTGATCTTGTCGAACACGTTGTTGACGATCAGTGACAGCGTGGCACGGTCGTTGATGCGGTACACGGTGCTGATATTGGCCAACGCCGTCGGCGTCAGGTAGCCGGTACCGCCGCCGTTCGGGATCTTGCTGTAGCGGCTGACCAGCAAAGTGTTCGACCAGTCCCCTGCACTCCAGTTAACGCTCAGGTTCAACTTGTCACGCCAATCCGAATTTTTCAGCGATTTGAGCTCGTTGATCTCTTCGTCGCCGACAAATTGCTGCGATTTATTGCTCAGTACCTTGGCGTAATTGGCCTTGAAGGCAAAGCGCCCATAGTCCGCCGTACGCAGCAAATACTTGACGCTGATGTCGATGCCGCTGCTGCTCTGCTTGGCAGCATTGATCGGATTGACGGTGATGGTCTTGATCTCGCCGGCGCGGTTCAGGGCATTGGCCGCGAAACGCTCGACGCGGCCCAGGGTATCGACGCAGGTAGGCGAAGCGACATCGAGCTTGCCCAGGCGGCAATCAGCTTCGTCGCGCAGGATTTTGTCCGCGCTCAGGTTCGTCACCAGGTCGTCGATCTTGATGTTCCAGTAATCGACGGAGACGTCGAAATTGGAACTTGGCGACCAGACGGCACCCACGCCGAACGACTTGCCTTTTTCCGACTGCAGGTCGCGGCTGCCGTTCTGCACATAGTCGGCGCCCGGCGACTTGCTGGCGAATTCGCACTTGTCGATGGCCTGGCCGGCCGCGTTGCAACGGTAATAATCGGTGGTGCTCGAATAGTAGCCGGTGCCGCGCGCCTTATAGATATAGTTCATGTCCGGCGCGCGGAAGCTGGTGGCGTAATTGGCGCGGAACAGCAGCTCCGGCGCGGGACGCAGTTCCAGGCCGCCGTTGTAGGTGAACTTGCCTTCGTGGCGGCCAGCAAAGCTGTAGCGGTCATAACGGCCAGCCAGGGTGCCGGTCAGCTTTTCATGCAGCGGCAGGTTGACTTCCGCGCCCAGCGCATAGCGGGTACGCGTGCCGGCCGTGATATCGGACTTGGTGGCGACGTTGAAGTAACCGTTGTTCAGGCGCGCATCGGGAACATTGCTGAAGCCCTGCTTGCCCACTTCGGCAATGGTGGCGATCTTCGCCGCGCCAGCGGGCAGCTGGAACAGATCGCCATTGGTGGCCAGGCTCAGGGTATTCGTCCAGGCCTTGTCGTCGCTATCGGAATTGCCGGTGATGCTGTCGAATTCGGCCGCCGTCACGCGGCGCGACAAGCGGGCCGGGTCCGGTGCGTAGATCGGCACGCCGGCAGCGTCGGTGCCCAGTTTCGGACCCAGGAAGAAGCTGTCGATATTAGCCAGCGCGCGCGGCGTGTGGCTTTCGCTCTTGTACATCGAGGCGTTGTAATTCGCTTCATACTGCCAGGATGACGTGCCGGGAATGCGGCCCTTGGCGCCCAGCGAAATGGCTGTGGCCAGGTCGTCCCACTTGCGGTTGTAACGCTCCACGCCGCCCATTTCCTCGGGCGAGATATAGCGCGTCCACGCTTCGTAACGATTGGTATTCTGGTTACGGAAATAGCTGCTGCCCGTCGACGACGACGTCCACGTCGGGCCGCGCGTATTGTTTTCCGTCGAGTTCTTGCCGATCAAGAAGTCGGCGAACAGGGTCGTTTCCGGCGACAGCTCATAGTTGGCGCTGCCGAACACGTTCTGGCTGCGGTTCTTGGTCTGCGTGGTCCAGTAGGTTGGCCCCACTTTCGGGCTGGCGCAATAGCTGCCGTTCTTCGCCTGATACTTGATGACGCTGCCGCCGAACAGGTCGCCGAACTGGCTGCACGTGTCGCCCAAGTCCTGATAGGTACCGGAGGTGCCTGATTGCACGATGCGGCGCGAGGCGATATTCGTCGGCGTGCCCGATTTGGTGGCCATGAAGTCGCGGTCCAGGCTCGACAGCGGATCGCGCTGGCTCAGCTCCACGCTGAACAGCGTATGCAGCTTGTCGAAATTGCCGCCGCCCGTCAGCTGCACGCGCTGGTTGCCGGCGCCGCCGCGCGTGGTGCCGCCCGCCTTGACGTTGATGTCAAAACCTTCCGTCTGTTTTTTCAGGATCACGTTGACCACGCCAGCGATCGCGTCCGAGCCATAAATGGCCGAGGCGCCGCCGTTGAGGATCTCGATGCGGTCGACGATGCTCGACGGAATATTGGCCAGGTTGGTGAAGTTGACCGTGCCTTCATAGGCGACGGGGAAGTCGGCCAGGCGGCGGCCATTGAGCAGGATCAAGGTGTGGTTCGGGCCCAGGCCGCGCAGGCTGATGGTATTGGCCGACGGCGTGAACGTGTTGCCGAAATCCTCGCCTTGCGTAAAGCCGCTGTTCTGTACCTGGTTGGTCAGCGCATCGAAGACGTTCTTGTACCCTTGCTTGGTGATTTCATCGCCCGTCAGAATGGTGACGGACGATGGTCCCTCCAGACTGGCGCGGGGAATCCGCGAACCAGTGACCACGACGGCCTGCGGGGTCGCCGCTGGCTGCTGATCCGCTGCGGGCGCTTGCGTCTGTGCGTGCGCCTGCCATGCGGAACCGCCCAGGATGGCCAGTACGGCTACGGTGAGCGGTGGTAACTTGAATTGTATAGGCATCTTTGCGCTTCTCAAGGTTAGGGAGAAGGCGAAAGATATCAAGATGCCAGCAATTACAGAACGAATGGATTCATCTTTCCATATATCAAAATTGTTATATGGAAAGATTCATGAGCAGGAAAACGCCAGGCGCTATTGCAAGATCATGGCAGAGGCATACGCTTTAACGGCGAATGATGGCAATTTCCTTGTAGGCCGGCCGCAGCAAACGCATGGCCGTGTCGGTCGGACTCTGCATCGAACTCAACAGCCTGGTCGCGCCCGTGGCCGGCGTGCAGCTGCCGCTGCTGCGGTAGCGCAGCGCCGCCGCCAGCATGCCTTCCGCCGCGTCGCCCAGTTGGTGCTGGTAATCGTCCGCCACGTCGCAGGTCGGCACCATGCCATCGGCGAAGTCGCCAAAGCCCTTGGCGTTGACACCCTGGAACTGCACGGCAAAGTACGTGGTGCCGCAATTCGGTGCAGGATAAAAACCGTAAGGCTTGCCGCACGTCGTGCCGCCGATCAGATTGACTTGCACGTCCACGCCACGCAAGCCGTTGATGATGGCTTCGCTGGCCGAGCAGGTATTGCCCGTTGTCAGCAAGGTCACCCGTTTGAGGCCCAGGGAAGGCAGCGGCGTGCCTTTGGCGAGGGGATTCGGGCCAGGAAAGCCCTGGCTTTGCGCATGGAATGGCACGGGCGTTTCCGGCTTGGTCTTGTCATTGAAGAGCACCTGCTCGAAGGTCTTGCCGGTGGTGACTTGCGGACCGGCAATCATGTAAGCGAGCTCGCTGGCGACATCCAGATAGCCGCCGCCGTTGTAGCGCACATCGAGCACCAGGTCGCTGATGCCGGCCGCCTGGAAGCGGCGCATGGTCTCGACCAGCTGGCGCTCGGCCACGTTGTTGTGGGTGTTGAAAGTCAGATAGCCCACCTTGCCCGTGGGCGTGTCGATGATGCGCTCGTTTTGCACGGCGCTGGTGCTGACCTCCACCGCCTGCACGGTAGCGCTCAGCGCCGTCCCATCACGGCTGAATCCCAGCGTGTGCGTGCCTTGCGCTGCAGGGAACAGGCCAGCATTGATGATATTCACGCTGGCAGTGTCGGGGGCATTGACGAAATCGGTTCCGTCAACGGTTTGCAGCTCGTCGCCGCGCTGCAAACCCGCCAGTGCCGCCGGCGAGCCTGGCTCGACAATGGTGACCACGGCCTTGCGCGGCGGCGTGGTGCGCGTCAGCGCCAGCAACATGCCGTAGCCCAGCTCCACGCCATTGAGCGAGGCTTCCCATTCCGCCGTCGTGTACGTGAAATGGAACTGGTCCTTGGGCTTGCCGGACGCCGTCGTGGCCGTTGTTTTCAGCACGTCGAAATACGCTTTCGGCGTGGCAAAGCTCTGCGGCTGATACGTGGTCGGCACTTCGCGGTACCACAGATAGGTTTCATCGATCCAGCTACGCACCCACGTCAGTTCATCGAGCAAGGTGCCCTGCTTGTCGGTGCTGCTGCCGCTGCGCGGCGCGGCGCAGCGGTTCGCGACCGTGGATGCAGCGACCAGCGCCGTCGGGCCCGTCGGCGTCACGGGAGGGACGACGGACGTGCTGTCGCTGCTGCCACCTCCGCCGCCGCAGGCACTCAACAGCAGCGCGATGGAAAGGACAACAGGACGAGCAAGGGGCAAAGGCTGGGCGGAAAAGCGCAGGGAACGCATGATAAACTTTCCATAAAGAAATTATCGAAAAATTATAATGCGTTTTACAAACAGGCGTTGTTTTCTTTGACACAATGGCGCCCGCAGGCGCCATTGTGTCAACGTCACACTCACACCATCACACCATCACACCATCACGCCACGGTGGCCGCCACGGGTGCTGCCACGATGGGCGGCAACGGCGTCGGCGCGTTGAAGGCGATCAGCAAACTCGCTTCCTTCTCTTTCGCCGCCTCCAGGTGACGCTCCTTCACGTGACCATAGCCGCGGATGTCTTCCGGGATGCTGGCAATGGCCACGGCTTGCGCCAGCTTGGCCGTCGTCAGTTTCGGCAGCAAGCCGCCCACCGTCGCGCGGTATTCGGCGATCAGCGCGCGCTCCATCTTGCGCTCGGCCGTATGGCCGAACACATCGAAGGCCGTGCCGCGCAAGCCCTTGAACTTGGCCAGCACGCCGAACGCCTTCAGCATCCACGGGCCATATTCCTTCTTGATCAGATGGCCCTGGGCATCCGTTTTCGCCATGATCGGTGGCGCCAGGTGGAACTTGAGCTTGATGTCGCCTTCGAACATGGCGGCGATCTTCGCCTGGAAGGCGCCGTCCGTGTACAGGCGCGCCACTTCGTACTCGTCCTTGTAAGCCATCAGCTTGTAGAAGTAGCGGGCCACGGCTTCCGTCAGGCGCAAGTGCGGGCCATTCAGGGCGCTTTCGGCGGCGCGCACCTGGCCGACGAAGTCCAGGTACTGCTGCGCATACGCACGGTCCTGGTAGGCCGTCAGCAAGGCAACACGCTTTTCGATGATGTCGTCAAGCGTGTCGATGCGCTTGAATTCCACCACTTTCGCCGGCGTCGTCATGCGCACCAGACTGGCCGTATCAAGGGCGCCCGCGCGGCCCCAGTTGAAGGCGGCCTTGTTGAACGCCACCGAGACGTTGTTCAAGTCGATGGCTTTCATGATCGACGCTTCGGTGAGCGGCACTTTGCCCTTTTGCCAGGCATAACCGAGCATGAACATATTCGTCGCGATGGAGTCGCCCATCAGTGCCGTGGCGATCTGGCCCGCGTCGATGAAGTCCACATGGTCGCTGCCGCACGCCTTTTCAATTTCCATGCGCGCCGAAGCACCGGGGAATTGCCAGTCCGGGTTCTTCACAAACGCCGCCGTCGACGAGCTGGTCGAGTTGATCATGGCCCAGCTGCGTCCTTCTCCCATGCGCGACAGCGCGTCGCGGCTGGCCGTGACGATCAAGTCACAGCCGATCACCAGATCGGCCGCACCGGTGCCCACGCGCGTCGAGTGGATGTCTTCCTGGCGGTCCGCCAGGCGCACGTGCGACATCACAGGGCCGCCCTTTTGCGCCAGGCCGCTCATGTCCAGCACGGAACAGCCCTTGCCTTCCACGTGGGCCGCCATGGCCAGGATCTGGCCGACGGTGACCACGCCCGTGCCGCCGATGCCGGTCACCAGAATGCCGAACGGCTCCGCCGTCGAAGGTATCGTCGGTGTCGGCAAGGCCGGCACGGCTGGCGCGTCCTTGTCGGCGCTGGCCGCCTTCTTCGGCTTTTTCAAGCCGCCGCCTTCCACCGTCACAAAACTTGGGCAGAAACCCGTCGTGCACGAGAAATCCTTGTTGCAGGACGACTGGTTGATCTGGCGCTTGCGCCCCAGTTCCGTTTCCAGCGGTTCCACCGACAGACAGTTCGATTGCACGGAACAGTCGCCGCAGCCTTCGCAGACGGCTTCGTTGATGACGGCGCGCTTGGCCGGGTCCGGGTATTCATTGCGTTTCCGGCGGCGGCGTTTTTCCGAGGCACAGGTCTGGTCGTAGATCATGGCCGACACGCCGGGCATGTCGCGCAGTTCGCGCTGCACGTCCATCAGTTCCGAACGGTGGCGCACGGTGACGCCTTCCGCCCAGGCGTAATCGTCCGGGTATTTTTCCGGTTCGTCGGTGACGACGATGATGGGACCGACGCCTTCGGCGGCGATCTGGCGCGAGATGATGGCCGGCGACAGGGGGCCGTCGAATTCCTGGCCGCCCGTCATGGCCACCGCATCGTTGAACAAAATCTTGTAGGTGATGTTCACCTTGGCCGAGACGGCCGCGCGGATGGCCAGGATGCCCGAGTGGAAATACGTGCCGTCACCGAGGTTGGTAAACACGTGCTTTTCATTCGTGAACGGCGCCTGTCCCACCCAGGTGACGCCTTCGGCGCCCATGTGGGTAAATGTCGACGTTTCGCGGTCCATCCATAGCACCATGTAGTGACAGCCGATGCCGGCCAGCGCGCGCGAGCCTTCCGGCACCTTGGTCGAGGTATTGTGCGGGCAGCCGGAGCAGAAAAACGGCGTGCGGTCCTTTTGCGGATCGGGTTTCACGCTGATCGCTTTCAGCACATTCTCTTTGGCTTCCAGGTAGGCGATGCGTTCCTTCACGCGCTGCTCGACGGGATGACCGGCGTAGTAGCGCGAAATGCGGCTGGCAATCGCGCGGGCGATCATGGCCGGGTTCAGTTCATACGTGGCCGGCAGCAGCCAGTCGCCGTGTCCCGTGCCCTTCTGGTTGCTCCATTCGCCCGTGTCGTCGAACTTGCCGACCACGCGCGGACGCTCGCCATCCTTCAGGTTGTACAGTTCTTCCTTCAGCGCGTACTCGAGGATTTGCCGCTTTTCTTCCACCACGAGGATCTCGTCGAGGCCCTTGGCAAATTCGTGCACGCCGTCCGCTTCCAGCGGCCAGGTCATGCCGATCTTGTACAGGCGGATGCCGATGTCGGCCGCCACTTGCTCGTCAATGCCCAAGTCGGCCAGCGCCTGGCGCGTATCGAGGTAAGATTTGCCGGCCGTGATGATGCCGATGCGCGCCTTCGGGCTGTCCCAGATGATTTTATTGAGCTTGTTGGCACGCGCATACGCCAGCGCTGCATACCATTTGTAGCTGTTCATGCGTACTTCTTGTTCTAGCACCGTATCGGGCCAGCGGATGTTCAAGCCACCGGCCGGCATCTCGAAGTCGGTCGGCAGAGTGATCTGCACGCGGTCCGGGTCGAAATCGACGGCGGCGCCCGACTCGATGATGTCGGTCACGCATTTCATCGAGACCCACAGGCCCGTGTAGCGGCTCATGGCCCAGGCGTGCAAGCCGTAATCGATGTATTCCTGCACCGACGACGGATACAGCACGGGGATGCCGCAAGCATTCAGGATATGGTCGGACTGGTGCGCCGTGGACGACGATTTGGCCGCATGGTCGTCGCCGGCCAGCACCAGCACGCCGCCGTGCTTGGCGGAACCGGCGTTATTCGCGTGCTTGAAGACGTCGCCGCAGCGGTCGACGCCAGGACCCTTGCCGTACCACATGCCGAATACGCCGTCGTATTTCGCGTCTTCGAACAGATTCGTTTGCTGCGTGCCCCAGACAGCCGTGGCGGCCAGGTCTTCGTTCAGGCCCGGGTGGAATTTGACGTGGTGTGCATCGAGGTATTTCTTGGCCTTGATCGCCGTCATGTCGACGGACGTCACAGGCGAACCGCGGTAACCGGTGATGTAGCCGGCCGTATTCAGGCCAGCCTTCAGATCGCGCTCGCGCTGCAACATGGGCAGGCGGATCAGCGCTTGCGTGCCCGTCATGAAGGCGCGGCCACGCTCCAGCGTGTATTTGTCGTTCAGGGAAATCTCGGACGCGTGCGCGCCCGGCTCAAGATTCGAGCCCTTGATTGGTGCATTCATTACTTGTCTCCATTATTCTCTGTGCTACGCGTGCAAAGTCGGTTGAACTCACACGTACCGGTGGCGCTTTGTAAGCATGCCGGTGCGGAAAAATGACTTGTTTGTCGTAGACTACCACAGGAATGCGCGCAGTTCTTTGCTGCGCTGCACTCCCAGGCTGGTGCTCTTTTAACTACTGTTTGTTACAAAGCAACATTACGCCGCATTCGTATCTTTCAGCACGCCGCGCTTGATCTGGTCCAGCTCGATCGATTCGAACAGGGCGCGGAAATTGCCTTCGCCGAAGCCCTGGTCGCCCTTGCGCTGGATGATCTCGAAGAAAATCGGGCCAATCACCGTCTGCGTGAAGATCTGCAGCAACAGTTCGCGTTCCGTTTCCGTGCTGTGGCCATCGATCAGGATACGCAGGCGGCGCAGTTCTTCCAGCTGCTCACCGTGGTTCGGCAGGCGGCGGTTGACCAGCTCATAGTAGGTTTCAATCGTGTCCTGGAAATCGATACCCGTATCGCGCATGCCTTGCACGGACGCGTAGATATTGTCCGTGCCCAGGGCGATATGCTGGATGCCTTCGCCATGGTACTGGTCCAGGTATTCGGCGATCTGCGACTTGTCGTCCGACGATTCATTGATCGGGATGCGGATCTTGCCGCAGGGCGAAGTCATGGCTTTCGATTTGAGGCCCGTCAGCTTGCCTTCGATGTCGAAATAGCGCACTTCGCGGAAGTTGAACAGGCTTTCATAAAAGCTCGCCCATTCCTTCATGCGGCCACGGTGCACATTGTGCGTCAGGTGGTCGATATAGGTCAGGCCATGGCCGACCGGGTTGGCGACGGCGCCGGGAATGGCGACGAAGTCGACGTCATAGATGCTGATGTCGCCAATGCCGCCCGGTGCCGCCGCACCTTCCTTGTCGGCACCCTTGCCGCGCCAGCGGTCGACAAAATACAGCAGCGAATCGCCCACGCCCTTGATGGCGGGGATATTCAGCTCCATCGGGCCCGTTTTATTGTCGAAACCCCAGGCGCCCAGTTCCAGCGCGCGGCGGTACACAAAGGCTGCGTCGTCGACGCGGATGGCGATGGCGCACACGGATGGGCCGTGGTGGCGGGCAAAACGCTGCGCGAACGAATCTTGTTCGGCATTGATGATGAAATTGATGTCGCCCTGACGGTACAGGGTCACATCCTTGTGGCGGTGGCGCGCGATGGCCGTGAAGCCCATGTTCTCGAACAGCTTGCCCAATGCTTTTGGGTCTGGTGCTGCATACTCGACGAACTCGAAACCATCGGTACCCATCGGGTTATCCCAAGGCTGAAATTGCATGATGTCTCCTCCAAGAAGTAGCGCACAGTATAGGCGTGGGTCACGGGCATTAAATGCCAAAGATCTCCCGAACAATCATGATTTGCGCAATAATATTGCGTGAAACGAGAGCCACCGGAGGAAGCATGAGCAAAATTACGCTGGATAAAACGGACCGCAAGATCCTCGCCGTCCTGCAGGCCGATGGCCGCCTGTCGAATCAGGACGTGGCCGAACAGGTCAGCCTGTCACCGTCGCCATGCTTGCGCCGCGTCAAACGGCTGGAAGAAGCGGGCGTGATCCGCCAGTACGTGGCCCTGCTGGACCCGGAAAAGATCGGCCTGGGCTTGCTGGCCTATGTGAATGTGCGGCTGGAAAAGCACAGCGACGCCACTGCGCACAGCACGGCGCGCGTGCTGGCGCCCAACCTGGTGACGAATACCTCGCCGCGCGCCGACTTTGCCGTGGCCGTGGCGCATTGGCCGGAAGTGGTGGCTTGCTATGCGATGACGGGCGAAATGGATTATCTGCTGCGCGTGCACGTGGAAGACATGGAGCATTTTTCGCGCTTCATGATGGCGACCCTGCTGCGCCACCCGGCGGTGCTGGACGTCAAATCGAGCTTTGCCTTGCAGCGCATCAAGGATACGACGGCCCTGCCCTTATTGTGATGGCGGCTCGGGCTTCTTCTTGCGCCCTGGCAAACGATCCCACAGTTTGAATGCGGCGCGCGCGTTCGCCTTGAACGTGTAGTCGAACATGGCGAACTGCTCCTGCACGGCTTCCTGCAACATGCTGCTCGGGTTCGGTGGCAATAGTTTCAAATAGGCATCGGCTTCGCCATAGTCGCGCTGAATTTCCATGCCCGCCTTCTTGGCGATATGCATCATCGTCTTGTTTGACGACAGACAATGCATGTACAGGGTATCGACATCGTTGTTACGGCAGTGTATCGCCGCCCGCTCGAACAGTTTCGAACCGACGCCCATGCCGCGCATGGATTTCGACACGGATACGCCAAACTCGGCCACCTGCTCCTTGTCCGTGACGATACTTTTCGCCGGCGACTTGTCTTTCGGCGCGAACGCCAGATGCCCCACGCCCACCAGCTTGAACAAGCTGTTGTAGACGCCATAAATCATGTCGCGCGAGAAATCCATCTTCTGCACGTACTGCGCCACCAGTTCATCGGGCAAGGTGCTGCCGAAACGCAGCAAACGGTCGCTTTTCTCCAGCGACAGAAAATGCTTCATCATGCGGCGCCGGTCGCGCTCATGCAACTGCTTGACCAGCACGGTCGGGCGCCCGCCGCCGCTACGACTGAGCCAGCGGCGAAACGGATTTTGAAACAGCTTGGGTAAGGTCACGACGACTCCTGGGGGCGGTGCTGCGGCACGTCAGGCCGATATTGTGCAGTGCAACATTGTGGCGCCATTGTAGCCTATTCCCGCCATTCAAGCCTGGGCCAGGAATGCTTGCACGGCGGCCACCCGCGCCGCATAGATGACTTCGGGGATGCGTTTCGGCTCCGCGCAACCTTGCGCCAGCGCCCCTGCATTGACGGCGCGCGCCGCGTCCAGCCCGCCCTGCAGCCGTGCCGCCGGCGCAAAGTCGCCCGCGACCAGCCCATCGCACGCCACCGCTTGCAACAGTTGCGCAAAGCGCTGCGGCTTGCGCAAACCGTCGCAGCGTTCGCACAGGCCAACCACGGCTTCGGCGCTCAAGTCCAGCGCGCCGTTGATATTGTCCAGCTCGCGCGCCGCCATGACGGCCAGTTCGCGGCACTCGTTGGGCACGCGCAGGCGCTCGCTCAGCTGCTCGATGGCATCCTTGCCCACATGCAACATCAGGGCGGCGAAGCGCACGGGCAAGTCAAGGCCTTGCGCGGCGGCATGGTCGATGACCTGCAGCAAGCGTTCGGTCAGCTGAATTTCCCCCATGATGCGCGCCAGCGCGCCGCACTCGTCCAGCACCGTCAACATGCGCGAAGGGTGGCTTTCCATCAAGCCCTTTGCCACTTCCTGCCACACGCGCTCGGCCACCAGGGCGTCGACTTCGCCGTCCAGCACCATCTGGCGCATCAACGCCATGGTGGCGGGCGCGACAGTGAAAGTATGAAAACGGGCGGCAAAACGGGCCAGGCGCAAGATGCGCACGGGGTCTTCGCCGAACGCGTCGGAGACGTGACGGAAGATTTTGTTGCGAATATCCCCGATGCCGCCGAACGGGTCGGTCAAGGTGCCATCCGCGGCTTGCGCGATAGCGTTGATGGTGAGATCGCGCCGCACCAAGTCGTCTTCTAAGGTGACATCAGGCGCCGTGTGGAAGACAAAGCCCCGGTAGCCGGGCGCCGTCTTGCGCTCCGTGCGGGCCAAGGCATATTCTTCCTGCGTCTTCGGATGCAGGAAGACGGGGAAATCCTTGCCGACGGGGCGAAAACCTTGGCGCAGCATGTCTTCCGGCGTGGCGCCGACGACGACGTGGTCGTGGTCTTTCACGGGCAAGCCCAGCAGTTGGTCGCGCACCGCGCCACCGACCGTGTAAATCTTCATGGTGAACTTCTCTTTAATCAGGGAGTTCCGCGTCGTGCTTGGCAGCGACTTCCGTCTCCGCCAGTGCTTCCGTGATCCAGCGCGCCACGGCCGGGTGCGCCTGCACGCGCTCGCAATACGCGTTCAGGGCAGGCGCCAGCGACACGCCATACGTGCGGAAACGCATGACGACGGGGGCGAAATACGCGTCGGCGATGGAAAAGTCGCCAAACAGGAACTGGTGGTGGCCAAAGCGCGACAAGCACTCTTCCCAGATTTCGCTGATGCGGCCAATGTCGGCCTGCGCGGCGGCCGTGCGGCCACGGCCCGGCAACTTTGCCTTGATATTCATCGACATATCCGTGCGCAAGCCGGCAAAGCCGGAATGCATTTCCGCGCTGACACAGCGCGCCATGGCGCGCGCGGCCACGTCTTGCGGCCACAGGTGCTTGTCAGGAAACTGCTCGGCCAGATATTCGCAGATGGCCAGGCTGTCCCAGATCGTCATCTCGCCCGCCAGCAACACAGGCACGCGGCCGCAGGCCGAATATTCGGCGATTTTGCTTGCCGTGTCGCTCTGGTCGAGCAAGACGCGCACTTCCTGGAACGGGATGCCGAACGCTGTCATGGCTACCCACGGGCGCATCGACCACGATGAGTAATTCTTGTTGCCGATGATGAGGGTCAGGCCAGGCTCGCGCGCGGCGGCCAGGGTTTGCGTCAGGCTGGGGTCAAGGATGGTGGTTTGCATGGTCGGGTATCAAGTATTGGATTACGGCAAATCGGCCGCGATGGCGCTATTTTTCGGTCCCACGGTACCCAGGCGCGCCTTCAGCGACTGCGGGCGCTTCTCGAACAGGGCTGCGTAATAGGTGGCGTTGGCCATCACGTTTTTCACGTAGCCGCGCGTTTCCGTGTACGGTATCGTTTCGGCGAAGACGGCGCCTTCCAGCGGACGCGTCATGGTGGCACGCCAGATGCGCAAGCGCCCCGGCCCCGCGTTGTAGGCGGCGCTGGCCAGCACTTGCGAACCATCGAGGCCGCCCAGCACCATGTTCAGGTAATTGGTGCCCAGCAAGACGTTGGTGCGCACATCGCTCAACGTTTCCGTGACGAAATCGGTGAGACCGATCTTCTTGGCCACGTAGCGGGCCGTCGATGGCATCACCTGCATCAGGCCGGAGGCGCCCACATGCGATTGCGCATCCATGATGAAGCGCGATTCCTGGCGGATCAGGCCATACACCCAGGCTTTGTCCAGGCCCAGGGTTTGCGTGGCCGGGTGCATGACGTCGTCGTGCGGCGTCGGATAGCGTTGCGTATAGTCCACTTCCAGGCGCGTGCGGTCCGAGGTGTTGACCATGCGGTCGAGCACATTGTTCTGGCGTGCAAATTCTGCAGCCGCCAGATGTTGCCTGTCCGTCATCGAGCGCAATTCCCAGTTCCACTCGCGCGTGCCTTCGAAGCGCAAACGCATGTTGAAAAATTTCAAGGCGCGCTGCAAGCCCGGATTGGCGGCCATGGCGGCAATTTCCGTCGGCGTGACGGGCTGGCCCGGCGGCGGCAGCACCAGATGGTTGCCCAGCTCTTCATTGGCCAGCAAGCCATAGAAATTCGACTGCTCGGAAATCGTGCGATACAGGGTGTCGGCTTGCGCGTTCGGGCGGCCCGGCGTTTCCGCCTGCTGCGCGCGCGCCAGCCAGTAGACCCAGGTGGGGTCCGTGCGTAGCGAGGCCGGCATGGCCTGGATGGACGACTTCACCACGGGCCAGTTGCCTTCGCGCAAGGCGATACGCGCCTTCCATTGCATCTGCTCCTGGGTCAATGGCGCGCCATTGGTTTTTTGCCAATATTCAAACGCTTCCGGCGCCAGCGAATACGATGCCTGCAGGGCCAGGTTGGCCCAGCCGATGGCTTGCTCCTGCGGCGTCAGCTGTCCGCTGGCCTTTTGCAGCGCCACCACGCCCAGTTTCAGGGTGCTTTTCGCCATGCGGCCGATGGCCACCAGGTACATTTCGTGGTCCGCGCGGCTGGGCCCCGGCCCCTTGGCCAACATCAGCGCCGGCAAGTCGATCGCTTGCGCCATCTTCGTGTCGGACGCGTCCAGTAGCAGCGCGATGCGGCGCGCCGGGCCCGTGGCATTCGTCTGGCCCGCCAGGCGGATCTGCGCCCACAGGTCGTTCGTGTCAAACTGGCCGTTTTGCGCCAAGACGGCGATCAGGCTGCCGCACGCTTCGCCATAACCGGGCGGCGACACCAGAAGGTTGCGCGCTTCGGGCGCCACGTTCTGACCCTTGGCCGCGCGCGACATCAGCGCGTAGCACTTGAGCTGGGTGTCGTCATCGAGGGCGAATTGCGGATATTGCTCGTCAAACACGACCCAGTCGCGCTTGCGGCCCAGCTCCAGCAGCCAGTCATTGCGGAAACGGTCGGCGATGGCGCTGCCCTTGTAGCGGTTCAGGTAATCGCGAAATTGCGCCTCGGTCAACTGTTTGATGCGCGGTTTCAGCCGATAATAGTCAACATACGATGGAATCTGGTAATTCGTCAGGCGCCCCGCATAAAAGTCGGCTTTTTCGGCGTCATCCTTGCGCGCGGCGTCGCGCAGCAGCAGGAAGGCATCGTCCTCGCTGCGCGTGTCGGGTGCGGCAGGAGAGACGGTGGCGGATACCTGGGCCAGGGCGGCCAGGGGCGACAAGGCCGATGCAACACACAGCATCGTGCCGGCAATCCATTTCAGTGGGGAAATCAATGTACGACTCTCAATCTTAACTTGATGGTGATATGAATAGCGACCCTAGAATAACATGCGATCCGGCTACACGGCCACCCATTGCGCCACAGGACAAGGCCGGCTTGCGCAAGACCCTGCTGGCGGCCCGCCGCGCCCTGCCCGAGAGCACCCGCGCAGGGTGGGATGCGGCCATCGCGCAGCGCCTGCTGGACTGGTGCGCGCAGGAAAATATCGGAGAACTGGGCGTGTACTGGCCCCTGCATGGCGAACCGGACTTGCACGGCGCGTATGTGCAGCTGGCCGCGCGCGGCGTGGCCCTGTGCCTGCCGGTGGTGCTGGAAAAGCATGCACCGCTGGCGTTCAGCGACTGGACGCCCGGTGTAGCGATGGTCAAGGATGGCATGGGCGTGGCCGTGCCGGCCCAGCTGCGCCTGCGCCCGGCGCCCGCCACCCTGCTGGTGCCCTGCCTGGGATTCAATATGGAACGTTTTCGTCTCGGCTATGGCGGCGGCTATTACGACCGCACGCTGGCGGCCACGCCGCGTCCGCGCACCCTGGGCATCGCCTATGCCTGCCTGGCGGCCAGCTTTCCCAACGGCGAATACGACATCGCCCTCGATCACATCATGACCGAGGGCGACTTTTTCTGACGAATCAGACGGCGATTATTTGACCAGGCGCTGCCACAGTGCGGTGGTGGGCGCCGCCTGGTTCATGCTATAGAAATGCAAGCCTGGCGCGCCGCCTTCCAGCAAACGCTCGCACAGGCCCGTCACCACGTCCAGGCCAAAGGCCTTGATGGACGCGCTGTCGTCGCCGAAGCTGGCCAGTTTCAGACGCACCCAGCGTGGAATTTCCGCGCCGCACATGTCCGAAAAGCGCATCAACTGCGTGTAATTCGTGATCGGCATGATGCCGGCCACGATAGGCACGTTGATGCCCATCTTCTGCGTCTGCTCGACAAACTGGAAATACGCGTCGGCATTGTAGAAGTACTGGGTGATGGCCGCATCGGCGCCGGCCTGCACCTTGCGCGCAAACGCGTTCAGGTCGTCCTGCGGCGAACGCGCTTGCGGATGCACTTCCGGATAGGCAGCCACTTCGATATGGAAATGGTCGCCCGTCTCGGCGCGGATGAACTCCACCAGCTCGTTGGCGTAGCGGAACTCGCCCGAGGCGCCGTAGCCGCTGGGCAAGTCGCCCCGCAAGGCCACGATACGGCTCACGCCGGCCGCCTTGAAGTCTGCCAGCACGGCGCGGATCGATGCGCGCGAACCGCCGACGCAAGACAGATGGGGCGCGGCTTGTTCGCCGGCCGCCAGAATCTCGCGCACGGTGTCCAGGGTACCCTGCTGCGTGGTGCCGCCGGCGCCGAACGTCACCGAGAAATACTTCGGATGCAATTCAGACAACTTGACACGCGTGGCGCGCAGCTTTTCCGCCCCTTCCGGGGTTTTCGGCGGGAAAAACTCAATACTGAAATTATGCTTTTCCATCGTCATTACTCAAAAGTAAGGTCGACAAGGCCCAGGAAATGATGCTGTACAAAATGGCACCACCCACGGCAGACCAGAAACTGGCGACATGGAAACCGGCTATCATTTGCGCCACCAGCCAGAACATGAAGCCGTTGATGATCAGGATGAACAGGCCCAGCGACAAAAACGTCACGGGCAGGGTCAACAGGATCAGCAAGGGACGGATCAGCGCATTGACCAGTCCCAGCACGGCAGCGGCCAGCAGCGCGGTCCAGCCGCTGCTCATCGTCACCGAGTGCATCAAATAAGGGACGGCAAACAGGGCTGCCGCATTGATAAACCAAATCAGTAGCAAGCGCATTTCTCTAGCCTGTCAAAAGTAGGGTCAGGCCGGCGGCAAGCGCCGGCCCTCAGAGGGTGAATTACAGCCCGGACTACCGATTAATAACGGTAATGTTCGGGTTTGTATGGACCTTCCGTGCGCACGCCGATGTAGTCGGCTTGCTCTTGCGTCAGTTCCGTCAGCTGCGCATTCAACTTTTTGAGTTGCAAACGGGCGACTTTTTCGTCCAGGTGTTTTGGCAAGGTGTACACGCCGACCGGGTAGTTGGCCGTGTTCGCGTACAGCTCGATCTGGGCGATCGTCTGGTTGGCGAACGACGAGCTCATCACGTACGACGGGTGGCCCGTGCCGCAACCGAGGTTGACCAGGCGGCCTTCGGCCAGCAGGATGATGCGGCGGCCCGACGGGAAGATGATGTGGTCGACTTGCGGCTTGATGTTTTCCCACTCGTATTGTTTCAACGAAGCGACATCGATTTCATTGTCAAAGTGACCAATGTTGCAGACGATGGCCTGGTCTTTCATGCGCGTCAGGTGATCGTGCGTGAGGATATGATAGTTGCCCGTGCAGGTCACGAAGATGTCGCCGTGTTCGCAGGCGTAATCCATGGTCACCACGCGGTAGCCTTCCATCGCCGCCTGCAGTGCGCAGATCGGATCGACTTCCGTCACCCATACTTGCGCCGACAGGGCACGCATGGCTTGGGCCGAACCCTTGCCGACGTCACCGTAACCGGCGATAACGGCCACTTTACCGGCAATCATCACATCGGTGGCGCGCTTGATGCCGTCGACCAGCGACTCACGGCAGCCATACAGGTTGTCGAATTTCGATTTCGTGACGGAATCGTTCACGTTGATCGCCGGGAAAGCCAGCTTGCCTTCCTTGTGCATTTGATACAAACGGTGCACGCCGGTGGTGGTTTCTTCCGTCACGCCGAGGATTTCCGGCAGACGCTTCGAGTACCAGGTCGGGTCGGCCAGCAAGTGTTTCTTGATCGAATTGAACAGGCAGATTTCTTCTTCCGAACCCGGGTTGGCCAGCACCGACAGATCGGCTTCCGCGCGCACGCCCAGGTGCAGCAGCAAGGTAGCATCGCCGCCATCGTCGAGGATCATGTTCGAGTAGACAGCCTTGCCATCCACGTTCGGCCATTCGAAGATGCGGTGCGTGTATTCCCAGTAGTCATCCAGCGATTCGCCCTTGACGGCGAAGACAGGCGTGCCGGCGGCAGCGATGGCGGCAGCAGCGTGATCTTGCGTGGAGTAAATGTTGCACGATGCCCAACGCACTTGCGCACCCAGTGCTTCCAGGGTGTGGATCAGCACGGCGGTCTGGATGGTCATGTGGATGGAACCGGTGATGCGCGCGCCTTTCAGGGGCTGCGCAGCCGCGAATTCCTCGCGGATGGCCATCAGGCCAGGCATTTCCGTTTCAGCAATCTTGATTTCTTTGTCGCCCCATGCGGCCAGAGTGATATCGGCGATGGTGTAGTCGTGTTGCGATTTGAGTACGGCGTTCATCACGCCCTCCTTTCAGTTGAAAAAGGTACGTGAGCGCAGTTGCAGGATATTCCGAGCCTGGCGAATTTCTTCGTCGCAACGCTCCTCGGACCCCGCATCATAACATTGGCCTTGCGCCTGCGGCAACCATTAGTCAAGCGGGCCGGCCGCCTGGCAAGCCCGCGACGCGCGCTGGCGCCCTACGGTTTGCGCGGCCAGTTCTTGCCCTGGCTGAGACAACTGGCGCGCTCGTCAGCGTCCAGGCGCCGCGCTATTTCATCGGCCAGGTCGCGCAGGATCGGCACCATGTCTTTATCAGCCTTGCTGCCGTCGGTCGGGTAATTCGCGGCGCGCATGGCCCATTTGCAGGTGAGCACGGGATCGGGCTTGGTATTCGAGCGCCAGGCATCGGGATCCGTGGCGAGAAAACCACTGTCCGCATAAATGGTGAGCACATGCAAGGCCTGGCGTGCCGACATTTGCCCCATCAACTCGGTGAGTTCGGGCCTGATCTGCACCGGCGTTGCCAGCGAGCCATCGGGGAAAACAAATTTGCCGGCCGCCGCCAGGATCAGCACGGCATGGCCATCGCCCCCTTCTGCCTTGTCCAGCCATTGCCCCACCGTCAGCGTGGCCGGCGCCGTGACTGGCGCGGCCGCGACAGCGGACAGACCCCATGTGGCCAGCAGAACAAGCACCAGCGAGCGTGCGTGCAACAAGGTCATGGAATTCTCCAGTTAGTTTATTTGCAATAAATTGTAGCGTATCCGTACGGCAACGCCGTTCGCTACGCGCCGTCGCGTGCGCACCCATGAAAAAAGCGCCCGCAGCCAGATGGCCGGGGCGCTTTTCTTGCAAGCGGACTAGATTATTTCAGGCCGGCAGCGTCGCGCAGCAGGGCGACCTTGTCGGTGCGCTCCCACGTGAATTCCGGCTCTTCGCGGCCGAAGTGGCCGTAGGCGGCGCTCTTCTGGTAAATCGGGCGCAGCAGGTCGAGCATTTGCACGATGCCTTTTGGACGCAGGTCGAAGTGCGCCAGCACCAGCTTGGCGATTTCCGCGTCAGGAATCACGCCCGTGCCTTCCGTGTAGACGGTGATGTTGATCGGCTTGGCCACGCCGATGGCGTAGCTGACCTGCACCTGGCATTGGCGCGCCAGGCCGGCGGCGACGATGTTTTTCGCCACGTAACGGGCTGCGTAGGCCGCCGAACGGTCGACTTTCGATGGGTCCTTGCCCGAGAACGCGCCGCCGCCGTGCGGGGCTGCGCCACCGTAGGTGTCGACGATGATCTTGCGCCCGGTCAAGCCGCAATCGCCTTGCGGACCGCCAATGACGAAACGGCCCGTCGGGTTGACGAGGAATTTGGTCTCCGTCAGCCATTCGCGCGGCAGGATGGGCTTAATGATTTCTTCGATGACGGCTTCTTCGATCTGCGAATGCGAGATTTCCGGCGCATGCTGGGTCGACAGCACGACCGTGTGCACGCCGACGGGACGGCCATCGACGTAGCGCAGGGTCACTTGCGATTTGGCATCCGGACGCAGCCATGGCAAACGGCCATCCTTGCGCAGCTGCGACTGGCGCTCGACCAGGCGGTGCGCGTAGTGGATGGCGGCAGGCATCAGCTCGGCCGTCTCATCGCAGGCGTAGCCGAACATCAAGCCTTGATCGCCAGCGCCTTGATCCAGGTCAATCCCCGCACCTTCATCGACGCCTTGCGCGATGTCCGGCGACTGCTTGTCATAGGCCACCAGCACGGCGCAACCTTTGTAGTCGATGCCGTATTCCGTATTGTCGTAGCCGATGCGTTTGATGGTTTCGCGCGCAACTTGAATATAATCCACATTGGCGTAAGTGGTAATCTCGCCAGCCAGCACCACCAGACCCGTGTTGCACAGGGTTTCGGCAGCCACGCGGGCGGTCGGATCCTGGGTCAGGATGGCGTCAAGGATGGCGTCGGAAATTTGATCGGCAACCTTGTCGGGATGGCCTTCCGAAACGGATTCGGAAGTGAAGAGATAGTCGTTTGACATTGCAAGCTCCTGATTACTATGTGAATGTTCTGTCGCAGTAAAGAGGATTTTGCCTGCGACGCTTTAGCGATATTTATATTCCGCTTCGCAAGTTGTCTATTAACTCAGCGGTTACTGCATACGTGGTATTTTACGCTTCTTAAAAAATTTTGGCACAGCAACCCGCCATTCCTGGAAACAGCTTATACATGTTAGTCCCAATTTTCCGCTTCTTATCGATCTTTCCCCTGCCCGTCCTGCATGGCCTGGGCGCTGCGCTCGGCTGGGTGATTTACGCCATTTCCCCGTCCTACCGGCGCCGCATGCGCGAGAACATGCAGGGTGCGGGCTTTTCGCAACACTTGCACACGGCCGTGGCCGAAGCGGGCAAAAGCGTGCTGGAACTGCCCTTCATCTGGTGCGCGCCGCCCGAGCGCGTGGCGCGCCACGCGACGGTGGAAAACTGGGAGCTGGTGGAAAAAGCCTTGCAGCATGGCCGCGGCATCGTCTTCCTGACGCCACACCTGGGCTGCTTTGAAATCGTCGCCCAGCAAATCGCCCTGCGCACGCCGCTCACCGTGATGTACCGCCCGCCCAAGCGCGCCGCCCTGAAACCGCTGATCGAAGGGGCGCGCGCGCGCGAAAACCTGATGCTGGCGCCGGCCAACATGTCGGGCGTGCGCATCTTTGCCAAATGCCTGAAAAAAGGCCAGCCCATCGGCCTGCTGCCAGACCAGGTGCCGCAAGAGGGCGAAGGCGTGTGGGCCGATTTCTTCGGCCGTCCCGCCTACACCATGACCCTGCCGGCCAAGCTGGCGCAGATGGGCGGCGCCGAAGTCATCATCACCTACGCCGAGCGCCTGCCGGGCGGGCGCGGCTATGTCGTGCATTTCGTGCCGTTCACCGAGTCGCTAGCCAGCACCTCGGCGGAGCAGGCGCGCACCATCAATGCCGCCATGGAACAATTGATCGCGCGCAGCCCCGCGCAATACCTGTGGAGCTACAATCGCTACAAGGTGCCGCGCGGCGCGCCGCCGCCCACGCCAGCGACGCCGGATGCCGCCAAGGAGCAGGCATGAGACTGCTGATCGCCTTCATGTGGCTGCTGCACTGGCTGCCCTTGCCCATCCTCGGCCGCTTCGGCGTGGCCGTCGGCAGCGTGCTGTTCATCGCCATGCCCACGCGACGCAAGATCGCCCTGACAAATCTGCGCCTGTGCATGCCGGAATTGACGGAACAGCAACGCGTGGCCCTGGCGCGCCAGCACTTCCAGGCGTATTCGCGCAGCGTGTGGGAGCGCAGCATCCTGTGGTGGTCGTCGGAAGAACGCCTGAACCGCCTGATCAAGAAGGTGCCCGCCTTCCCGGGCCAGCAGATCGCGGCCAAGCCCACCATCTTGCTGTGTCCGCACTTTGTCTGCCTCGACGTGGCCGGCGCCGCCACGGCCATGGAAATTTCCGCCTCGTCCATGTATGTGCAGCAAAAGAGCGCCGCCTTCGACCAGGCCCTGCGCAATGGCCGTTCGCGCTTCAAGCCGCCCAAGCTGTTTACGCGTCAGGACGGCATCAAGACGATTCTGCGCGCGCTGCGCGACGGCTTGCCCTATTTCATGCTGCCTGACATGGATTTCGGCGAGAAGGATGCGGAATTCGTGCCCTTCTTCGGCGTGCCCGCCGCCACCCTGACGGCCACGGCGCGCCTGGCGCTGGCAGCCAAGGCGCAGGTGATTCCCGTCATCGCC
Organism: Janthinobacterium breve; assembly: GCF_051380895.1. Taxonomy (NCBI): domain Bacteria; kingdom Pseudomonadati; phylum Pseudomonadota; class Betaproteobacteria; order Burkholderiales; family Oxalobacteraceae; genus Janthinobacterium; species Janthinobacterium breve. The sequence continues at coordinate 117,633 of NZ_JBNYXY010000004.1, read as the reverse complement.
ACCTTCCTGCCCAATTACCAGGGCTGGAAAGTGACCTATTACCCGGCCTGGGACGATTATCCGGGCGACGACATCACGGCCGCCACGCGCCGCATGAACGAATTCATCGAAGAACGCGTGCGCGAAGCGCCGGCCGAATATTTCTGGACCCATAAACGCTTCAAGACGCGTCCGGAAGGCGAAGCCTCGTTCTATAACCAGCACAAGTGATACGGCAGAACATGAAACTCCAATTTACCAAGATGCATGGCGCCGGCAATGACTTCATCGTCATCGATGCCATCAATCAAGATATAGACTTCACGCCGGCCCAGTGGCAGCGTCTGGCCGACCGCCGTTTCGGCATCGGCGCCGACCAGATCCTGGTGGTGGAAAAGCCGCGCCTGCCCGGCTGCGACTTCCGCTACCGCATCTATAACAACGATGGCGGCGAAGTCGAACAATGCGGCAACGGCGCGCGCGCCTTCGTCAAGTTCGTCAGCGAAAAAGGCTTGTCAAGCAAGACCAGCATCCGCGTGGAAACCATGGCCGGCATCATTGCGCCGCGCCTGGAGATCGATGGCAGCATCACGGTGGACATGGGGGCGCCCGTGCTGGAACCCGCGCTGGTGCCGTTCGATGCGGCTGGCCTGGACGGTGTAGCGGAAAGCAACGACACCCTGTGGCCGCTGGACCTGGCGCTGCCGGGCCAGACGGCCCCCGTGCTGGTATCGGTCGTGTCGATGGGCAACCCGCATGCCGTGCAAGTGGTCGAGGATGTCGACGCGCAAGACCTGGAACAATCGGGCCCGCTGATCGAGCACCATCCGCGCTTTCCCCGCCGCGTCAACGCCGGCTACCTGCAGATCATCGACCGCCATCACGTGAAACTGCGCGTGTATGAACGGGGCGCGGGCGAAACGCTCGCTTGCGGCACGGGCGCCTGCGCCGCCGCCGTGGCCGGCATCCTGCGCGGCCGGCTCGACTCGCCCGTGCGCATCAGCGCGCGTGGCGGAGAACTCTCGATCGCCTGGCAAGGCCCGGGCCATCCGGTCCTGATGACGGGCCCGGCCGTGACCGTGTTCGAAGGCACGATCGAACTGTAATCAACGCGGCAAGCCGTTTCACATCATGCCGCCAGGAACTGCTGTTCCTGCGCTACACCGAGCTCGGCCAGGTAGCATTTCAGGCGGTACAGGCGTTGCCGGTAATTGCCTTCCGGCCCCGTTACGCCGCAATCGACGCGTTCGAACAGACGCACCACCTGATCTAGCAGCTGGCGCTCCTGCGCCGTGCGGACCAATACCAGGCGCCGCTTGCCGCGGCCATGCGTGGCGCTGATATCGATCAACAAACAATGCCCCTGATCGGCCGCATGCAGATCGAGCAGCAGCGCCTCGGCACGCGACAGATGAAAGCGGCGCGCCAGCTCCAGCCGCGCCGCCAGCAAAGGGTGGCTCTGGCCCAGCTGGCGCAGGTGCCCGTCGGCGTGCAACGCGGCGCACTGGCCCCAGTCGCCGGACTCGCCGTGCGGCGCAATCTTCGCCAGCGCCGCCTCCGCTTCACTGCTGCCCTGCGCCTGCGCCTGCAGCAGCCAATAGGCAGCACGCACATCGTTGTTGACCCCATCGCGGCGATTGCGCCAGGCATGCATGCCGCACTCGAGCTGAGCCGGGCCATGCCCCAGGTCGGCGGCACGTTCCAGGCAGGCATGGGCTTCGACCACATTGCGCTGGGAAAATTCCGGTTTTGTATAGATGCGCGACAGCACGAACCAGGCTTCGGCCAAGCCCTGTTCGCCCGCCTGCGTCAGCCAGCGCACGGCCCGCTTGAAATTGGCCGCGCCGTTGCGCGTAGCCAGCCGCTGGCCATGCGCATCCATGCGCGCATAGCCAAGCCCCAGTTCCAGCTGCGCCGTGCGGTCGCCGCCATGCGCGGCCAGCTCGCAACACTGCCAACCCTCGGCATCGCCGCCAGGCGCCAGTGCCTGGGCGCAACGCGACAGCAACAGCACCTGCTGCGCGTCGAGGGTGATGGCACGCGCACCGGCCGCCGCCTGGCGCTGTAACAGCTCGCGCGCCAGCGGCAAGCCTTGCGACAGGAATCCGGCATGGTCGCCCTGGCTCCAGGCCTGCTCCAGTCCGGCATGCAGCGGCGTATCCCCATCGAGGGCATGCTCGGCAACAAGGCTGCTATCGGGCACGCAGGCTGCGGACGATCCTTCTTGCATGGATAATAACCATTGCGCATCGGGCAAGCCGGCGCGCACGGCGGCGTCCAGCGCCACGCGCGCCTTGGCGCGCAAAGTTTCACAACTGCTGGCGGCGTTGCCCAGCACCAGTTGCGCCAGCACCAGGCCCGCCTGCACCAGGCCCGCATCGAACGCCTGCGCGTAATACGGAATCAGCGTCCTGGCTGCCGGTTGCGCCACTTCGAAAGGCACGTGCGTACCAATCAGCAAGCATGCTTCCTGGCTATCTTCCTGGGCCGCCCGCGCCAGCCAGTGCAAGGCGGTCGGCAAGCTCTGCGGCACACCCTGTCCGAACAGATACAGCCGCCCCAACGCCAGCTGGCAAGCCACATCGCCGGCACGTGCGCCCTTGATCAATCCTAATGTTTCGCGATTTGCCATCGATTCTCGATATTGAGTCAATGATTCTAATAATAGTGCGTCGTCTCCGGGCCCATCAGTGCAGGCCGTCTCCCTTAGTGTAACGTCCTTGTGTCATAAATCCGCCAAAGCCGGCTTAAGAACTTGATTCAACGCAACAACCTCCGGGCCAGAACACGCCAAGATGGCAAGGCGCCGCCACCGTGGCGATGGGAGAACGCTGGCCATCGGCGCAGGATTGGCAGAAACCGCGCGTTACAAAAATACAACAGGGCCATGGATTTATGACGCTTTTCACCAATCTTTTCACGCACATTTGACCAATCCCGCACGTCTTGCGCGCCGACGAATTAAGGTTCATTCATCGAAACGCGGCAGTTAGCGCATTTCAATCTGCTCGGATCTCGGACGGAACTCACTTTTAATAGGGAATAAGACATGAAAAAATCACTCGTTGCCCTCGCACTCTTCGGCGCCTTTGCCGCAACCGCACAAGCGCAGTCGTCCGTCCAAATCTACGGCACGATCGATGCAGGCCTGGGTAAAGCGACTGGTTCGACCACCGCCGTCACCAAACGCGACAACAACAAACTGGGTTTCAAGGGCACGGAAGATCTGGGCAATGGCTTGAAAGCTATTTTCCAACTGGAAATTCGCTATGAATCCGACACCGGCACCATCGAAAACACCTCGGGCGCCAATTCGCGTCCCCTGTTCCAGGGTCAAAGCCGCGTCGGCCTGCAAGGCGACTTCGGTACCGTACGCCTGGGCCGTGGCCTGACCGCTTTCCAGGAAACGAGCACCGGTTTCGAACCATGGTCGGGCATGCCTACGCCAGCCGGTTTCCAGACCGACCTGACCGTGGCCGCCTATAGCAGCGATCCGCTGAGCGCGCCAGGCAACTCGAAAAACCGCTTCTCGAACGCCGTGTTCTACAACTCGCCAGTGATCAGCGGCTTCCAGTTCAACGCCACCGTGGCCGCCAAGGAAGCGAACAACAACGCCCTCGTTGCAGCCTCCGTGCGCAACCTGACGACGAATGCCACCGGCAACTTCGCCGTGCCAGCCAATGTGGTGCCAGCATCGAACCCGTACTCGGTATCGGTAACGTACAACTACGCGCAGTTCGCCGCCATGGGCGCCTACGAGCGTAACGGCCTGCAAGCCAAGCTGTGGTCGGTCGGCGCATCGTTCAATCCGATCGCAGAATTGAAACTGATGGCAACGTACCAGCATCAGGATGACGGCAATTTTAAAATCGTCAACACCGACACCAAATCGTGGGTGCTGGGCGCGAACTATGACGTCGGCCCAGGCAAGATCCGCGCTGGTTACGGTCAGAAAACGCCGGATGGCGTCGCCAAGACCAAGCAAGCATCGCTGGGCTACGACTACAATCTGTCGAAGCGTACCTACCTGTACGCAGATATTTCGAACAAGAAATCGGCCAGCGCCACCAACTACAACAACACCACCTCGGTCAATTACATCGGCCTGGGCGTACACCACAACTTCTAATGCCCCGCACGTCACCCTTCGCGGGTGATTGCTGAGCAAGGATTGCAAAGCGGCATGGGCAACCATGCCGCTTTTTTCATGCGCGCGCGGAAAATGCACCGGCGCCCTGCCCTTTGCGCCTATGCCGGCGCACTCTCGGTTAGAATGAAGTGTTCATCCTTCACTGACAGACATTCTCAATGACCGCCACACTCGATTCCAGCACCGTCGCCCAGTACCTGAGCGAGCATCCGACTTTCTTCGAAGAGCATACCGCGCTGCTCGGTGAGGTCAAGCTGAGCAGCCCGCTGACGGGACGCACCATCTCGCTGCAGGAGCGGCAGATGGAAGTGATGCGTGACAAATACAAGGCGCTGGAACTGCGCATGTCCAAGCTGAGCCGCCTGGCCGAGGAAAATGGCGACATCGCCAGCAAGTTCCACGGCTGGAACCAGGCCATGCTGCAAGTGCGCAGCGATGCGGCCATGCCGCGCGTGCTGGTCGATGCATTGCAAAGCAATTTTGACGTGCCCTATGTCAGCCTGCGCCTGTGGCAAGTGCTGCCTGAACACGCCAGCGGCTGGTTCACGGAAGATGTCACGGCCGACGTGCGCATGTTCGCCAACAGCCTGCAAGCGCCGTACTGCGGCAGCAACCGCGATTTCGAAGCCGTGCACTGGCTGCAGGCGGATAAAATCGAATCGACCGTCATGATCGCCCTGCGCGCGCCCGGCACCACGGGCACGTTCGGCTTGCTGGTGCTCGGCTCGCCCGACAGCGAACGCTTTACCTCCAGCATGGGCACGGACTTCCTCGTGCACATCGGCGCCACGGCCAGCGCCGCCCTGGCCGCGCTGCGCGCCGGCTCGCCTGCCTGAGTCAGCCATGGGCGAGGCGCGCGGCAAGGCCGAATGGCTGGCCAGCTACCTGGCGCAGCTGGCCACGCAGCGCAAGCTGTCGCCGCATACGCTGGACGCCTACGGGCGCGACCTGCGCGCCTTGCTGGAACTGAGCGGCAATACGCCCTGGACCGCCCTCGCGCACAACGAAATACGCCGCTACACGGCCAAGCTGCACAGCGGCGGCCTCGACCCGCGTTCGATCGCCCGCAAGCTGTCGTCGTGGCGGGGCTTTTTCAACTGGCTCAGTGGCGAGACCAAGCTCGACGCCAACCCTGTCGACGGCATCCGCGCGCCCAAGCGGGCCAAAACGTTACCAAAAGCCCTGTCAGTGGACGATGCCGTGCGACTCGTGGCGCCCGCGCAACACCAGCAAGGTAGCGCCGAGCCGGAGCAATTGTGCAACCGCGCCATGTTCGAGCTGTTGTATTCGAGCGGTTTGCGCGTCTCCGAACTGACCAGCCTGGACACCCATTACTGCAAGGCCGAGGGCGGCCAGCCCGCCTCGCTGGGCTGGCTTGACATGGCCAGCTTCGAAGTCATCGTCACGGGCAAGGGTAGCAAGATGCGCAAGGTGCCCGTCGGCAAGGCAGCCCTCGTCGCGCTGGCCAGCTGGCTGGCCGTGCGCCCACCTGCCAGGGATGGCAGCGCTGCCTTGTTTTTAAGCACGCGCAACACGCGCATCTCGCCGCGCGTATTGCAGCTGCGCCTGAAGGCGCATGCGCTGGCCGCCGACATTCCCGCGAACGTGCACCCGCACGTGCTGCGCCACTCGTTTGCCTCGCATGTGCTGCAATCGTCGGGCGACTTGCGCGCCGTGCAGGAAATGCTCGGTCATTCCAGCATCACCTCGACCCAGGTCTACACGGCCCTCGATTTCCAGCATCTGGCGCACGTGTATGACCAGGCGCACCCGCGCGCCAAGCTCAAGTAGGTAGCCGCACCCGTTGAGCAGCCTGATCCATATCAAGCGGATAGGCGCACATTTGCAAGCATTTGCAAAATTCCGGCATAATCGTCCGCATTCTTCCGCTTGCGCGGTGGCACCATCGATTACAGCATAGGCATCTCTCATGGCACTGATTCCAACCACCATCCTCACCGGTTTCCTGGGCGCAGGCAAAACCACCTTGCTCAACCGCATACTGCAGGAAGACCATGGCATGCGCATCGCCGTGATCGAAAACGAGTTTGGCCAGGAAAACATCGACAATGAAATCCTGGTACAAGATAGCAACGAACACATCATCGAGATGAACAACGGCTGCATCTGCTGCACCGTGCGCGGCGACCTGATCGTGGGCCTGACGGAACTGGCGCGCAAGCGCGACGCCGGCCTGCTGGCGTTTGACCGCGTCGTCATCGAAACGACGGGCCTGGCCAATCCCGGCCCCGTGGCGCAAACCTTCTTTGTCGATGAAGAAGTGGGCAGCCACTACATGCTCGATGCCATTATCACGGTGGTCGATGCCCGCCATGCCATGAAGCAACTCGACGAATACGAGGAAGCCCAGCGGCAAGTGGGCTTTGCCGACAAGCTGCTGCTGTCGAAAACCGACCTCGTCAGTGAAGAGGACGTGGCCACGCTGACGCGCCGCCTGAAGCGCATCAATCCCCGCGCGCCTATCGCCAAGGTCGATTTCGGCCGCGCGCCGCTGGCCGACGTACTCGACATCCGCGGCTTCAACCTGAATGAAAAGCTGGAACTGGACCCGAATTTCCTGGCCACCGAAACGGCGCATGTGCATGATCATGACCATGCGCATGAGCACGCAGGTGAGCACGGCCACAAGCACGCACACGAACACAGCGATGCTTGCGCCACCGATTGTGGTCACACCGACCACCACCATGCGCAACACAGCGACGATATCGCCGCTTTTGTTTTCAAGAGCACGCAACCATTCGACAGCGCCAAGCTTGACGAGTTCCTCGGCGGCCTGGTGCAAGTGTATGGCCCGCGCATGCTGCGCTACAAAGGCGTGCTGCTGATGCAGGGTGCCGAACGCAAGGTGGTATTCCAGGGCGTGCACCAGTTGATGGGCAGCGACCTGGGTGCCAAATGGGGCGAGAATGAAGTGCGCGGCAGCAAAATGGTGTTTATTGGCAAGAATCTACCAAAAGACATTTTTATTCGCGGACTCGAACAATGTTTGGTATAAACTAGCCGGGTTTTGCCAATTGTCCGTTGCAAAGCAGAAACAAAAGGGAAAGTTAAGCACGCTTTCCCGCTGTCCGACACCCATCTTGCTGGTATAAACCAACAAGTAGCCGTCTCTGATCGGCTAGGCAACAAATCGGGATGGCAATATAAGGCAAAGCGTGCCAAAATCAGCGACGAAAACGGCCCATGTCGTTGGCCTGTCATGAAATGCTGGCAAACTGCCGCTGGCCACATGCCAGGCATGCAAGCGATCCACCCAACACGCCCGTTGTCGCGCGCATAGCGCGACTGGCATAGAGCGGTAAAAAGTTATCAACATGGCACCATAGCCTGCCGGTAATCCTGGCTTTCGCCGGCAAGCCAAGGTCGCAAGCAGTACAGCGGGACAGCAATGCCAAGCGGAACCTGTACAGTTGCTCGGTATCGCCGCATCAACTGATCAATTTGAAAACTCTGTCGTATCGAAGGTAAGCGAAGTTATGACCAAAACTAATAAATCGACCCCGGCCGCCAACCAAGACATCCCTCTCATCAGCGAAGACCAAATTCGCGCCATGAGCGAAGATGACTACATGAATCCGGCACAACTGGCATTCTTCAAGGCGCGCCTGCAGCAGCTCGAGAAAGACCTGCTGAAAAACGCCGGCGAAACCACGGAACACTTGCGTGAAACCGTGCTGGTCCCGGACCCTGCCGACCGCGCCACCATCGAGGAAGAGCATGCGCTGGAACTGCGCACGCGCGACCGCGAACGCAAATTGCTGAAGAAAGTGCAGCAATCGATCGCCAGCATCGACGCCGGCGACTATGGCTGGTGCGAAGAAACGGGCGAGCCTATCGGCATCCCGCGCCTGATCGCCCGTCCCACCGCCACCCTGTCGCTGGAAGCTCAGCAACGGCGCGAACTGAAGCAAAAGCTGTACGGCGACTGATCGCCCCTCCCCTTGCGTGGCCGCTCCGGTGGCTCCGCAAGGACGAAAAAAAAGCACACAACCTGCGTTGCGTGCTTTTTTTTCGTCCTGCGCCGACTACACTGAAGCAGGCACTGCCGCTTGCAATTGCCTTTTCCATCCCCACTTTTGAGCCATGGGCGCGCAGGCACACGACGCTGCACGCATCGGCACGAATCTTTTGAGGTCACTATGGAACAATTTCACGGCACCACCATCCTCTGCGTCCGGCGCGGCAAGCAAGTCGCCCTGGGCGGCGATGGCCAGGTAACTTTGGGCAACATCGTCATGAAGGGTACGGCCCGCAAGGTGCGTAAGTTGTATCAGGGCAAGGTCCTGGTCGGCTTTGCCGGCGGCACGGCCGACGCCTTTACCCTGCTCGACCGTTTTGAAGGCAAGCTGGAAAAGCACCAGGGCAATCTGCTGCGTGCCTCCGTCGAACTGGCCAAGGACTGGCGCACCGACCGCGTGCTGCGCCGCCTGGAAGCGATGCTGCTGGTGGCCGACAGCGAGTCGACCCTGGTCATCACGGGCAATGGCGATGTGCTGGAACCGGAAGACGGCATCGGCGCGATCGGCTCGGGCGGCACCTATGCCCAGTCGGCCGCCAAGGCGCTGCAGGAAAACACGGACTTGTCGCCGGCCGAAGTGGTCAAGAAATCGCTGACCATCGCCGCCGAGCTGTGCATCTATACGAATATGTCCCACATCATCGAGACCTTGGACTAAGTCCAAGCGCGCCTGAGCAAAGAATAGAAAGCCATTATGATCATGAACATGACTCCGTCGGAAATCGTCACCGAACTCGACAAGCACGTGGTGGGCCAGGCCAAGGCCAAGCGCGCCGTCGCCATCGCCCTGCGCAACCGCTGGCGCCGCCAGCAGGTGGCCGAGCCACTGCGCCATGAAATCACGCCCAAGAATATCCTCATGATCGGCCCCACGGGCGTCGGCAAGACGGAAATCGCGCGCCGCCTGGCCAAGCTGGCCGAGGCGCCGTTCATCAAGATCGAAGCGACCAAGTTCACGGAAGTGGGCTATGTGGGGCGCGACGTCGACACCATCATCCGCGACCTGATCGACATCGGCATCAAGCAGACACGCGCGCTGGAAATGAAGAAAGTGCGCGCACGCGCCGAAGATGCGGCGGAAGACCGCGTCATCGACATCCTCGTGCCGCCGGCACGCGACTTCGGCTTCACGCCGAATACGCCGGCGGCCGTGGACAGCGGCAGCGGCAGCGGCGACAGCACGCGCCAGACCTTCCGCAAGCGATTGCGCCAGGGCGAGCTCGATGACAAGGAAATCGAAATCGAGCTGGCCGAGGCGAGCCCGCAGATGGAAATCATGGCGCCGCCGGGCATGGAAGAAATGACGGAGCAGATCAAGTCCATGTTCTCGGGCGTGGGCGGGCAGCGCAAGAAGGCGCGCAAGGTCAAGATCCGCGAAGCATTGAAACTGCTGGTCGAGGAAGAAGCGGCCAAGCTGGTCAACGAAGATGAGCTCAAACAGAAGGCCATCCAGAACGTCGAGCAGAACGGCATCGTCTTTCTGGATGAAATCGACAAGATCGCTTCGCGCTCGGAGTCCGGCGGCGCCGACGTCTCGCGCGCGGGTGTGCAGCGCGACCTGTTGCCGCTGGTCGAAGGCACGACCGTCAACACCAAGTACGGCATGATACGCACGGACCACATCCTGTTCATTGCCTCGGGCGCCTTCCACCTGGCTAAGCCGTCGGACCTGATTCCCGAACTGCAGGGGCGTTTCCCCATCCGCGTGGAACTGGAATCGCTGTCGATCTCGGACTTCGAGCGTATTTTGACCAGCACCGACGCCTGCCTGACGATGCAGTACGAAGCCTTGCTGGCGACGGAAAACCTGAAGCTGCAATTTGCGCCGGAAGGCATCACGCGCCTGGCGGAAATCGCCTATTCGGTCAATGAGCGCACGGAAAACATTGGCGCGCGCCGTCTGTACACGGTGATGGAAAAATTGCTGGAAGAAGTGTCGTTTACGGCCAGCGAAGGCAGCAGCAGCACGGAAAACCTGCTGGTGATCGATGCCGCGTATGTCAACGAACGCCTGGAAGCGCTGTCGGTCAACGAGGACCTGTCGCGCTACGTGCTGTAGTCAGGGAGGGGAACACCGATGGCAAACAAGGCATTGGCGACGCGGCAGAAAATGCAGTTCCGCGTCGAACCCTCGCAAAAACCGCGCAATCCGGTCGCCACGGCCGCCTTGCAGCGCGCCGCCGGCGCGCACGTGAAAACCGTGTCTGCCCAGCGCCAGCAGGAAAAACGCCTGCTGGCGACATTGCTGCTGAAGGTGGAAACGGACAAATAGGCCGCCCGCGGACACCCCGGTCAGGGGCGTCCGCCATCAGGCCACTCTCTGCCGCAGCAGCATCCCCTTAGAAACGGTAGGATGCGCCCAGCGAAAACATGTCGACCTTGGTCGTTTGCTTGTCGTTGTACTTCACGGGCACGCGATCCCAGTCGAGGTGCAGCGACCAGTTCTGGTTCAGCGCATATGCCGCGCCGATGCCGTAGATCAGGCCAGCCTTGTTCTTCTTGTCCGAACCGCCGCCCAGATAATCGACCTTGCCCTGCGTGTAAGCCACGCCGGCACGCCCGCTCAGGGTGAAGGCATCGAACTGGTAGCCGAGCACGCCCTGCACGCCGGCGCCGGTGAACTTGCCGCGGCCGGCGCGCTTGCCGGCGCCAGTGTCGAAGCCGGACTTGACCTCTCCGCCCAGATACCCCACCAGCTCAACCGAAGGCAGGGCCACGCCGCCCTGAAACGGCAGCGCGTCGAAACTGTAGCCCACGTAGGCCTTGCCATTGCGCTTGCTGCTTTTGTCGCAATCGCCTTGTCCTGGCACGCAGTCGAGGCCGGTATTGGCGCGAAAGCCGTAGCTGGCGCCCGCGTAGATGGGACCCGGCGCAGGCTCGGCTGCGGCCGCCACGGCGTGCAGAGGAGCGATGGTGGCCAGCGCCAACAGCGCTGCGGGGAAACGGAAAGATGGGAACATGGATAACCTCTACAAGTGGATGGATTGCCTGGTTGTAGCGCGCTGCGCGAGCCACAAGCGGGAGTGTCATCTCTTTTGCCGAGAAGTACTATCACCTTGTGCAAAGTGCCATTTGCGGCTACATTCGGTACCGTCATCCGCCACCAAACTTGTAAAAAAGGATATCTCGTGAGTTCACCTGAACTGGTTTTGCGCGTGTTGCGCACCCAATTGCGCGCCGCCGGCATCACGTATAAGGTATTGGCCGAGCGCATCGCCATGAGCGAGTCGAGCGTCAAGCGCATGTTTGGCCAGCACGATATGTCGCTGTCGCGCCTGGCCCTGATCTGCAAGGCCTCGGGCATCGCCATGGAAGACGTGCTGCGCGGCGCGGCCGACATCACGCCGCACGCCGACACGCTCACCCTGGTGCAGGAAAAGTCGCTGGTGGCGCATCCGCGCTTGCTGCTGGTGGCGATCTGCTGCCTGGGCCACTGGAGCCTGGAGCAGGTGGTGGAAACGTATGCGCTGACGCAGGCCGAATGCATCGGCTGCCTGGCCGAGCTGGACCGGCTAGGCTTGATCGAACTCAAACCGCTGAACCGCTACAGCCTGCGCGTCTCGAACGCCTTCCACTGGCTGGCCGACGGTCCCGTGCAGCAGTACTTCCGCGAGCATGTGGTGGCCGATTATTTCAGCGGGCATTTCGACGGCGCCGGCGAAACCCTGATGTGCATTCCGGCGCGCCTGTCGTTGTCGAGCGCGCAAGAGCTGGTGCAGAAAATCCGCCAGCTGGCCGAGGAACTGGCGCGGCTGCACCAGAACGACCGGCGCCTGGCGCCCGCCGAGCGCGATGGCTTTACCCTGCTGCTGGGGTTTCGCTCATGGGAGTTTGCCGCCTTCACGGCCCTGCGCCGCAGCACGACGCCCGCCGCCCCGGCTGCGCCTTACCAGACCGGTCCCAGGAACAGATAGAAGGTGCTTTCGCCCCCCTTCGACGCGCCCGATGCCACGTACACGGGACCGAAGCGCGTATCGACGGAGATGAAGGCGCTGCTCGCCTGCGTGAACTTGCTGGCTTTCCAGCGCTCGCTCTGATCGAAGCCGCCACCCATTTCCAGCGAAAAGCCGGCCCGCACGACGCCGCCCAGGGTGCTGGGCAGGGAACCGATGCGGCGCGCCATCACAAAGCGCGCCAGGGCGATGCTGCGCCCACTCACAGATTGAAAATCCGTGCCGGACAGGCGCAGGAAGCCACCCAGACTGAGCGGCGCCTCGCCACGCTGCGAGCGCGCCCATTCGCCATACACGTGGCCGGCCCAGTTGCCGCGGCTAAAAGCCTTCAACCCCGTAATGGACGATTGGCCCACGGCCGTTTCGCCCGATCCCGTGGTCGTATCGCGCGTCCAGGTAGCATCGAACAGCACGCCGCGCGTGGGGAAACCGGGCGAATCGAGCGTATCGACGCGGAACTGCACGAACTGCGTGGTGCCCAGCGCACGCAACTCCGGCTGCGCAGGGTCGGCCGGAATCGCCAGCTTGCCCTTGACTTCCCGTCGCGTGACGCCAAACTGCAAATCGCCCCAGTTGCCGAACTGGCGCCCCAGCACCAGTGCAGCCGTCTGGCCGTTATACGCCAGGCGCGCGCTGCGCCTGCCCTGGTCGAACAAATCCATCGCCGACGAGGTGTATTGCAGCTGCGGTGCGATGTACCAGGGGTTGCCGGCGCCCAGCGGCTGCCAGAACTGCACGCCATAACCGCGCGCATTGCCGATCTGCGCCGTGCTGCGCAACTCGCCACCCCAGCTGTTAAAATTCGAGCGCACATGCAGCAGCTTCAGGGCAAAGCTATTGCTGTCCCTGAAGTCGCTGGCCATTTCCAGGCCCACGCGCAGGCGGCTGCTGGCCCATGGCGCTTCGACCGCCTTGATGCTGACCGTGCGCTGGTCGCCGGCATCAACCACTTCCGTCTCCACGCGCGCCACGTCGCCCCGGCCATACAGCTTGGCCGCCGCCTTGAGCACATCTTCCTGGCTGACCGGCTGCCCTTCCACCAGTCCCGATTGCGCCTGCAAGATGCGCGGGTTGATGTCGCCTTCGCTCTCCACGGCCAGGCGCGTGAGCGGCAAGGCCACGTCCAGCAAGGCCGGCGCCGCCAGGCGCAGCTGCTCGCGCGCCGCGTACTGTTCCGGCGGCAGGGCCAGCGGCGCCAGGCGGGTGGCCAAGGCCTGCGCCGCCTGTTCGCCGGCGCGCATGGCGCGTGCATAATTTTCAAAGTCAAGAAAACTCACGCCCGTCAAATCCGGCGCCACCAGGATATCCTGCGGACGCAATTCCTTGAGCGAGCGCTGCACGTTTTGCTCCGTGAGGATCTGCAGCATCTGCTGCGCCACGCCGATAGCGCTGCCCAGCTCTTTTTCCGGCGCCAGCGGCGTGCCCACGTTGACGGCGATGATGATGTCGGCCCCCATGGCGCGCGCCATGTCGACGGGCAGGTTGCGCACCAGACCCCCATCGACCACCAGCCGGTTGTTCACGCGCACGGGCGCAAACACGCCCGGCACGGCCAGCGAGGCGCGCATCGACAGGAACAGCGGCGTGTCGACCAGCTCCACCAGCTCGCCATTCACCAGGTCGGACGCCACCGAGCGGAAAGGCAAGGGCAACTGGCTGGCGGGGCGGTCGCGCATGCCGGCCGGCAGCAGCCGGTTCAGCGCTATTTCCAGCGCCGCGTTGCTGGCCGCGGCCGGCGGCGTGGAAATGCCGTTGCGGCTGGTGCCAAACTCGATGCGCGACGGCAGCAATAAATCTTCCTCGCGGCGGCGGAACGCCAGTTCGTCGCGCGGCGGCCGGTCGGCCACCACGCGCGCCCAGTTGGTTTCGCGCGCCATCTTTTCCAGGTCGGCCACGGAAGCGCCGGCCGCATACGCGCCGCCCACCACGCCACCCATGCTGGTGCCCACCACCATGTCGATCGGCACATGCAGCTCCTGCAGCACTTTCAATACGCCGATATGCGCGAGACCGCGCGCGCCACCGCCCGACAGCACCAGGGCGATGCGCGGGCGCGCCGGTACAGGCGGGGGGACGGCAAGGGTGGAAACGGCGGTAGAGGTAGTGGCGGCGGGGACGTCGGCTGCGGCAGCCGGCGGCAAGACGCACAGCGCCGCCACGCAGCCCGCCAGGACGGCACGGATCGAGAACATGAAGACTCCTGTAGCGATGGCGGCATGGTGCCATCGGCAAAATACGATAAGAACAGCGTTAATTCGACGGCGGCGTGCTGGTGGTGCTCACTTGCGGCACCGGCATCATGGTTGCCGGACGTTGCTGCTCCATCGGCAGCGGCGGCGGCACCAGGTTCGTGACGGGCGCAGGGGCCGCAGCCGGCGTTGGGGTGGCGGACACTTGCGCCGGCATGGCCAGCGCCTTGTCGTCGGCCACCAAGTCGAGGCGCTTGCTCACGCCGCCATCGCGCAGCAACACATGGCGCGCATGCACTTCCAGCACCGTCACGCCGGGCACCACCTCGGCGCCTTCCGGCAGGGCCACGGACGGCTTGCCGTCGGTCGAGATGATGGCCACGCTGCCGCGGCCATTGCTGGCCGCTACCACGCCCTTGAGCTGGTAGTTGCTGGCCGTGGCCACGCTGACCTGGCCGCCGAACAGCGAGGCGCCCGCCTCCACGCTGGCATCCTGCACCACCGGCACGGCGGGTGGATTGATGGGGCGTTGCGGTGCCTTGAACAGCTGCATGGCCCAGTAGGCCAGCGACACGGACAGCGCCACGACGGCGAGCAAACTTGTAAATTGAGGCAAACGCTTCATGGCTTCCTTGAGTCTCTTATTTGACCAGCTGATTGATTTCGATAATCGGCATCAGCACGGCCAGCACGATCAGCAACACCACCACGCCCATGGCCAGGATCAGGGCCGGCTCCAGCAGGCCCGCAATGGTCAGGGTGCGGCGTTCCAGGTCCTGCTCCTGCGCGCTGGCGGCGCGTTCCAGCATGGCCGGCAGCTCGCCCGTGATTTCGCCCGCGCGTATCATGTGGATCAGCATGGGCGGAAAATGCTTTTGCGCCGACAGCGCGCGTGCCAGGCTGACGCCCTCGCGCACGGCGCCGCTGGCTTCTTCCACCAGTTCCTGCATCGCCACATTGGTCAGCGTATCGCGGCTGGTATCGAGCGCGCGCAAGATCGGCACGCCGGAGCCCGTGGTGATGGCCAGGGTGCTGGCGAAACGCGCCGTGTTCAGGCTGCGCTCGAACTTGCCGTACAGGGGCGCCGTCAGCAGCCAGGTATGCCAGCGCCGTTTCAAGGCCGGCTGCTGCAGCGCGCGGCGCCAGGCCACCCAGGCGCCGGCGAGGGCAATCGCCACGACGATGCCGTAATGGCGCACGAAGTCCGACAGCGCCAGCATGATCACCGTGAGCATGGGCAGCTTTTGCTTGGTATTGGCAAACACGGAAACGATCTGCGGCACCACGTAGGTGAGCAGGAAGATCACGATGGAAAACGCCACCACCGTGACGATGGCCGGATACGTGAATGCCAGCTTGACCTTCTGCACCAGCGCATTGCGCCGCTCGATATAGTCGGCCAGGCGCGACAGCACGCGCGACAAATGGCCGATCTGCTCGCCGGACGCCACCAGCGCCCGATAAATTTCCGCGAAATCGCGCGGATGGCGCGCCAGCACGTCGGAAAACGCGGCGCCGCCGATCACTTCCGAACGGATCGAGGCGATCAGGTCGCGCAGATACGGCCGCTCGGCCTGTTCCAGCAGCGCGGAAAAGGCCTGCTCCAGCGGCAGGCCCGCTTCCAGCAGGCTGGCCAGCTGGCGCGTAAACAGGGCCAACTCGGTGCTGGACAGGCGCTCGCCGAAGCCGCGCCGCCTGGTGACGCCGGCGGCGTCGACCTGCGCGGCGATCGGTTCGACGGCCAGCGGCACTAGGCCTTGCACGCGCAGCTCGGCGCGCGCGGAACGGGGACTGTCGGCATTGAGCACGCCCTTGCGGGTGGCACCCTGGGCATCGACGGCTTCATAACGGAATGCGGGCATGGTGGCGGGCCTAGTCTTTGGTCACGCGCAGCAATTCAGCTTGCGTGGTAGTGCCGTCGCGCAGCCAGCGTTCGCCGTCGTCGCGCATGCTCGTCATGCCATCCTGCAGGGCGACCGCGCGCACGTCCGCTTCCGAAGCGCGGTTGTGGATCTGCGCGCGGATCTGCTCCGTCGTGCGCAGCAACTCGTACACGCCCACGCGGCCCTGGTAGCCCGTCTGGCCGCACTGCTCGCAGCCGACCGCCTGCCAGTATTGCCCGTCGAAGGTCTTGCACGCGCCGCACAATTTGCGCACCAGGCGCTGCGCCAGCACGCCCAGGAGCGACGACGACAGCAGAAACGGTTCGATGCCCATGTCCAGCAGGCGGGTGACGGCCGCCGAGGCATCGTTGGTATGCAAGGTCGCCAGCACCAGATGGCCCGTCAGCGAGGCCTGCACGGCAATCTGCGCCGTTTCCAGGTCGCGGATCTCGCCGATCATGATCACATCGGGATCTTGCCGCAGAATCGCCCGCAACGCCTTGGCAAATGTCATGTCGATGCGCGGATTGACCTGCGTTTGCCCCACGCCGGCAAGGTCGTACTCGATCGGGTCTTCCACCGTCAGGATGTTCGTGGTGGTGGCATTGAGCATCGACAGCGCCGCGTACAGCGTGGTGGTCTTGCCCGAGCCGGTGGGACCGGTGACGAGCACGATGCCGTGCGGTTGCGTGATCAGGCCATCGAACTGCTTCAGCATGGGCGCGCTCATGCCCAGGTGCTGCAGGTCGAGGCGGCCCGCTTCCTTGTCCAGCAAGCGCAATACGGCCCGTTCGCCATGCCCGGTGGGCAGGGTCGAGACGCGCACGTCGACGGGTTTGCCGCCCACGCGCAGGGTGATGCGGCCGTCCTGCGGCAAGCGTTTTTCGGCGATGTCGAGCTGCGCCATGATCTTGATGCGCGAAATGAGCGAACCGTGGATGGCCTTGCGGGGGCGCACCACGTCGCGCAGGCTGCCATCGATGCGAAAGCGCACGACGGACGTCTGCTCGAACGGCTCGATGTGGATGTCGGACGCGCCTTCGCGCAGCGCCTGCGTCAGCAGCGCGTTGATCATGCGGATGACGGGCGCATCGTCGGACGATTCGAGCAAGTCCTCGATGGCCGGCACGTCCTGCAGCAGCTTGGTGAGGTCCAGGTCGGCGTCGAATTCATCGGCCATCTGCGACGCGTCGCCGCCACCGCCCGCGTAGGCGCCAGCAATGGCAGCATCAAGTTCGCCGCGCGGCAGCACCGTCAATTGAATCTGGCCGAAACGGCGCGACACTTCGGCAATCGCCGCCGGCGCCGTCGATGCGGCCACCAGCACCTCGACCGGGGCGCCGTCGACGGCGCCGGGCCGGGCCAGCAGGCCGAAATCGCGCGCGAAGGCGTAGGGAAGCAGATTACTCATGGCTGTCCCATCACTTCTGCTGCGGCAATTGCTGCTGCTGGTATTGCTGCAGCAGCGGCTGCGGCGGCGTGGCCGCGTTGGCCGGCGCGCCTGGCGGCGGCGTCGGCGCCGGCGGCACGGGTCGCGTCACCATGTTGCCGCCCACCGGCTGGCCATCCTGCAGGGCCGGCAAGACGGGCGTGCCCAGGTCTTTCAGCATCAGGTTGCCCGTGGCCGGCACGGCGGCCGTCTCGGCCGAGCGCATGTAGTCGTAACGGTCGGCCGCCAGGCTGCCGCTCTGCTCCTTGTTGCGCACGATGACAGGGCGCAGGAAGATCATCAGGTTGGTTTTCTTGCGCTCGCGCGTCTGGTACTTGAACAGGTTGCCGATCAGGGGAATGTCGCCCAGGCCGCGCACTTTCTCCGCGTTGTCGCCCGTGGTGTCCTCGATCAGGCCACCGAGCACGATGATCTGGCCATCGTCGGCCAGCACATTGTTTTCGATCACGCGGTTGTTGATGGTGATGCCGCTGACGGCCGACGCGGTGGATTTGTCCACGCTCGACGTCTCGTGATAGATGCCCAGCTTGATGGTGCCGCCCTCGGAAATCTGCGGGCGCACCTTCAGGGTCAGGCCCACTTCCTTGCGGTCGATGGTCTGGAACGGGTTGGTGTTGGTGCCGGCCGTACTGGTGTACTGCCCCGTCAGGATAGGCACGTTCTGGCCCACCTTGATGGTCGCCAGTTCATTGTCCAGGGTGATCAGGTTCGGCGTCGACAGGATATTCGCATTGCCGTCCGATTCCAGCGCATGCGCCACGGCGCCCAGGCCCAGCGCGCCGTTGATCTGCTTGAAGATGCCCAGGGTCAGGCCGCCCGTCGGCAAGACCTTGCCGCCGCCCGTGGCGATGGCGCCGATGTTGTTGGTGGTGCCGCCGGCGAACGACTGCAAGGCACCTACGCGGTAGTTGCTGCCGCTGTCGCCGGACAGGCCCAGCCACTGTACGCCGAATTCGGACGCCTTGGCCGACGTCACTTCGACGATCAGCGCCTCGATGTAGACTTGGGCGCGGCGCACGTCGAGCTGGTCAATCACGGCGCGCAGGTTGCGGTAGACGGCTTCGTTACACGTCAAAATCAGGGTATTCGTCGACGCATCGGCCTGGATGAAACCGGCCGCGCCGCCCGACGACAACTGCTGCGGCCCATTGTTCAGCGAGGCGCCGCCCGTGCTGCCGCTTTGCGTATTGCCGCCCAGGCCAGTGCTGTTCATGCCGCTGTTGTTCTGGCTGATCTGGTTATTCGTGCTCTGGTTGCTGGTGCCCTGCTGCGCCGTGGCGGCCGTGCCGTCCGACGTCACCACCGAGCGCAAGGTCTGCGCCAGCTTGGTGGCGTCCGCATTTTTGAGGTACACCACGTGCACATTGCCCAGCTGCGTGGTGGGCTGGTCCAGCTTCGAGATCAGCGACTTGGCCAGGTTGGCGCGCGCCGCCGACGGCGCGCGCAGCACCAGCGAATTGGTGCGCGGGTCGGCCAGCACGGAGACCTTGCCAGCGTCGGCCCCTGCGGCGGCGCCCGCATTCCCGCCTTCCATCAGTTTATTGACCATCGAGGCCAGGTCGGACGCGATGGCATAGCGCACGGGGATCACGTCCAGGTCCGTCGAGGCGGGCACGTCGAGCGCGGCGATGATCTTCGCCAGGCGCTTGAGGTTATCCGCGTAATCGGTGATCACCAGCGAATTGTTGCCCGGGTTGGCGTTGATCGTGTTGTTCGGCGAGATCAAGGGGCGCAGCACGGCCAGCAGGTTGGCCGACGATTCGTAGTTCAAGTAAAACACCTGGGTGGCGATCTGGTCGCCCTTCACCTGGCTGGCGCCATTGCCCACCTGGGTCGGCACGGACTGCAGCTTGGCGTCCGCTTCCGGCACCACTTTCGCGTAGCCGTCGCCGGAGACCACCGCATAGCCCTGCAGGCGCAAGGCCGAGGCCAGCAGCCCGAAGGCCTGCGTCTTGCTGATCGATTTTTCCGACACCAGGGTGATCGTACCCTTGACGCGCGGGTCGATGACGAAATTGATGTTGGTGTAATGGCCCACGGCCTTGATCACCGATTCGATGTCGGCGCCGACGAAATTGAGCGCCGCTTCATCGCCGGGCGCGGCCCAGGCGGGTGCCGGCATGCCGGCCACGGAACAGCACAGCAAGGCGGCGGCCGACAGGCGGCGCAGCGAAAAGGAGAAAGTATGGGGGCTCACGGATGGTTTTTTCATTGTCTGAACTCTAAGGCGATGATGTTTTTTTCGCTATTGCTACGGCGCTGTCCCAGCAAATTCAACAAACTCGCCAAGGTCTCTTCATATCCTGCTGCGGCCTGGGCCTGGCCGGAAAACTGCATGCGCCCCTGTTGCAGGCTGCCGCTGCCGTCGAGCAGCAGCGGTCCCTTGATGGAGCGCAATGTCAACGTCGCCTGCTGCCCCTGCCAATCGAAATCGAGCTCGTAGCTGCCCAGCGGACGCAGCGACGACAGACGCGACGCCATGTCCGTCATTTGCAAGGTGGTGCGGCCGACGGCGGAAAACTGCCGCTGCTCCAACGCCAGCTGCAAGGTGCTCCACGACAATCGCATGCTGCCCGTCGGCGCCACGGTATTGAGCGGCGCGCCCAGGCCACCGAGGCCATCGGCCGGCAGCAGCAGGGCCGCCGGACTGACCTGCCAGTGCGACCACGAACCGCGCAAGTTCACCGGCTGCGACAGCGCCTGCGGGTTTTGCAATTCCACGTCCGCCGATCCCCACAGCACCGAGGGCGAAATACGCCAGCTGAAACGCCCCGGCAGCAGGGGCGTCACGGCGCCGTTCGCGCTGGCCGCCCCGCCGATAAAGGCCGAGCCGCGCCACAGGGTACCTTGCGCGTCGCCCAAGGTCAAACGTCCGCCCGTCTGCTTTTCCACGATGCCGGCGACCCAGCCGGCCGGGAAAAATACCAGCAGGGTGACGCAGACGCTGACGATGATGGCTAGCAGCCAGCCAAGCAAGCGCCTCATCGTGCCGCGCCAGGGCTCTGGTGCAGGGTCAGGCTGGCATCGACCAGCCCAGCCTTGCCCTGCGCCGTGATCTTCGCTTCCTGCACCGCCACGCGGCCTTCGCGGCGCAAACCGTCCAGCCACAACATGACGCTGGCAAACGGCACGCCATTGAGCTGCACGCGCGCATATTCGCCCGTCAGCGACAGCGATTGCGGCGCCAGGCCGCGCGCCTTCAACGACGCATCGAGGCTTTCACGGCCCATGGGCGCGACCTGCACAGGCGCCTGGCGCGCCAGTTCGCCCGCTTCGCGCGCCAGCGCCTGCAACTGCGCCGCGTTCTGGCGCAGCTCGGGCAAACTCTTTTGCAAGGCGATGCGGCCCGTCCAGGCCGGCTCGAAGAACACCGCGTAGACGAAGGCCAGGCCCGCCACCACGCCGCCGATGGCGAGCAGCTTGCGCTCCTGCTGCGTGCGTTCGGCCCAGAATGCCTGCACATTTTGCTGTTGGCCCACCAGCGCGGCGCGCACCTTGTTGACTGCTGCACTCATGCTTTTGCTCCCGTGGCCGGCGTGATCTTCCACACGCCCGGCGCCGTTTCATTCAAGGCCAGCTTGCGCGCGGCCAGGCCATCGCGCACCTGCGCCTGGGCGCTGGCGTCGACCATGTCCGGTTTCAGCTTGACGATCAGGCTGCGCTCGCGGTATTCCAGCGACGCCACCACGCCGCGCCCGGCCAGCCCGCCCAGCGCCTCGCCCAGCGCCGCGCTCATGCTGGTGAAGTCATCCATGCTGGCCTGCCCGCTTTGCAGGCGGGCAGCAGCGATATTGCGCCGCATCTGCTCCGCTTCCAGGCCATACACGGGCGCTTCATTCGGATACGCGGCCTTGAAGGTTTGCTGCATCGAGGTGCGCACGGTGGCGGCCTCGCGCTTCAAGCGCATCCATTCGATATTCATGCCGGCCAGGTTGACGATCACGGCCAGCAGCGCCAGGCGCAGCGGCCAGCGCCAGCGGCGCCATTCGGTGGCCGATCCCGTGGTCGTGCCCAGCGCGGGCGCCAGGTCCAGCCCCGCGCCCTTGGCGCCGGCGATCCAGTGCGCCCAATGGTCGCTCTCCAGCGTCACGCCCTCCATGCCGACAGCCAGCTGTTGATATTGCGCAAGCTCGGCCTGCGCCACGTAGACCGTCAGGGGCACGTCGCCGGCAAACGCGCGCGTCGTCAGCAGCGCCTGCTGCGGCTGGGCCGGCAAGACCAGGCCCAAACCCTCTTGCGGCGCCTGGCGCAAGGCCAGTTCCAGGCCGTCGCCGGCCGCGTGCAAGGAGGCCGTCACACTGCCCGGCTGCAAGGGCAGGCACAGCTGCGATGGCAGCAGCGCCACCTTGCGCGCGCCCTGCGCCAGCAAAGCCTTCACCAGTACCTCGGCCCAGGCGCGCTGCGCCACGGCGACCGTGCGCATGCCGGCAGCGTCGGGCGCACCGGCGGCCAGCAGGCAATCCTGAGTATCACCGAGGATATGTTCTTCCACCAGGCCAGGCAAGGCCGCGCGCAGGCGGGCGCCGGCCAGCGGCGGGGTTTTCAGGCGCAGCAGGGTCACGTCGGCCGCCGCCAGCAGCAAGACCACCTGCTTCGCGCCAGCAATCAGCTGACCCAGGCTGCCCAGCGGCGCGCTGCCCTGCTGCAACAGGGCGCCGCCGTCGCCGGCCAGCACGAAGGAGCAGGCAGGCGCGCTGTCGGTGGACGCCTTGGCCGGGTGACGGATATACAATATTGTCAAAGTGACTCGCTTTCAGCTGTTAATTTTCTCGCAACCAGACCAGGCGGGTTGCCCGCTCCCGGTCTGGTTGTCGATAGATGAGGGCCACGGCATCCAAGGCGGCGCGGTCCAGCCGCACGCGGATGACGGTAAGGAAGTAGCGGCTCTTCACATCGAGCTCCACGCCGTCGATCGGCTTGGCATTAATATTATTCTTGAAGTTTGCCAAATCGACAAACTTTTTGCGCGGATTGCTCAAGGTCAGGGCGCTGGCCTCGGACAAGGACATCATCGTCACGGCCGCCAGCACCTCGGCCGGCGCCGTATTCACATTCACTGCCGTCAATTCCGGCAGCACGATGATGAAGTCGCGCAGCTGCTCGATCATCTGCGGCGTATAACCGGGCACGGCCAGCAAGTCCTCGACCTGCGTGAAGGCCACCGGTTCGCTACTGCCGCCCGTGGCGGCGGGGGTAGCGGGCGTCTTGCCATCGGTGCCACTGTCGGGGGCACGCGGTTTTGGTTTCGCGCGCAGCACGGCATCAGCCGTGGCCTGCGCCAGGCCGCTGTCAAGCCGCAGGTTGGCCAGCAAACGCTGGTAAGCCTGCACCTGCGATGGATTGATGCCGCCCGTGGCGGCGACCAGGTTGGTAATATTAAACCGCGCCTGCGCATCGAGCGCGCGGCCCGACACAGTGGCGTCAAATTTTTCCGTGTCGACCTTTTCGCGGTCGACATAATCGTCGAGCCGCGCTTCCTCGATGGGCGTGGCCCACACGCCGTCCAGCGCCGTCTGCGTGGGATTGTCCTGGCGCAACCAGAAGCGGGCGAAGTCGACCATGCCGCGCATGGCCCACTGCGTCTGCAGGCGCAGGCGCTGGTTTTCCATCGAACGCACCTGCACCTGCTGCTGCCAGAACAGACTGGCGACAACGGTGATGGCCAGCGCTGTCAGCAGCAAGGCCGTGATGACGGCCACGCCGCGCTGGCGGCCGGGGCGGATAAACGGCTTCATCCCGGCCCCAACAAGAAGACTTTGGACAGGCCCGCATCCTGACCCGGCATTTGCAAGGTCACTTCCAGGCCCGGCACTTGCGCGGAGATGGTGGCGCCGGCCGTCAGCACGTTCCAGGCGCCATTGCTCCAGCCCCGCATGACCATGCTGTCGACGCCGCGCATGAGGGCCACGTCGGCGTTGGAGGTATCGGTATCGTCGCGCGCCGCCTGCCACAGGGTGTCGAGCACGGCCAGGTCGCGCGTGCCGTTCGACTCGCGCCGCGTCAGCACGCCGCCGCGCAGACGGTAAGTGACCACTTGCAACTGCTGCGGCTCTTGCTCCGACGCGGCCAGGCGCACCAGGGTCAAGCGGTCGGTCTCGGCGCTCAGGTTGGTGCGGCCATTCAGCAGGGTATTGCCCTGACCGGCACCGGCCAGGTGATCGCAATCGCTTTGCATCTGGGCAAACGCCAGCTGCATGCCGCGCGCCTGCTCCAGCTGGCTGGTCAGCACTTCGCGCGAACGCATGATGCTGTCCAGGCCGCGCCAGCCCAGCACGGCGACCATGGCCAGGATGCCGATCGCCACGAGCAGCTCGATCAAGGTGAAACCGGCGGCAGAATGATTGCGGCGCGCCATCAGTCGTTGAACGCCAGTAAGACCAGGCGCACGATGCGCCGGGCCGGGTATTGCACGTCGTACACGTTGACGCGCACTTGCCGGATACGGGGATTCGGCGTGGCCACCACTTCTTCTTCGCAGATCAGTTTTAAATCGCCTTGCGGGCAGTCGACCGTGCGCTTGCCCGTCTGCGGGAAGGTTTTCGCCAGGCGCAGCCGCACCAGGTGGTTTTCCGCCGACCAGGTGGCCATCATGGCGCTGCGCAAGCCGTCGCTGTTTTGCGTCAGGCTGCCCACGGCGCGCAGTGAGGCGCCCAGGGCCGTGCCGACGATGACCAGGGCGACCAATACTTCCAGCAAAGTGAAGCCGCGCTGGCGGCGTTGTCGGGAGATGCCCATCATTGTTCGACCGTGAAATGGCCGATGCCGTCGGCGCGGATGGCCACGCTGCGCTCACCGCTGGCCAAAGTCAGCACGAAAGGCTTGTCGACCGGTTCGCGGCCGAAGATGATGCGCAGCGGCTGCGCCACGCTGTTCGACGGCTGCACGCTGAGCAGCATAGGCGTATTGGCAAACGCGCGCTCGCGCAGCAAATCATCCTGCGTCACGGGTTGCCACAGCTTTTCATTGAGCACCAGGAAACGGTATTGATTGTCGTCAGCCTCGAACGCCACCTGCCGGCTGCGCACGATGGCTTCATCGCGCGCCAGCTGCAGCAGCAGGGCGATGCGCTCGGCTTCCTTCTGCAGCGCTTGCTGGCCATTCGGCATGGCGTTCAGCGACACCAGGCCCAGGGTCACCCCGATGATGACCATCACCACCAGCAATTCGATCAGCGTGAAGCCGCTGGCGCGTGGCCGGGGCAGTGCGCGACCGGTGGTCATGGCAAGCATGCAATGGAAAACTTACAGTTCCCAGGAGCCGATATCGGCATCGTCGCCGCTACCGCCAGGCTGGCCGTCGGCGCCCAGCGAGATCAGGTCGACTTCGCCTTTCACGCCCGGCGAAAGGTACTGGTACGGGTTGCCCCATGGATCCTTCGGCATCTTTTCCAGGTAGCCGCCCGCTTTCCAGCCATTCGCGGCCGGTCCCGTGGTGGGTTTTTCGATCAGCGCCTGCAAGCCCTGCTCGGTGGTCGGGTAGCGCTGGTTATCCAGGCGATACAGTTTCAAGGCTTGCATCACGGTGGCGATGTCGACTTTCGCCGCCGCCACTTTCGACTCGCCCGTGCGGGCGATCAGCTTGGGCACCACCAGCGAAGCGAGGATGCCCATGATCACCACCACGACCATGATTTCGATCAAGGTGAAGCCGCGCGCGCGGCGCTGGCGGGTCGGATGGTTTGCTGCGTTTTGCATAAGAAAGAGAGAAGAAGGTGAGTAATGAGTGCAGAGTATAAAGCGGAAATATGACAAAGCCTGTCATATAGGGAAAAAATTCTGCGCGGCTACTCAGAGCGGCAAGACCACTACACCGCAAACAGCGCAGCCAGGGTCGCGAGCGACCTGCATGCTGCTCCATTCCATGTGCAAGCCGTCGAGCAGCAGCAGGCGCCCGGCCAGCGATTGCCCCACGCCCATCACCAGTTTCAACGCCTCTGCCGCCTGCATGGCACCCACCACGCCCACCAGCGGCGCGAACACGCCCATAGTCGAGCACGCCTCATCCGTGAACTGCTGCTCCTGCGGAAACAGGCAGGAGTAACACGGCTGGGTACCCGTGCGTGGGTCGAACACGCTCACTTGCCCGTCGAAACGGATCACGGCGCCCGACACCAGCGGCACCCGGGCCGCCACGCAGGCGCGGTTGACGGCATGGCGCGTGGCGAAGTTGTCCGTGCAGTCGAGCACCACCGTGGCGGACAAGACCAGTTCGGCCAGGCGCGCGCCGGCCAGGCGCTCTTGCAAGGCAACGATGTCAATCTCGGGATTGATGCCGATCAAGGTTTCGCGGGCCGACAGCACTTTCGGCTGGCCCACGCGGGCCGTCGTGTGGGCGATCTGGCGCTGCAGATTGGTCAGGTCGACCGTATCGTCATCAACCAGGGTCAGCTTGCCGACGCCGCTGGCGGCCAGGTACATGGCCGCCGGCGAGCCGAGCCCGCCCGCACCGATCACCAGCACATGCGCATCGAGCAAGGCTTGCTGGCCTTCAATGCCGATCTCGTCTAACAGGATGTGGCGCGAATAGCGCAGCAGCTGATGGTCGTTCATGGCGGCGACTACGGTTTTCGCACAGGAATCTTCTTGTCGTCGGCCTTGATGTCGGAAGCGATTTCCGGCTTGGCGCTGATCTTCTCGCCCTTGGCCTCGACCTTGGCCAGCTGCACCGGCAAGCCCTGGAAGTGGTTCAACGCTTGCTGCAGTTGAAAGTCATCCTTGGCGCCGTATTCGAGCGGCTTGCGCTTTTTCGCCGTGGCGATCAGACGCTGCTCTTCTTCCATCTGCTCATGCATGCCTTCCATGGTCGGTTTGGCCGCTTCCGGCTTGCCATCGTTGCTGCTCAAGTGTTTTTCCAGGTCCGCCTCGCGCACGCGCAGGCTGTTCCAGCCATCGCCTTCGGCCGTTTCATCGACCAGCAAGTCGGGCACGATGCCGCGCGCCTGGATGGCGCGGCCTTTCGGCGTGTAGTAGCGGGCCGTGGTCAGCTTGACGGCCGTGTCGGCAGTGATCTGGCGCAAAGTTTGCACGGAACCCTTGCCGAACGTCTGCGTACCGATGACGGTGGCGCGCTGGTAATCCTGCAAGGCACCGGCGACGATTTCCGAGGCGGACGCGGAACCGGCATTGACCAGCACCACCAGCGGCACGGTTTTCAGCGCGGCCGGCAGCTTGGCCAGCGGGTCAGCCTTGGCGCCCGGTGGCGCATAGAATTCGCGGCGGCCATAAAACACTTGTTTCGACTCGGGCAACTGGCCCTTGGTGGAGACGATCACGGAGTTACCCGGAAGAAATGCTGTCGCCACGCCGATGGCGCCCGGCACGACGCCACCGGGATCGTTGCGCAAGTCCAGCACCAGGCCCTTCAGCTTGGGGTCTTGCGCATACAGCGCGTTGATCTTTTTGACCATGTCATCGACGGTCGGTTCCTGGAACTGGGCGATGCGCAGCCAGGCATAGCCGGGCGCGACCATCTTGGCCTTCACGCTTTGCACGCGGATTTCCTCGCGCACGATGGGGAACACCAGCGGCTTGCTTTCGCCCTTGCGCGACATCGTCAACACCAGCTTGGTGCCAGGCTGGCCACGCATCTTCTTGATGACATCCTCCAGCTGCAAGCCTTTCAGCGGGATATTGTCGAGACGGGTGATCAGGTCGCCCGCCAGGATGCCGGCCTTGGCGGCCGGGCTGTCTTCGATGGGCGAGACGACTTTCACGTAGCCGTCTTCCATGCTCACTTCGATGCCGATGCCGACAAACTTGCCCTGCACGCTTTCGCGCATTTCCTTGAAAGCATTCTTGTCGAGGTAGACAGAATGCGGGTCCAGCGACGAGACCATGCCGGAAATGGCTTCCGTCAGGAGTTTCTTGTCTTCCACCTTCTCGACATAATCAGACTTGATCAAGCCGAAGACATCGGACAGCTGGCGCAGCTCGTCGAGCGGCAGCGGGGCATTCGTGATTTTCTGCGCCACGGCCGGAAACTGCAGCGACATGCCGATGCCGGCCAATACGCCCAGACCAATCAGGCCGATACTTTTGACTTTGATGCCCATGTATTCTTCACAATCTACAAATTCGCTGCCGCAGCAATGGTGGGGACTTAAAACTTCACCCAGGTGGCGGGGTCGAAGGCGCGGCCCTGATGGCGCAATTCAAAGTATAGCCCTGATTCCTCGTTGCCGCCGCTGTTACCCGCGCTGGCAATGGCGTCGCCGCCCTTGACGGCATCACCCACCCGTTTCAGCAAGGATTGGTTATTGCCATAAATACTCATGTACTGGCCGCCATGGTCGACGATGATCAAATTGCCGAAACCACGCAGCCAGTCGGAAAACACCACGCGGCCGCCGGCGATGGCGTGGATCTCGCTGCCTTCGCCCGTGCGGATGAACACGCCCTTCCAGCTGGGGCCGTCACCGCGCTTGCTGCCGAAGCGGGCGGCAATCTTGCCCGCCACGGGCGCGCGCAACTGCCCTTTCAGGCCGGCAAAGGCGCCAGATGGCGCGGCCGGGCCCAGGCTCGGACGTTCCGGCTCCGGTTCCGGCTTGGGCTCAGGCTTGGGCGTCACCTTGGCCACTTGCGGCGGCTCGTCGTCATCGATCGGTTCCAGTTTCACAGGCGGCGCTGGCGGCGTCTGCGGCTTGATCTTGCCCGATTTGTTTTGTTGCTCTTTCGCAATGCGTTCGCGTTCGGCTTGCGCCTGGGCGGCCTTGGCGCGCGCGGCCAGCAAGCGTTCGCGTTTTTCTGCGGCGATCTTGGCGTCCGCAGCCGCTTTGGCGGCGGCGCGCTGCTCGGCCAGCAATTGCTGGCGTTTCTTTTCGGCCGCAGCGGCCGCGGCCTGCTCTTCGATCAGTTTCGCCAGCTTGTCGACCAGGTTGCCCATGCGCTGTTCGTCGCGCTCGACATTGCCCACTTCCTTGCGCTGCGCCACCAGGCGTTGC
Organism: Janthinobacterium breve; assembly: GCF_051380895.1. Lineage (NCBI taxonomy): Bacteria > Pseudomonadati > Pseudomonadota > Betaproteobacteria > Burkholderiales > Oxalobacteraceae > Janthinobacterium > Janthinobacterium breve. The sequence goes on along the minus strand of NZ_JBNYXY010000004.1, from coordinate 89,048 downwards.
GACAAGCTCGTCAGCAAGGCGGCGCGGCGCGCCTTTTCCTGCACCAGCAGGGCCTTCTGGTCGCGCTCTTCCTGCGCGATTTCTTCCAGTTCATCCTTGGCGTTCTGCACGTCCGCCTGGTTTTTCTCCACCGCCAGCAAGTTGACGCGCAAGGCGTCAAGCAGGCGCGCCTGCGCCTGCGACACATAGGCCATCAGTTGCAAGTCGCGGTTGATGCGGTTCGGGTTGTCGCCCGACAAGAGCAGCTTGATGCGGTCTTCGTTGCCGGCGACATATTGTTCACGCAGCAATTTGGACAGCTGCGCTTTTTGTTTCTCGACGGTGGCCGTCAACTGCTGGTGCTCTTGCCCCAGCGCATTGAGTTTCACGCCCGTCGCGCTTTGCTCCTGTGCCAGGTCGCGCAAGGCGCGGTTGGCGTTGGAAATAGCCTCTTCCGACTCGGCCAGGGTATCGGCCGCGTCATCCTTGGCGCTTTCCGTGCGGCTGATGTCGCGCTTGAGCGCCGTCAGCTTTTGTTGCAATCCAGCACGTTGTGCTTCCGCGGCCGCTTTCTGCTTGCTGCGTTCGGTGGGCTTGGCACCCTGTACGGCGCCGCTCGACAACAGCAGCGCTGCGCACAGCATGGCGCCGGCGCGCCACGCCGGCAGGGGTCGTTCAGCAGAGGGGGCGATCGCTGTGCCGCGGAAGAAAGACAACAAGTTACTTGGCCTTCCCTTGGTTCGCCACGGCCGCTTGCGCTGCCGCAATCGCTGCCGGGTCGCCCAGGTAGTAATGACGAATCGGTTTCAGGTCGGCGTCCAGTTCATACACGAGCGGCTGGCCGTTCGGAATGTTCAAGCCGACGATGTCGCTGTCGCTGATGCCGTCTAGCATCTTGATCAGCGCGCGCAGGCTGTTGCCGTGGGCCGAAATGATGATTTTCTTGCCAGCGCGGATAGCCGGGGCGATTTCTTCGTCCCAGGACGGCATCACGCGCGCCACGGTGTCTTTCAGGCATTCGGTCAGCGGAATCGACGCTTTCGGCAAGCCGGCATAGCGCGGATCGTTGAACGAGGCGCGGTCATCGTCAGCTTCCAACGGCGGCGGCGGCGTGTCGTAGCTGCGGCGCCACACCAGTACTTGCTCGTCGCCATACTTGGCGGCCGTCTCGCCCTTGTCCAGGCCTTGCAGGGCGCCGTAGTGGCGTTCGTTCAAGCGCCAGTCGTTCTTGATTGGCAAATACATCATGTCCATCTCGTCGAGCGCCAGCCACAGGGTGCGAATGGCGCGCTTCAGGACGGAAGTGTAGGCCACGTCGAACGTAAAACCTTCCTGCTTGAGGATCTGGCCGGCGGCCTTGGCTTCGTTGACGCCCTTTTCCGTCAGATCGACGTCGGTCCAGCCGGTGAAGCGGTTATCGAGGTTCCAGGTGGACTCGCCGTGACGCATGAAAACGATTTTGTACATAGTTCTATCTTCTCAAGGGGTTCAAATCAAAAAAGCAAAACGTAAAAAGACCTCGTCCAGCTTCTATTTTATAATGCGCGGATTGACTTAAACCATTGGACCCTACGTGAAATTCATTATCGACCACATTTTTCTGTTTGCCATCGTCATTATTTCCGGCGGCGCCCTCCTCTGGCCACTGCTGTCGATGCGCGGCAAGCGCGCGACCGTGCTGGAAGTCACGCAATTGATCAACCGCGGCAAGACCATCATCGTCGACGTGCGCAGCGCGGAAGAATTCGCCACGGGGCACTTGCCTGACGCAAAAAATATTCCGCTGCCGGAACTGGCAAAACGCCTGGGCGAGCTGGAAAAATTCAAAACGCGCCCCATTGTAGTGGTTTGCCAGAAAGGTTCGCGTTCGGCAACGGCCGTCGGCCTGCTGACCAAAGCCGGTTTCGCGGAAGCCACCAGCCTGGAAGCCGGCCTCGACGAATGGAAAAAGCAAGGTTTGCCATTGAAAACCTTGTCGCTGGCGAAGTAAACCAGCATTTATTGAAGGAATCATCATGACCGTACCTGTAATTGTGTATAGCACCGCCGTGTGCCCGTATTGCGTGCGCGCCGAGCGCCTGTTGGAAGCCAAGGGCGTGAGCGTGCAAAAGATCCGCGTCGACCTCGACCCGGAAGAGCGCATCAAGATGATGGAACGCACGGGCCGCCGCACGGTGCCGCAAATCTATGTGGGCGATACCCACGTGGGCGGTTTCGACGATTTGTATGCGCTCGATCAAGCTGGCAAGCTGGACCCCTTGTTAAACGGCACAGCAGCCTGATATAAAGCGGGTTCGAGAAATTGCTTGGTTTTTTGTCGTATTGTTTTGATACAATTGCCCTCGCACCTGATCTGGCCGTGCCTATCCGGCACGGTTTACATACCGCAAGCACCATATTTGAACGGTGTGCCGTTCTTGTCCTTTACAACGAAAGCGTTCCATGTCTGACGAAAATCTGCAACCAGTCTTCCAAATCCAACGCGTCTACCTGAAAGACATGTCGCTGGAACAACCAAATTCCCCAGCTATTTTCCTGGAACAAGAAGCACCAGCAATCGAAGTCGCTCTGGACGTGGGCGCTGCGCCTCTGGCCGACGGCATCTTCGAAGCCACCGTGACCATCACCGTGACCGCCAAAGTCGGCGATAAAGTCGCTTTCCTGGTTGAAGGCAAGCAAGCTGGTATCTTCGAAGCACGCAACATTCCTGCCGATCAACTCGATCCGCTGCTGGGAATCGGCTGCCCGAACATCATCTACCCTTATCTGCGCGCCAACATCGCCGACGTGATCACCCGTGCCGGCTTCCCGCCAGTGCACCTGGCCGAGATCAACTTCGAAGTGTTCTACCAACAACGTCTGCAAGCTATTGCTGACGCCGCTGCCGCAGCTCCAGCAGCCAGCGAAACGCACTAAGCTCTGCAAGACCCCGCCGGCCGTCAAGGCTGGCCTGACACGGCGGCCTGGCCGCCGTGTTTCGTTAAGGTTCAAAAAATATCATGTTGAAAAGTGCGCTCTTGAGCAAGTTCCGCTGGATAGCCGGCGCCGTGCTGCTGCTGGCCACCGCCGCCAGCCACGCCGTCGATTTCAAAACGGTGGGAGCAAACCCCGTGATCCTGTACGACGCGCCGTCCGCCAAGGGCGGCAAGCTGTACGTGGCGCCACGCGGCATGCCGCTGGAAGTCGTGCTCAGCTACGGCGAATGGGTCAAGGTCCGCGATGCCAGCGGCGAAATGGCCTGGACCGAAGCCAAGGGCCTGTCGGCCAAGCGCAACGTCGTGGCGCGCGCCGCGAACCTCAAGGTTCGCGCCAGCCCCGACGACACCGCCTCGCCCATCATCCTCGTCGACAAGGGCGTGCTGCTGGAAATGAGCGAGCAACCCAGCTCCGGCTGGGTCAAGGTGCGCCACAAGGATGGCCAGAGCGGCTACGTCAAGACCAGTGAAGTGTGGGGCCTGTAAGCACCGCCAGATTCATCGGGGCAACGGCCAGCCGCGCCGTGCCCCTCCCCCTGCCAGACTGAGGTTGCATGCAAGTTTCCCCTGAAAACACTCCCGATACCAGCGCCACAGCTGCCCCGCGCCGCATTACCGTACTGGGCGCCGGCGCCTGGGGCACGGCCGTCGCCATGGCCCTGGCCGGCCGCCACGACGTGCTGCTGTGGGGCCGCAACGGCGACGCCATGGCCGCCATGGCCGCCAGCGGCGAAAACAGCTATTTACCGGGCTTCCCCTTGCCGCCGCAACTGCGCATCAGTGCCGATTTCGACGCCGCCGTCGCGCATGCCGGTGGCGAACGGGGCCTGCTGATCGCCGCCTGCCCCGTGGCCGGCCTGCGGCCCCTGCTGCTGCAACTGAAAGACAAGGCCATCGGCAAGCTGGTATGGCTATGCAAGGGCTTTGAAGGCGGCACGGGCTTGCTGCCGCACCAGATCGTGCAGGAAGTGCTGGGCGACAACATCCCCGGCGGCGCCCTGTCCGGGCCCTCGTTCGCGCAGGAAGTGGCGCGCGGCCTGCCGTGCGCGCTGACCATCGCCTCGCACAGCGCCGCCTTGCGCGGCGCCGTCGTCTCGGCCTTGCATGGCGGCACCATCCGCGTGTATGCGAGCGAAGACCTGGTGGGCGTGGAAGTGGGTGGCGCCGTCAAGAACGTGCTGGCCATTGCCACCGGCGTGGCCGATGGCCTGGGCCTGGGCTTGAATGCGCGCGCCGCACTGATCACGCGCGGCCTGGCGGAAATCACGCGCCTGGGCACGGCCCTGGGGGGCCAGACGGAAACGTTCATGGGCTTGACGGGCATGGGCGATTTGATCCTGACCTGCACCGGCGACCTGTCGCGCAACCGCCGGGTCGGTCTGGGCCTGGCGCAAGGCAAGGCGCTGGCCACCATCGTGGCCGAACTCGGTCACGTGGCCGAAGGCGTGCCCTGCGCCAAGGCCGTGCGCGAACTGGCGCTCCGCATGGGCGTCGACATGCCGATCACCAACGCGGTAGCCGGCGTGCTGTTCGACGGCGATTTGCCGCACCTGATGGTGCAGCAGCTGCTGTCGCGCGATCCGCGCGCCGAGGCGGCTTAACCACGTGTACGAGTAATAACGCCTAACAAAACCGTAGCGAGCGGATGTGAGTTGTGGCTGAGAAGCGGAACTGTGCGAATGCACGGGGACGCCGAGTCAGTGAGCATCGGAGGCCGCGACCCGCGCCGCGCAGTAGGTTTGGTTAGGTGTTCCTAGCGCCCCGCCTTGGCCATCAATATCGTCAGCAGCACCAGACTGTCTTCACGCGCGGCCAGCGCATGCGCCTGGCCGCCGTGCAAGTACAGCATCTGCCCCGGCCCCAGAAGATGCTCCTTGCCATGCGCATCCACCGCTACCTGCCCTTGCAGGCACAGCAAGGTGATTTCACCGAGGACATGATGCTCGGGCATGGTCTTGCCCTTGGGCATGCACATGCGGATCAATTCCAGTTCGTCCGTCTTGGCCAGCGCGATGGCGGAAAACTGCGACAGGTCGTCGCCGTCCCTGCGCAGCACCTCGATCACTTGTCCTGAACTTGCGTGCTCCAGTGCCATCATGTGCTCCTTCAGCAATTACTCGGTGACTTCCTCCGGCTCTTTCGCGCCGCGCATCCACTCGACCAGCGGCCACGCATCCTGCAAGCCTTGCGCCAGGGTCGACAACAGTTTTTCCGGTTCGTTTACGGGCAGCGGCACTTCGGTCCAGACAAAAAAGCTCTTCAGCTTGATGAATTCGATATGTTCGGCGTCCGCCTCGAAACCCTTGGGCGGGCGCTGCAACTTGCCCTCGTTCTGGATGGTGCCGAAACGGGCCTTCAAACGCTTATTTTTCAGCACTTTGGAAAAACCTGGCGCGTCGTTGACCATGTGTTCGCGCAGCGCCTTCAGGCGGCCTGGTGGCGGCATGTATTCGCCGGCGCCGAACAGCAAGTTGCCCTGACCATCGATCTGCAGATAATACGTGGGGCCGCCCGCCTTGCTGGGACGGCGCATGTCGTTCGGCGCGATGGCGGCCGAAAAACGCGTTTTATACGGGCTCTTGTCGTGCGCAAAACGCACGTCGCGGTTGATGCGGAACATGGCCTTCTTCGGATTGCAGTACTTCACGGCCGGGTCAAACTTGCCCAGCTCACCGATCAGACTGGTGACCAGCGCGAGGAATTCTTCGCGCAGGATGTCGTAGCGGGGCTTGTTCATGACAAACCAGGGACGGTTGTTGTTGTCGCTCAGTTCACGTAAAAATTGGGTCAAATCGCGCACATGCATGTGTCAAATTCCGATCAGCAACTATTTGGAAAGCTCTTTCGGGAGGGGGCGCTTGCCCACCATCACGTCGAGCGCCGCTTCGCGATTCTTGCGCAGCACCGTCATTTTAGCTTTTCCGCCAGGCGGCAGTTGGGCGATCAGGTTGAGCATTTCCGTCGTGTCACCCACGGGCTTGCCTTCCACCGTCAGCAGGATGTCGCCGGGCACGATGCCCGCCTTGTCGGCCGGGCCGTTGCGCACCACGCCGGCGATGATGGCGCCGCTGGTACGCTGCAAGCCGAAGCTTTGCGCCAGCTCGGGCGTGATGTCCTGCGTTTCCACGCCGATCCAGCCGCGCACCACATGGCCATCCTTGATGATGGCTTCCATCACCGTCTTGGCCGTCGAGACGGGAATGGCAAAGCCGATGCCGACGGAGCCGCCGCTTTGCGAGTAAATCGCCGTATTGATGCCGATCAGATTGCCGCGCGTATCGACCAAGGCGCCGCCCGAGTTGCCGAAGTTGATGGCCGCATCCGTCTGGATGAAGTTTTCAAAACTGTTGATGTGAAGATTGTTGCGGCCCAAGGCAGAGATGATGCCCATGGTCACCGTCTGGCCCACGCCGAACGGGTTGCCGATGGCCAGCACCACGTCGCCCACGCGCGCCAGTTCCGACTGACCCAGCACTATGACGGGCAGCTTGTCGAGGTCGATCTTGATCACGGCCAGGTCCGTTTCCGGGTCCAGGCCCACTACCTTGGCGGGCGCCTTGCGCCCGTCCGTCAGCACCACTTCGATTTCGTCGGCGCCTTCCACCACATGGTTGTTGGTGAGAACATAGCCTTCATGGCTGACGATGACGCCCGAACCGAGGCTGTTTTTCAAGTCCTCGTCATCCTCGCCGTCCGGGTCGCGGTCGCCGAAGAAACGTTTAAAAAAGGGATCGCGCGCCAGCGGATGGGCGCCGCGCTTGGGTACTTGCAGGGTGAGGATGTTGACGACGGCGGGCATGGCGCGCGCCGCCGCGTCGCGGTAGGAACCGGGCGCCAAGCTGCTCGACGCCGTTTCCACCACGGGCACCGGCTTCGCAGCAGAGCCCAGCTGCTGTACCCGGCTGGCCGGGCGCAGCGCGCCGTACACAAAGTACAGCGCCAACGCGATGGTCACGGTTTGCGCAAACAATAACCAGAATCGTCGCATACAGTTCTCTGCCCAGGTCAGCCGGCCATTGCCGGAACGACTTATTTTGCCAGATCGTTGCTATTCTGTCCGTTCTTCTGCAGAGAGTCGCGGATTTCACGCAGCAGCACGATGTCTTCCGGCGTGACCGGCGCTGGTGCTGGCGCGACCGGTTCGCTGCGGCGGGCCTTGTTCATCAGGCGCACCATCTGGAAAATGATGAAGGCAAGAATGACAAAGTTGAGCAAAATGGTCAGAAAGTTACCGTAGGCCAGCACGGCGCCCGCCTTTTTCGCTTCCACCAGGGTCATCGTCGTGGCCTGGCCGTTCAGGGGCAGATAGTAATTGGCGAAATCGAGGCCGCCGAAAATACGGCCGACGGGCGGCATGATCACGTCTTGCACCAGGGAATCGACAATCTTGCCGAAGGCGCCGCCGATGATGACACCGACTGCCAAGTCGACAACGTTGCCTTTCATTGCAAATTCTTTAAATTCCTTCATCATTGCCATGAATTTCTCCTTCGGATAGGTATAAAAAACATGCCAATCATACTATTGATTCCCAGTGCCACCAACTTGTGGTTGTAGTCAGGACCAATTCGGGCACAGCCGGGCGCATCTAGTTCGAAAGAACTAGCCACCTCCTGCAAAAGTATATAAATTATGGTACAAGCAACGTTTTTGTTTTATTCGTTGTTTGCTTCACTTATAATTTGCGGTTGCCAGAAGTGGCTTTTTCACTTCCGGATAATCAACAAGAAACTGGCACGGGCTGCGCCATTGGCCGAAGTTCCGCAGGGATGTTGCCACTTTACCGCGCAAAGATGCGGGTTGCGGCAATCAGTGGGAAAGAGCTTCGGCGACGGGTTTTTCGCGGCTGCCACTCATAATAAAGATTCGCATTTTGACTGATTGGGGTTTGCATGAGTAACGAAAAGCAGGTCGATTCAGGCCGTCGCGGCTTGCTCGTCGCCACGTGCGCGGCGGGCAGTGTAGTTGGATTGGCAACCGCGGGAGCCTTGGTAAGCACCTTCCAGCCGTCGGAGCGCGCGAAAGCGGCTGGCGCGCCGGTTGAAGTAGACATCACCACCTTGCAACCCGGCGAAATGCGCACCGTCGAATGGCGCGGCAAGCCGGTCTGGATCATCAAGCGCACGCCGGAAATGATCGCGTCGCTCAAACAAACCGATGGCAAAGTCGCCGATGCCAATTCCCAACGCAATCCCGCCGAATTCACGCCTGAATACTGCATGAATGAAGCGCGCTCGATCAAGCCTGAAATTCTCGTCGCCGTCGGCATCTGCACCCACCTGGGCTGCTCCCCTTCCTCGAAATTTACTCCCGGCCCGCAACCGTCGCTACCCGATGACTGGGAAGGCGGCTTCCTGTGCCCTTGCCACGGCTCCACCTTCGACATGGCAGGCCGCGTGTTCAAGAACAAGCCGGCGCCGGACAACCTGCAAGTGCCGCGCCATATGTACCTGAGCGACACCAAATTGCTGATAGGTAAAGACGAGAAAGGCGAGGCTTGATCATGGCTGCTTTTAAAGAAACAAAATTCCCGGCCGACGCTCCCGTTGCCGAAAAAGCGCTGGGCTGGGTCGATGACCGCTTTCCCCTGACCAAGCTGTGGAATGACCAATGGGGCAAGTACTACGCCCCGAAAAACTTCAATTTCTGGTACATCTTCGGCTCGCTGGCCATGCTGGTGCTGGTCTTGCAGATCGTCACCGGCATCTTCCTGACCATGCACTACAAACCGGATGCGGCCCTGGCCTTCAATTCCGTCGAGTACATCATGCGCGAAGTACCGTGGGGCTGGCTGGTGCGCTACATGCACTCGACGGGCGCCTCGGCCTTCTTCATCATCGTCTACCTGCACATGACGCGCGCCCTGCTGTACGGCTCGTACCGCAAGCCACGTGAACTGATCTGGCTGTTCGGTTTCGCCATCTTCCTGTGCCTGATGGCCGAAGCGTTCTTCGGCTACCTGCTGCCATGGGGCCAGATGTCGTACTGGGGCGCCCAAGTGATCGTCAACCTGTTTGGCGCCATCCCGTTCATCGGCCCTGACCTGTCGCTGTGGATCCGCGGCGACTACGTTGTCTCCGACGCGACCCTGAACCGCTTCTTCGCCTTCCACGTGATCGCCATCCCGCTGGTACTGCTGGGCTTGGTTGCAGCGCACTTGATCGCCCTGCATGAAGTGGGCTCAAGCAATCCGGACGGCATCGAAGTGAAGGAAAACCTGGGCGCCGACGGCCACCCGCTCGATTCGATTCCATCGCATCCCTACTACACCGTGCACGACCTGTTCGGCGTGTCGATCTTCCTCGTCATTTTCAGCGCCGTCGTGTTCTTCGCGCCGGAAATGGGCGGCTACTTCCTGGAATACAACAATTTCCTGCCCGGCGATTCGCTGAAAACCCCGCTGCACATCGCGCCAACCTGGTACTTCACGCCGTTCTACTCGGTGCTGCGTGCCACCACGGCCGACTTCATGTACGTGCTGATGGGTGTCGTGGCGGCCTACGTGGTGTTCATTTGGCTCAAGTCGCGCCTGTCGACGACGATCAAATCGGCCATCGCCGGCATCGCCATCGTCGCCATCATCGGCATGCTGCCGCAAGTGCTGGACGCGAAATTCTGGGGCGTGGTGTTCTTTGGCGGTTCCGTCGTGATCCTGGCCTTCCTGCCATGGCTCGACCATTCGCCCGTGAAATCGATCCGCTACCGTCCGAGCTGGCACAAATATGTGTACGCCATCTTCGGCCTGTCGTTCCTGATCCTGGGCTACCTCGGTACTCAGGCGCCAACGGATACGAAAACCCTCGTGTCGCAAGTGTGCACACTGATTTACTTCAGCTTTTTCCTGCTGATGCCATGGTGGAGTGCAATGGGCAAGTTCAAGACCGTGCCGTCGCGTGTGACGTTTCACCCGCACTAAGCCGCTCTCACGCCACGCTCAAAGGACATACATCATATGAAGATTGCAAAAAAACTGCTCGCCATCCTGGCCTTCGTGCCAGCCATGGCTCTCGCCAGCGAAGGCGGCTTTCCGCTGGACAAGGCACCTGACCGCCAGACCAACATGGCAGCGCTGCAACATGGCGCCAAATTGTTCGTCAATTATTGCCTGAATTGCCATGCCGCCGTGTCGATGCGCTACAACCGCCTGCGCGATCTGGGCTTGACGGAAATCCAGATCAAGGAGAATCTGTTGTTCTCAGGCGATAAAGTAGGCGACCTGATGATCACGGCCCTGGCACCGCAGGACGCCAAGGCCTTCTTTGGCGTCGTACCGCCGGATTTGTCGGTAATTTCGCGCGCGAAATCATCTTCCGCTGGCACAGGCGGCGACTACCTGTATACTTACCTGCGTACGTTCTATAAAGACGACACTCGGCCGACCGGCTGGAACAACATGGTCTTGCCGAATGTTGCCATGCCGCATGTATTATGGGAATTGCAAGGTGTTCAGACTGCCAAGTTCGTGGAAGAGACAGATCCCCATGAGCCAAGCAAGAAGATCCACAAATTTGCCGGCTTCGAGCAGGTCAAGCCCGGCACGTTGAACAAGATCGAGTATGACAATGCGGTAGCCGACCTGGTCGGCTACATGGAGTGGATGGCCGAACCGGCACAGCAAACACGCAAACGCCTGGGCGTGTGGGTGCTGCTGTTCCTGTCGGTATTTGCTCTGCTGGCATGGCGCCTTAACGCGTCGTTCTGGAAGGAAGTCAAATAAGTGAGGCGCCGGCCATAGGCCGGTTTATGCCTGTTTCTGCGTTGTCCGCATGAGTGGACAAGCGACCTGGGGTGAGCCGTTCGCGGCTTCACCCCCTTTGTTTCTAAGGAACTATAAAAAATGATGGTTCTCTATTCGGGTACAACCTGCCCATTTTCGCAACGCTGCCGCCTGGTTCTGTTTGAAAAAGGCATGGACTTCGAAGTGCGCGACGTCGACCTGTTCAACAAACCGGAAGATATTTCGACCATGAACCCGTACGGCCAGGTACCTATCCTGGTCGAGCGCGAACTGATCCTGTATGAATCGAACATCATCAACGAGTACATCGATGAGCGCTTCCCGCATCCGCAACTGATGCCGGCCGATCCGCTGATGCGTGCCCGCGCGCGCCTGATGCTGTTCAATTTCGAAAAAGAACTGTTCGTGCACGTGCACGTGCTGGAAAGCGAACGCGCCAAGAGCAACGACAAAGCCCACGACAAGGCACGCGCGGAAATCCGCGACCGCCTGACGACTCTGGCGCCGCTGTTCCTGAAAAACAAGTACATGCTGGGCGACGAATTCTCGATGCTCGACGTGGCTGTCGCGCCGCTGCTGTGGCGCCTGGACCACTACGGCATCGAACTGTCGAAGACGGCTGCACCGCTGATGAAGTACGCCGAACGCATCTTCTCGCGTCCTGCATACATCGAAGCGCTGACGCCATCCGAGAAAGTGATGCGCCGCTAAAAGATAGGCCCGACAAGCCACGCTTGCCGGGACATCCAGGGCCATGTGTAAAAGTTGTTTTTGCGCTGTCCCAGTCTTTTGAACTACCGGTGCGCCCGCCTCAAGCTTGAAGGGGGGCGCTCCCGCCTCACAGTGCCTATCATGTCTGAAATTTCAACCAAACCTTATATGCTGCGCGCCATCTACGAATGGTGCACCGACAGCGGCTACACGCCTTATCTCGCGGTCAAAGTCGATTCGCGCACCACGGTACCGATGGAATACGTGAAAAAGGGCGAAATCGTGCTCAATATCAGCTTCGGCGCCACCAGCGGCCTGAAGATGGACAACGACGCCGTCCGCTTCCACGCCCGCTTTGGCGGCGTCTCGCGCGAAATCTACGTGCCTGTCGACAACGTGATGGCCATCTACGCCAACGAAAACGGCCAGGGCATGGCCTTCGAACCCGTGCTGGGCAACGATGACCCCGACGCGCAACCGACGGACAGCCCGGCCTCGGCCGACCTGCCACCGCCAGCGCTCGCCCCGGTCTCCAGCGCCCCGGCCCTGTCGTCCGTGCCGACCAGTTCCCCCGAACAACGCGACAACGCCACGCCCGGCGACGACGAGCCACCAAAAAAAGGCGGCCGTCCGACCCTGACACGCATTAAATAGCGTATAATTCGCAACGCGCAGTTTTTGCCGACTTAGCTCATTTGGTAGAGCAGTTGATTTGTAATCATCAGGTGGCCAGTTCGAAACCGGCAGTCGGCACCAGAATTCAGTAGAAAATCAAAGGGTTACCCGTTTCGGCTGGTAGCCCTTTTTTCTTTTCCCCTGCCTGCGGGACACTCCCAGGCCCATTAACACGCGTCACCGTCCAGATAAGCTTGCGCACGCATTGCTGCACCGCGCAATGACGTCCAGCACATTTAGGCGCAAGATGAGCACGTGCTTGCGCAAAGCAGGCTCCCGATGTCTGGCTTGCCTACCTGGGGAAATATCATGTCCGCACACATTTACAAACTGATCGAACTGGTCGGCACATCGACCGAGAGCAGCGATCAGGCGATACGCGATGCCGTTGCCAAGGCGGCGCTCACGGTCAAGCACATGGACTGGTATGAAGTGACCGAGTCGCGGGGACACATCGTCGATGGCAAGGTGGCGCACTTCCAGGTCACGCTGAAGGTCGGCTTCCGGCTGGAATAAGGCAAGGCGGCAACTCACCTCCGCCCGACAACTCCCCGGCTCTCCAGCCACTCCCGGCCGCCGGCCTCCAGCGCGGCCTCAATCACCTTTTCCGGCAAGCTGTACACGGTCGCCCAGCTGGCGCGGCCATCCTGCGTGTTGGCGGGAAAGCTGTGCGTCTCGATGGGCCAGTGGTATTTGCGTTTGAGCGCTTTGACGATGGCGGCCAGGGAGACGCGGCCTTGCAGGGGTTCGGCGCCGGACTGGTCGCGGTTCGACAGCAGCACGGCCAGGACCTGGCCGCGGCCCGTGCGTGCGCCGGGGAAGGTGGGGGTTTTGTTTGCCATGGCCTATTTTACCGGGCAATTATCGGACGAGATACGATGTGCCGATGTGCCGCACCTTTGATCTGGCGCAAGCGCCACACCAGCTTTACGGCCACGATGGGTATTTCGCCAGGCGTGCCGGCGCCCCTCTGGCAGCCTGGGCCACTCATCACGGGGCACAGGAGCCTATCATGCACAGCCTGAACATCCACGCCATGCAATGGCAACCCGTTGCCGATATTTCCGCCATCGACCCGCTGCTGCCTGCGGATCTGGCCTGCTTTCGCGAACTGCGCGACGTACTGCAGCGCTATGGCGCGCTCGACCGCTTCGGCATTTCCCTGATCCACCGCCATTTCGACATCGCCGACGATGAGGAGCTGATGGAATACACGGATGTGGAAGAACGCACCTTGACGGTAAAACCTGTCAAGAAAAGCGGCATCGACTGGCAGCACACGACCATTACCAACTGGAAATTGACAGAAGGCGAGGAAGTGGCGCGCATCGGTTGCGGTTGCGCAAGCAATTCGGGTGGCCACCTGGGTTATCACCGCGGTACCTGAGGCGGGCCGACGCCGCCCGCCAAGCGGCGTCGGCCTTTCTTACACTTCGCCCTATCCAGCTCAGCCCGCTTTGCGCAAGTACCTGATTCAATTTACTTTTTTGTGTGTGGCACACAAGCTGCTTATCTGTGTCTACGAGATGAATCCAGGCAAGTCATTCTGGATTCTTTGTCCCCCGGATTTTCCGAGACTGACCACGATAAGAGGCTGCGATGAACGTCGATCACACACGAAGCAAGACCCTGGGTTGGCTGGGCGCACTGGCGGCGGCAAGCCTGCTGGCCAGCGGCCAGGCGCAGGCCGGCGCCTACGGCCTGGCCGTCAATGAATTGAACAATTTCCGCATCACCACCAGCGCTGGCGCGCTGTCGCTGGCCGGCGCCAACCGCAATGCCAGCGACAGCGCCTTCTTCGAGGGTGGCGTAGCCGTCAATCCGCGCGCCGTCAATACCGGACCGGCCGCCAACGCCGACGTGCTGCAAGTGTGTTCGGGCGGCGGCTGCAGCGGCTTGCCGCAAAACCGCTACGCACCCAGTCCCAGTACCACGCTGGAATTCGCGCGCGGCGATGCGCACGCCTTCGGCAACATGCTCAATGGCGGCGCCAGCGTGCAAGCCGTGGCGGAAGCACAGCGCAACACCGTCGGCGCCGCCACGGCCACGGCTGGCGACACGCTCACCGGTTCCGTCAACCTGACCCTGTCGAGCGCCGGCTTCATCACCTTCAGCTTCATGGGACGGCGCGACCTGCGCACCAGCGTGACGACCTTGGGCGACAAGTCGAGCGTGTCGATCATGGATATCTTCAATATCTCCTGCAACAGCGCCAGCCCCGTCGGCTGCCTGTCGAACGCGAATGCCGATGGCGTAATCTTCCAGTTCGCCCCCGACGGCAACCCGAACAATGGCAGCGACATCAACGGCAACCATGGCGCCGGCAGCCTCGACCCCTTCAGCCTGAACTTGACGGCCGGCACGAATGACCCCGCTACCGGGCGCGCCTTCACGAATGGCTTTGCGCTGTTTTCCCTGACCTCGAATTTCGCCATGCCCACCGGCAGCTATACCTTGAACTTTTCCAAATCCACGCGCACCGACATCGTCGTCATCGATCCCTTGGCCGTGCCGGAGCCGGGAAGCCTGTTCCTGCTGAGCCTGGGACTGACCGCCCTGGCCTTCACGCGCCGGCGCCTGCCGACATAGCAAGCGACATGCTCCAGACACGCGGCGCCAGCAGAGGCGTTCTAACCGAGCCGGGCCAACGCCTGGCGCGCCAGCTGCAATTGCTGCAAATAATAGCGGTGCAACACGGCCGGCTCACTCAGGTCGCGCCCCAGTACCAGGCGCAGCTCGCTGGCAGGGCAGTCGGCGGCCTGGGTCTGCACCTGCGTCCCCAGCTGGCGGGCCAGCTGGCGCGCCGCCTGCTCTTGCGCGGGCCGGTATTCGACGCGCGTGCGCGCTACCTGGAAGCGGGTTTCATTGGCCAGGCGCACCACTTGCACGGGAGCGCCGGCCAGGCTGCGCGCCAGCGCGGCCGCCATGCCCGGCACGCCGTTACCATTCACAATTTCCAGGCGCGGATGCGGCGCACCAGCCCCCGCCACGGACCGCAGCGGCGCGGCGACGGGCACGCGCCGCAGCTGGGCCATGCCATCGCTCTGCGTGATCTCCACGCGCGCCATGGCGGGCGCATCCTGCACCGGAACAGGCGCGGGCACCAGCTGCGGCGGCGCCGCGCCGCGCAACAAGGCCATGTCGCGCCGCAAGTCGTGTTCCTGCAAGCTGGCCGCCTGGCGCCGCATGAGGGCGGCGCGCTCGTGCTGTCCCAGGCGCTCCAGCACCTGCGCCAGATGCTGCCAGGCCAGCGCATTGAGCGGATCGAGCAAACACGCCTGTTCCAGCGCGGGCAAGGCTTGCG
Source organism: Janthinobacterium breve (assembly GCF_051380895.1). Taxonomy (NCBI): domain Bacteria; kingdom Pseudomonadati; phylum Pseudomonadota; class Betaproteobacteria; order Burkholderiales; family Oxalobacteraceae; genus Janthinobacterium; species Janthinobacterium breve. The sequence continues at coordinate 73,666 of NZ_JBNYXY010000004.1, read as the reverse complement.
CATCGCGCCCGCTCAGATAATAGGCATGGCCGAGATTACTGAACAGATAGGCTGGCTGCGGCCGCGCCATGCCCGTTTCCTGCGTCAGCGCCTGCCACTGGGCGATGGCCGCGTCATGCTCGCCCCGCTGCGCGTGCAGCACGGCCAGGCCGTTGCGCGCGTTCACGTGGCGCGGCGCATGGCGCAGGGCCAGCTCATAGGCCGCCTGCGCGGCGGGCAGGTCGCCCCGCTCGAAAGCCTGGCGCCCCGCCACATAGGCGGCATCGGCGTCAGGCCACGCCGGCACCGGTGCACGGGCCAATTGCGTGGTACAGGCGGCCAGGCCCAGGCAGGCACAGGCGGCGGCCAGGCGGGAGAGCGTCAAGCGCATGGTGACTCCTTTCAGCGGCTGGCCATGGCCGGCACGAGCACGCGATAGACTTCGATCACGGCCGGCCCCATGAGCACCAGCATCAGGGTGGGAAAAACGCAAAAGATCAGCGGGAACAGTAGTTTCAGGGCGATCTTCGCCGCCGCCTCCTCGGCCAGCAGACTGCGCTTGCTGCGCAGGTTTTCCGAATGCACGCGCAGCGAATCGCCCATGCTGGTGCCGAAGCGTTCCGATTGGATCAGCATGGCGACGAGGGTATCGACATCTTCCACGCCGCTGCGCAGGGCCAGGTTGCGCAGCGCCTTTTCCTTGGAAAAGCCGGCGCGCATTTCCATCAGCACCAGTTGCAATTCCTGCGCCAGCACCACGCTTTTGATGTGGATTTCGCCCGACACCTTCACCAGCGCGCGCTCCAGGCTCAGGCCCGCCTCCACGCACACGGTCAGCAGGTCGAGCGCATCGGGGATGTTTTCGAAGATGTCGCGCCGGCGCCGCTTGGCCGTGCTGGCCAGCACCAGGTTCGGCAGGTAATAGCCGATGGTGGCGCTGACGCACAGCAGCAACAGCAGCACGCTGCGCAACTGTGCCGCCATGGCGCTGGCCGCATACAGCCCCAGCACGGTGGGAAACAGCAGGGCCAGCACGGTTTTCGCCGCAAAGTACAGGGCTGGCGCGCTCGCCTGCCGCCAGCCCGCGTTCATGAAGCGCGTGCGCAGCGGCGAACGCTCCCAGCCCTCTTCCGGCAGCGACAGCTTGCTGAACGGCTGCGCCACGCGTGCCACCCGCTCTACCCAGCCATGGTCGGCCACCGCATCGCTGGCCGCCGGCGCCATGGCGCCAAACAGGCGCTGGCGCAAGGTGCCGGGAAAGAAGATCAGCCACGCCAGCAGGGCCAGCGCCACCACCACGGCGAAAACAATCACGAGAAACAGCAGTTGCGAACCGTTCATGCCACCCCCTGTTGTTATATCCTGATCCGTATCACATTGCGCATCCAGACCACGCCCAGTGCCACCATGCCGGCCGCGTACCACAGCAGTTTGATGCCGCTGGGATCGGTCCACAGCAGGCGGATGTATTGCGGATTGACCAGCGCCATGACGCCGATCATCACCACCGGCATCAGTCCCAGCACCCAGGCCGACATGCGTCCCTCGGCCGACAGCACGCGCACCTGCCCCAGCAGTTTCAAACGGGCGCGGATGATGCGCGCGATGCTGACCAGCACTTCGGCCAGGTTCCCCCCCGATTCGCGCTGCACCAGCACGGCGATGACGAGGTAGCGCAAGTCCGTCAGCGGAATGCGCGCGGCCAGGTTTTGCAGCGCTTCGTTCATCGGCACACCGTAATTGATTTCTTCGTGCGCCATCTTGAATTCGCCGCTGATCGGCTCGCTCAATTCATCGCCCACCATCTGCAGCACATTCGAAAACGAATGGCCGGCGCGCAGCGCGCGGGCCAGGAAATCGGCCGCTTCCGGCAATTGCGCCTCGATCTTTTTCAGCCGCGCCGCGCGCGCGCGCAGCACGAACAAACACGGTCCGCTCACGGCGCTGGCCAACAGCAGCAAGGCGCCGGGAAAAGGCATGGACCAAACCGCCAGCAGCAGCAAGGCCGCCAGCAGCAGGGCAGCAGTGACGCCGATGAATTGCGCCACCGACCAGGACAAGCCCGATTGCAGCAGCAGCTGGTCCAGCTGCGCCGCCTGCGGCGCGCGGCGCAGCAAACGCTCCAGGCCGGGCGCACGCGCATAGCGGCGCTGCTTGAGGATGGAGACCCGCTCCCCGCCCGCCTCACCGCGCGCCGCCATCAGCCGCAGGCGCCGGTTGATGCGCCGCGCCGCGCCGCCATGCGTGCCCGCCCACCACAGCCAGGCGCCTTCCACCATCAGGATACAGGCGGCGAACAGCAACACGGCAAAGCCGTAGAAGATCAGGTCCATGATGCGCCCTTCTATTCGTAGATGCGGTCCGGGTCGAACACCGTGTCGGGCACGGGCGCGCCAAACATGCGCAGGCGTTCCGTGAAACGGGGCCGCACGCCCGTGGCGCAAAAGTGGCCCTGCACCTTGCCATCGGCATCCACGCCCGTCTGCTCGAAACGGAAGATTTCATGCATGGCGATGATGTCGCCTTCCATGCCCGTCACTTCCTGCAGGCTGACCAGCTTGCGCGCGCCATCGGTCAGGCGCGACACTTGCATCACCACTGTCACGGCCGAGCAAATCTGCTGGCGCGTGGCGCGCGGCGTCAGGTTCACGCTGGCCATGCCGACCATGTTTTCCAGCCGCGCCAGCGCATCCCTCGCCGTGTTCGAGTGGATGGTCGCCAGCGAACCCTCATGGCCCGTGTTCATCGCCTGCAGCATGTCGAGCGCCTCGGCGCCGCGCACCTCGCCCAGGATGATGCGGTCGGGCCGCATGCGCAGCGCATTGCGCACCAGCGCACGCTGGCTCACTTCGCCCTTGCCCTCGATATTCGGCGGACGCGTTTCCAGGCGCACCACGTGCGGCTGGCGCAGCGCCAGTTCGGCCGCATCCTCGATGGTGACGATGCGCTCGCTGCCGGGAATGAAGCCGGACAGCACGTTGAGCAGGGTCGTCTTGCCGCTGCCCGTGCCGCCCGAAATCAGGATGTTGACCTTGGCCTGGCCCAGCGCCTGCAGCACCTGCACCATGGGCGGCGTCAGGCTCTTGTAGTCGAGCAGGTTGGCGATCGTCAGCGGCTGCACGGCAAAACGGCGGATCGACAGGATCGGGCCGTCGACGGCCAGCGGCGGAATGATGGCGTTGACCCTGGAGCCGTCCGGCAGGCGCGCATCGACCATCGGGCTCGATTCGTCGACGCGCCGTCCCACGCGCGAGACGATCTTTTCGATGATCTTCATCAGGTGCGCATTGTCGTGGAACGTCACGTCCGTCAGCTGCAAGCGCCCGCCGCGCTCGACATACACCTTGTCGCAGGTATTGACCAGGATGTCGGATACGCTGGCATCGGCCAGCAAGGGTTCCAGCGGGCCAAAGCCCAGCATCTCGTGCTGGATGTCGAGCACCAGGCTATGCCGTTCATGCTGGTTCAGCACGATGCGCTCTTCCTCGATGACGCGCTGCACCAGCAGCGCCAGTTCGTGCTTGAACTGCTCGGCCGTCAGGCGCTTCAGGCGTTCCAGGTCGATACGGTCGAGTATCGTCTGGTGCATGGTCTTTTTCAGCTCCTGGTAGGCGTGCAGCGCCAGCGCCCCTTGCCCATTGCTGGCGGGGCGCACTATTTCATTCGCCGCCAGGCGTTCGCGTAAAGTCATCTCGGCTCCCATGATGGCCCCCGGCGGGAGCCTTGACATATCTCCCTGTCCTAAGCTTCGCTGCGGCTGAACAAACGGTCGAACAGGCCGCGGCTTTCCGTCACGCGGCGCGCCGTCACCAGCTCCACCAGCTCGGCCAGGCTGCGCGCCACGGCGCTGGTGCGCGACAGCTGCAGCAGGGGGATGCCCTGGTTGACGGAGTCCGTGGCGGCGACGTAATCGTTGGGCACCGTGTGCACCACTTCCGCGCCCAGCGCCTGTTCCAGGTCCGCAAGGCGCAGGCGCCCGCCCTTTTCATAGCGGTTGACGATCAGGCGCAGGCGCTCGCCCGGATAGCCGAGTGAGCGGAAAATGTCGAGCAGGCGGCGCCCGTCGCGGATATCGGGCAAGGCCAGTTGCAGCACCGGGTAGATGGCGTCGGCGTTGTCGAGCGCGCGCAGCGACAGCGCATCGATCTGGCGCCCCACGTCGAGCACGATGTAGTCGTAGTGCTGGCGCGCCACGGCCAGGATGCGGTCCATGTGTTCCGGTTGCATGTCGACCTTGTGCGCGGGGTCGTCGGCTGCCGCCAGCACGCCGAAGTTCGGCGTCACGTGCACCAGGCACGAGGCGAGGAAGGCGCCATCCATGCGCGCGATCTGGGCGCAGATATCGGACAGGGTCATGGCCGGCTTCTGGTCCGAGACATACAGGGTGGCGTCGCCGAACTGGCCGTGCAGGTCGATCAGCAGCACCTTGCAGCCGGCCAGGCTGGCCAGCGCGTAGGAAAAATTCGTCGACAAGAAGGTGGCGCCGCTGCCGCCCTTGCAGGAAATGAAGGCAAGGACCTTGCCGTCGCGCATCTGCGTCACGCCGGCCTGGATATCCACGCGGTCCATCGCTTCATGGAAGGCCTTGTGCACCAGCGGCAGCTGCAGCACTTCGCGCATGCCGGCACGCATGGCGCGGATCAGCACATCCTGCTGCTGGCCGCGCGTAAGCAGCATCAGCACGGCCAGCGGATACTGGCGCGCCAGCCGTTCCAGCAAGTCCGCCTCGTCGGCGTCAAGGCCGCTGGCGTCGACGATCACCAGCTCGGGCGCTTCGGGCAGCATGCGCTCGACGGCATCGCGCAGGCCGCTGCGCCGCTCCAGCAGGCGCAGCACCGGCATGCGGGCCGCGCCCTGCGCCGCGATTTCATCGTGCAAGCTGGCGTCGCGGGTAATCATCAGGGCTTTCATCGCATTTCCTCGCTTCTTTCAGGTCAACACATTCGGCTGCGCCGTCAAGTGGCGCTCATGGACAAAAACCGGGATTGTCCGGATAGCCCAGCGACTCTGCCACCGCCATGGTGGCCCCGCTGGGCAAACGCACGGCCCCTGCGCCGGCGGGAAACATCATCCCCAGCAGCGGCAGGACGGGCCGGTACGGCATGCTCTCGCAGCGCGCGCCATCGCCGGGCACGCACAGGCGCGCGCGCACGAAGCGGATGCAGCTGGCGCCATGCGGATCGTCCAGGCAATTGATGCGGTTGCGTTGCGGACACCCTGGCATCACCGTCACCGGCACTGCCGCCAGCGCGGCGCCGCCAGCGGCCTGCGACAGATAATCGATGCGCACATACGCGTCGCTGATGCCGCCGCCCAGCGGCAGCGCGCCCGGCGCGGCGCGCAGCACGGCGTGCGTGCGCACGGCCTGCAGCGCGCCGGCATTGCTGAAATCGGTGACGGCGGCGGCGCGCGCGGCGCGCCGGGTGATCTCATGCACCATGTTCCACACGTACACGGCGCGCGCCACTTCCAGCATGGCAAACAGGAAGAGGAAGAATAGCAGCGCCAGCATGGCGAACTCGACAGCGAAGACGCCGCCCTGGCGCTGGCGCTGAATGCGCCGGCGCAGTTTAGTTAACATAGCGCAATGTCGCGTTGGCACGCAGCGGGATCGGCGCCAGCTGCGGCAGCCACTTGCGCGTCAGCTCGGGCAGGAAATCGACGGGCATGTCCACGGACACCTTGATGCGCACCTGCAGCGGCGCCGTGGCGTATGTGCCGCAGTTATAGGCATCGTCGGCATACACGCAATCGAGGCTGACGCTGAACGCCTTCATGTGCGGCGCCGTCTCCGCCATCGCATCGAGCACCATTTGCCGCGCAAACGCGCTGTGCTGCGTGGCCACATCGCCGTTTGTCATCTGCGGCAGCGGCATGGTCGCCAGGTAGCGCGCCGCATCGTGCGTACTTTTCTGCAGGGCCGTGTACACCAGCAGCGCACGGCCGAACAGCAGCACGAAGGGCAACAGGCCCATGAAAAACAGCAGGATCAGGGCCAGCTCGATGGCGGCGACACCGCCCTGGCGACGTGGCGTGCGGCGGAGCGGCTTCATTGCAGCAGCTCCGCCGGGCCCATCAGCGATCCCTCGTTCGCCAGGCCGGCAAATTCGGCGCTCAATACGCCATTGCTGGCCGGCGCCGTCATGAAAAAGCGGCCGATGCCGCGCACCTGCGCCAGCACGTCGCTGCCGGCCGGCAGCGGACAAGCCAGCAGGGGAATATGCAGCAAACGCCGCTGCGCCACGCCCGTGTTGCCGGTCGGCGCCGTCTGGAATCCCAGCGTCTGGTAGGGCGACGTGGCAGGATAGCCGGACTTGGCGGCCGGCGCGGCCGGGCTAGCCGGATACAGCTTGGGCCAGTCGCTGGTGGCAAACGGTAAATAACCGCCGGGCGGCTTCACGCTGCTGTACCTGACCGCCTTGCTAAACGACCATAGCGGTCCATAGCTGCCGAGCGCAGGCGGCGTGGCGTTCGATTCCGGATCGGCCACGGACAGCAGCGGATTGCCCGTGCTCAGGGCGCTGGGTGCGTCGGGCGTATTTGTCATCCACCAGTTCGCCGCCGTATTCGGATACGCGCGGATATTCGTGTCGGGCGGCGCCGTGACGGGATGGCAGCCGCTGCCCGCATGCTGGTTGAAGCGCGCGTTGAAGGCCGGCCACAGCGCGGCGGGAAAGGGCCGGTGCACGTGCACCGACGCACTGCCGATGCGCGGGTACAACACCGTGCCGCTGCAGACAAACGGCAGCACGCTCGACTCGCTGACCTGCAACGACGATCCCAGCATGCCCGGCCGGCCCAGCGGATTGAGCACGAAATGTTCGGCTGCAGGACCATGCGGATTGAGCTTCAACAAGTTGTACGCCACGCCGCGGCGAAAGCCATATTCCAGCAGCTCGACGGCCGGCAGCAGGGCCGCATTCTTACGCGGGCTGGCGGCACTGCCCGACAGCGCGCAGATAGCCAGCGGGGTCAGGTGCAAGCTGGACCGTCCCGCCACCGCGCGCGCGCCCGTGTCCAAGGTGCGCAGCGCCGGCGACCAGGCGCCCAGGAACGCCGTCGCCACCCGCCCCAGCGATGGGTCATTGGCCTGCGTATCGACGCGCACGAACAGCGCCGTGGCAGGATCGGGCACGGCACCCGCAGCATGCCACGCGCTGGCGGGCGCGTCGGGTTCGCTGGCGAAGCGGATGCTGGCGTCCGACAGGACGGCGCCTTCCATGCGGCGCCGCCATGCGCTCCTGTCGGCCGCACTGCTCTTGGCTTTCGTCACGGCAGCCAGCAGGCCCTCGGGCGTACCAACCAGTTCGGATGCCGCCGCCAGCGCCGCGTTGTCGGCCAGGTTCTGCAATTCCGTCTTGCGGCCGATGACCTGCCCCACATCGAGCGCCAGGCCGATAAAGCCCAGCACCACGATGAGCAGGATGGAAAAAGCGATCAGCATCGCCCCGCGCTGGCGCCGGCGTCTATTTGCCATTGCCGCCTCCCAGCATGAATTGCACGGGCTGCGGCGCCTGGCCATTCGGTTCGGCAAACGAGGCACGGTAGCGCTGCATGACGGCGTGCGCGCTGGGGCCATCGAGGCCATCGGCCGGCGTGCGATTGCCGGCGCTGGCCGGATCGCGCACCTGCTGCGCCATGGCCAGGCGCACGGCGTCGCCGAAACGCCGGTCCAGCTGCGGCGTGCTGCCGTGCGCGCAGGCGGCCAGCTGCAGTGCCAGCAGCAGCGCCGCCAGGCGCCGCAGCGACATCAAAAGCGAGTTCGGCATGGCATCTCTCCCCGTCTCATTTCAGCTCGAAACCATAGACCGCGCGCAGTGTCGGCACGGGCGGCGGCGCCAGCGTCCCTTCCATCTTGCCGCCCAACATCAAGTCCGTGCGCGAAGGGGGCGCCAGCTGCGCCGTCGGCAGCACGGCGTCGGCCGGCAAGGGTTTCACCAGGTGCGCGGTAATGACGAACAGCAATTCCGTGCGGTCATGCTGGAAATCCGTGCTGCGAAACAACGCGCCGAGGATCGGTACTTCGCTGAGCCAGGGCACGCCCGCGATATTGCTCACCTGGTTGTTCTTGATCAAGCCGCCGATGGCGTAGCTCTGGCCGTCGTACAGCTGCACCGTGGTCGAGGCGCGCCGCGTGGTGATGACAGGCAGGATCGAGCGGCCGCTGACACCGGCGGCGGAAATGCCCACGCCCTCGCGCGACAGTTCCGACACTTCCGGCGCCACCTTCAAATTGATGCGCCCGCCCGACAGCACGGTGGGCGTGAAGCGCAGGCCGACGCCATATTCGCGCTCTTCCAGCGTGATCTTGTTGTTGTCCTGGCCGACGGGAATGAAGATCTTGCCGCCGGCCAAAAAACTGCCTTCCTGCCCGCTGATCGCCATCACCGTCGGCTCGGCCAGGATGCGCACCAGGCCATCCTGTTTCTGCGCCTCGATGGTCAGCTGCTGGCCATTCGACTTGCGCACGTCGAGCAAGCCGTTGGCCGTGCCGCTGAGGAAATTCGACAGCAAGGTGGTAGCCCAGCTGCCGGACGCAAAACGCAGAGTGGCGCCCACTTCCAGACGCTCCAGCAGGGACTTCGACACTTCGGCAATCTGCACGGCCAGCATCACTTGCTGCGGCGCACTGACGTCGAGCATATTGATGACGCGGCTGTTCGCGCCACCCGCGCCGCCACCGGGCACCGTGGCCACCACCGGCAAGGCAGCGCCATCGGCGGGCTTCGGCAGCGCCAGCGGCGGCGTTGCGCGCCGCACATAGGCGTGTGCCAGCTCGACGGCGCGCAGCACGGCGCCCGCATCCTGCACCGTGCCCGACAGCACCAGGGTATCGGCCACGGCCGTCACGCGGATGGCCTTTTCTTCCGGCATCAGGGCCGCCAGGGTCGCTTGCAAGCCGGCCGGGTCCATGCTGACGCTGACGTTCACCACGCTGCACACGCCGCTGCGTCCCTGGATGATCATATTCGTGCTGCCCACATCGACGCCCACCACGTACAGGGTGTCGGGCGCCACCAGCATGGCTTGCAGCACGGCCGGATTGCCGACGCTGCGGGCCAGCACTGCCTCGGGCAGGCGCAGCATGCTCGACTTGCCCACCTGCAGCTGCAAGTTGCCGGGTGTAGCCGCTTCTCCGCCGCAGCGCGGGCCAGGATCGGCCGCCGCGCCGGCAAGCGGCAACAGCAGGCAGCACAGTGTCAGCAGGGCGCGGTTCATGAGCGTGTCCATGGTTGAGCTAGGTAACAAGGCTAAAAACATTCACGCGACTGGCGCGTCCCGTCGATGACACCGCTGCACTGGCGCGGCGACTCCAGCGGCGCCTTCGCCACGCGCACGGGGCGCGGCGCGGCGGCAGGCACAGGCACGGCGATGGTGGGAGCGGGCTCGGCTTCGTGCGGTCCGCCCAGCAGGGTCAGCTTGGTCGCGCCCGCCGTCACGCCCGGCTGCGGGTCCACCTGGTTGCGCAGCACCAGCGACAAGCTGCCCACGCTGCGCGCCAGGTCCAGGTTTTCGGCCTGTTCCGGCGTCACTTCCAGGGTCACCGCATTGACCACGCGCGGCTTGGTCTCGTCGCGCCCCACTTCCTGCGCCACAGCCAGCACCAGGATGCGTTCGAGGACGATCTTGGAAATGTTGCGGCTTTGCGGAAACGCGCGCTCGCCGGCATCCTGCTGGGTGCTCACGATGATGTCGACATAGTTGCCCGGCAAGGCGAAGCCGGCCACGCCGATCACATCGTTGACGCGCACGGTGATGGCGCGCCGCCCTTCCGTGATCAGGGCCGACAGGCCGCCCAGGGTGCCCACCGGCGCCAGCTTGGCTTCGCTCAGCGGCTCGCCGCGCAGCACGCTGGTTTTCAGCACCCGTCCTGCCAGTGTCGCCGGGTCTTGCAGCGCGCCTTGCGGCAAGCTTTCCGCCGGCCATACAGCCAGGCGCAGCATCTCGGGCGTCAGGCGCTGGCCCAGGTTGACATCGCTGGCGGCGACGACGATCTTGCCCTTGCCAGCCGGCGTCTGGCGCAGCAGCCAGTGCGAGGCCAGCAACACGGCCAGCAGGCCCAGCACCACCGCCAGGGCCATCATCAGCAGGGCGCGCCGGTTTTTCATGCGATGCGCTCGCACAGGCTGGCGGCCGGCATGTCGCAGCTGGCAAACAGGCTGTTCCAGGCCTGCTCCAGGGCGGCCACCGTCAGGCGCGCTTCACAGCCGGCAAAACCGGCAAAGTCGCCTATGCGCGTCAGCAATTCCTGCGGATAGCTGGCCAGCAAGGGCCGTCCCTGCGCGCCATGCAGCTGCAGCAGGTGGTTCACGGCCAGTTCATCGATGGCCATGCCGGCCAGGCGGCATTGCTGGCGGAACAGGGCGCGATAGGCGCTCTCGGCCAGCGGCCCCACCTGCACCTTGTAGCCGATGCGGCGCAGCAAGGCAGGATCGAACAACTCGCCCGGCGGCACATTCGTGGCCAGCACCAGGGCGCTGTCGAACGGCACGCTGATCTGCACGCCGCCGGGCAAGCCCAGCTGGTCGCTGCCGCGCGCCAGCGGCTGCATCAGCCGCGTCAGCAGCTCTTGCGCGCCCAGACGCTGGCGGCCCAGGTCGTCGATGATCAGCATGCCGTTATTGGCCCGCACATGGGGCGGTGCCTGGTAGCAGCCGCCGCTGGCGTCATGGCGCAGCTCCAGCATGCCAGCGTCGAGCTCGGCGCCCACATGGATCACGGGACGCTGGCACAGCACCCAGCGGATGTCGGTGCTGCGCCGCTCCAGCGCCTGGCGCGCATGGCTGACATGCTGCGGCGCGGGCGGCAGGTGCTGGGCAGGATCGTACAATTGAATGATGTCCTGGCCGACAACGATGGCGTACGGCACGGCGACCAGCCCGTGCAGCAATTGGCCCAGTTGCAGCGCCAGGGTCGACTTGCCGCTGCCGGGCGGACCGTACAGCAGCAGCGAGCGCCCCGAATGCAGGGCAGCACCCACCACATCGAGCATGCCCGGTCCCGCATGGGCACTGCCCAGCACGGCGGCCAGGTCATCGCTGCCCACGCGCTGTTCCTGCGCCAGCCACGACTGGCGCGCCACCATGGCACGGTACGCTTCCAGGGTGACGGGGGCGGCGCCGATATACGCGCAGCGCTCGAGGAAGGCGCTGGCACGCTGCTTGCCGGCACCCGTCAGCTGGTATTGCACGTCGATATCGGATTCGCCGCGCCAGGCCACTTCGGCCATCTGCTCGGCCACCATGAAATCGAGTACTTCACGCAAGACATTGATCGACAGGCGCAAGCGCGTCGTCAGTGCGGACAGGTGCGTCTTGCCGCCCACAAACATCAGCTTGGCGATCAGTTCGACCACCAGCGGCCGCTCCAGGCCCGTTTCGCGCAAGCTCTTTGGCTGCGGCGGCAAGGGCGGCATCAGGTTCGCGTCGGCGGGGCGCGGCGTACTCTCGGTGCTCATGGAATAGTCGACCTCGGTCATCCTGTGTCTCCAAGCCGGTTAAGACTGCATTGAACAGAATTCATTCTAGCCAGCGGGGACTGGCGCCCATTGATTCAGAGCAATGAATAACAATCAGAAATAATGCCGCCCTTGCACCACCAGGCAGCCCAGGGCAATGGCCAGTCCGTACGGCATGTTGCCCACGCTGGCGCCGCTGCCCAGTGCGGCGGGCGCCAGCGGGATGCCGGCCATGCGCGCAATCATTGGCCACAGCAGCTGGCGCAGATTGCCCAGGCAGGCGCGCCACTTGCCCTGGTACGTGATCATCAGCACGGCCATCAGGCCGCCCAGCACAAAGGTGGCGAAACAGATCTGCAGCACGGGCCAGGGACCGGCAAAGGCGCCCACCATGGCGATCAGCTTGACGTCGCCGGCGGCCATGCCGCGCAGCACGTATAAAGGCAAAAACAAGAAGAAGCCCGTCGCCATGCCGCCCAGCCACAACGACGGCACGCTTTGCGGCCACAGCCACAGGTGCAAGGCCAGCGCGGCCAGCATGCCGGACAGCACCAAACCATTCGGTATCTTGCGGCATATCAAATCACTGACGGCAGCCCCCGTCACAAAGCACAACAACAGCAGGTCGCACAAGGCAGTTGCAGGCATGGCACACCTCCCGAAAAAACCCGCCACCGGCCGGCCAGCGGCGGGTACCCGCTTAGGGCGTCAACACCAGGTTCGACGAAATGTCGGTGAGGACGGCCAGCAAGTTGGTCTTGATCAGCAAGAAACCGGCCGTGATGGCGGTAGCCATCAAGGCCGCAATCAAGCCGTATTCGATTGCCGTAATGCCATCCTCATCCTTGACAAACTGCTGTACTGCCGACAGGAAGGTATGCATGACAAGCTCCCAAAAGTGAATCACAAGTCCCTGGCGCAATCGGGTGTGAAACATTGCCCATTCCTGCTAATATGTTTCCTGCCGTAAATTTCTGCGCCATTGCATTGACTATAAAGCGTCCATATTTTGGCAAATTGACGCGCCACAAGTTTCCACATGGAAATTATCAAACCTTGTTGAAATGACGGCTGATGCAAACAAATGTTGCGATCAGGATTGAAAGCCTTCGTCAACGCAAGTTTTTTGCAACGCAGTGCATGAATCTCATGTATTTACATGAAATATTGCATACGTTAATTGCCTATTAGGCAAAAAGACATTATCCTGCTTAGCTCTTCTTTGGAAAGGCCTCTCGCCCTGCGGTAAAGAGCGTCATGCCACCAAATAAATCTTGGCTTCTTGTAGACGGACGCGAACATGCTCTTGCTTGATGCAATGCTGCTATGACGACACTTGTGTGACTACTTTCCAGAGATCGACAATGGATTCCCTACTGAAACACATGGTGGACATGACCGGGCACCGCGACCATACGATGCTCGACATCTCCGTGATCTCGGCAGTTCAAGAGCTCGCTTCCGCGTCGCAGACCCGTGTGCTGGCAATGACCACCGTGCGTGGCCAGGTGTTCGTGCGGTCGCGGGCCATTATCGTGGCGGGCAGCGTGGCCCGCATGGAAGACAATCCCGACCCGGCGCTGCCGGGTGAACCGCTGTCGGACTATCCGGCGCTGGCCGCCTGCATCGCGCGCCATGAAGCGAGCGCCGATACCCTGTGCGCCGACGGCCGCCACCTGCTGTGGCTGCCCATCTGGATCGGCGACCAGGTCACCACCTGCCTGGAAATCACCAACCCCACGCCGTACACGGGCGCCACCATTCAGGTAATCGGCGGCATCGTCAGCGTGTACCGCAATTTCCAGAACCTGCTCGACTACAGCGAACGCGATTCGCTCACCGGCTTGTTGAATCGCAAGACCTTCGACGACCAGCTGGCGAAAATCCTGCAAAGCCGCGGCGAACCGGAAGCGGAGAAGCCGCTACCCGTCGATGAAGAACGGCGCCACCATACGGACACGGAACGGCAATGGCTGGCCGTGATCGACGTCGATCATTTCAAACTGGTCAACGATAAATTTGGCCACCTGTATGGCGATGAAGTGCTGATCCTGATCGCCAACCAGCTGCAATCGTCGTTCCGCTCGCAAGACCGCATCTTCCGCTTCGGCGGCGAGGAATTCGTCGTGCTGCTGCGCTCGATCACCCTGGAAAATGCGCAGAAAATCATCGACCGCTTCCGCACCAATGTCGAAACGCATAACTTCCCGCAAGTGGGCAGAGTCACCGTCAGCGTGGGCTTCGTCAGCATCAACGCCTACGAGGCGCCCGTCATCATTCTCGGCCGCGCCGACCAGGCCCTGTACTACGCGAAAAGCCATGGCCGCAACCTGGCTTGCCACTATGACGAGCTGGTCGCCAAGGGCCTGTTAACGACTATCGCCTCGAACGATACTGCGGAATTTTTCTAGGCGTCCGCGAGGGAAAGAAAGCGCATGGGATCGACCTGCCACTTGGCAGCCGACTCATGGCCGACGATCTTGTCGCCGCCGCCAAAACCAAAGCCGCGCGACAGGTCGACTGTCTCGGGCTTGATGTAGGCATTGCTCTTCGTACTGAAAAACACATTCACCTTCGGCGCCAGCAGATTGCTCTCGTGCGCCTCGATGACGACGGCCAGGCGGCCCGATTCCAGCATCACCATGGTGCCGACCGGATAGATCCCCACGCAGCGCATGAAATCCTGCGCAAACACGGGATTGAAATGGAATTTGCTCCACTCATAAATCTTGCGCAAGGCTTCGGCGGCGGCGATGCCCTTGTGATAGCTGCGGTCGGACGTCAGCGCGTCATACACGTCGACGATGGCGGCCATCTGCGCCAGCTCGCTGATGGCGTCACCGGCCAGCTGGTCCGGGTAGCCGCTGCCGTCGCGCCGCTCATGGTGGTGCAGGGCGATGTCGAGGGGAATGGCGCCCACCTCGGGCGAGCGGCGCAGGATATCGTAGCCATCGCGCGGATGGCGCTTGATCAGGGCAAATTCTTCCGGCGTCAGGGGACCGGGTTTGTTCAGCACGCTGTCGGGCACCAGCGCCTTGCCCGTGTCATGCAGCAAGCCGCCCAGGCCGGCTTGGTGCGTGGTGACCCCATCGACGCCCCGCGAGCGGCAAAACGCCACCAGCAGCGCGCACACGCTGACGGAATGCAAGAAGGTGTAGTCGTCCTTGTTCTTGATGCGCAACAAGCCGACGAGGGCGCCGGGATTGCGCAAGATCGATTCGGTGATATCTTGCACCGTGTGCTGCACGCGGTCGATCTCGACGGCCTTGCCCAGGCGCACATCAGCCATCACCGTGCGCACCAGGCTCGATGCCTGCCGCCGCACCTGTGTGGCGCGCGCCAGTTCCATGCCCAGCGACACGCGCGTAACCACCTGCGGCGGAGTGGCGATCTGCACCAGTTCGCGTTCCGTCTCGGCCCGCGCCTGCGCCACCGTGGGCGCATCCTGCACGTCGAGGCCCTTGCCGCTGTCGATCACCACGTCATGGATGCCGGCCTGCACGATCTTGCGGATTTCATCATCGCTGCGCAACAGGAAACGGTTGCGCACGAACGGATGCGTCATCCAGTCGCAGCTGAGGTCATGGACGTACATGCCCACTTTTAATTGAGACGAATCAACTTTCTTGAGCATGCTGTCATCCCACAAATACGCGTCTGGAGCACCGAAGGCGCTAGAATGAGTATAACAAAATTGTTATTCTGCTGGCCGCGTTCGGCGCTGCGGCGCAACACCCTGTTTTTTCCGCTCACCGCGCTGTTGTCGGCACCCTTGCCGGGCAATGGCGCACGCACCGCTTTGGGACCCATGGAACTGCGCCAATTACGCTACTTTGTTGCCATCGTCGACCACGGCTCGCTGTCGCGCGCGGCTCTGATCCTGCATGTGGCGCAGCCGGCCTTGACGCAGCAGCTGCGCCAGCTGGAAGAAGAACTGGGCGTGCAGCTGCTGCACCGCTCGGCCCAGGGCGTGCTCAGCACGGACGCGGGCAAGGTGTTTTACGAACACGCGCAAGCGATCCTGAAACAGGTGACCGACGCCCGTTCGGCCGTCACGCAAAGCGCCACGCGGCCGTCCGGCAATGTCACCCTCGGCTTGCCGCACAGCATCTCCGGCGCCCTGGCCCTGCCCTTGCTGCTGGCTGCGCGCGAGCGCTACCCCGAAATCACCCTGCAACTGACGGAAGAAATTACGGGTAACCTGAACGAACAATTGAAATCGGGCCGCATCAACCTGGCTGTGCTGTTCGACGATGGCCAGCTCACGCCGTTTGCCTGCAGCCCGCTGGTGGAAGAAGAGATGCGTTTTATCTGCCGCAGCGATTCGCCATTCGCGCCCGCCGGCCATGCCGTGTCGTTCCCGCAGGCACTGAGCGCCACCCTGATCCTGCCGGGCCTGCAGCATGGCGTGCGGCCGCGCATCGACAGCCGCGCGCGCGAACTGGGCCTGGAGACGGCAAACGTGATCGAGATCAACTCGATCGCCATCCTGAAATCGGCCATCCTGGCCGGCATGGGCGCCACCATCTTGCCGGCCGCGCCCCTGCTGGCCGAACTGGACAGCGGCGTCATGCGCAGCTATGCCATCCACAGCCCCGTGCTGTCGCGCACAGTGGCCCTGTGCGCGTCGAAGAACATTCCCCTGACGAATGCAGGCAACGCCGTAAAAAACCTCGTGCTGCAAGTGGCCGCCGAGCTGTGCGGCAGCGGGCGTTGGGTGGGGGCGCATGTGCTGTCCGCATAGCATCGTCTGCGCATCGCCATACCAAAAATACTATCAATTATTTCCATAAAGAAATATCATACCGCATTATCTATTTCGCAATAATGCCTTATGCCATACCTTCGCCCTCTCTTGTCTTTCCTGTTTGTCTGCACGGGCGCCCTTGGCGCATGGCATAGCGCCATGGCCGGCGGACCAGAAAAATCCATGCCCGCCTTCGAATTGCTGCTGCGCGACGTCACGCAGCCTATCAAGAGTGAGGATATCGACGTCGTCGTCTTCATGTCGCCGGAAGAATGCACGCCAGCCACCGGCAAGAATCTGTTCGGTCAAGTCTTAGCAAAAGATAATACGTCAATGCTGCATAGCTGGACTTGCCGCGCCCTGATGGAAGCGGCCGCCGATCCCGCGCAAAAGCTGGCGTTCATCCCCACGCTGTCGAGCGCGAAGCAGCCTTCCGCCCTGGCCACCGTGCAGGCATTGCCAGCCAGCCCGACGGGACGCCGCTATGCCGCCCTCGTCAACTGGCATATCGAGAACGTCACTTCTACGTCGAGCTGCAGCTTCATCGCCTGCGTTTTTTCCTTCACCATGAGCAGCGAAATCGCCGTCGTTGACCGCCTCGACAACAAGTTGATCTGGCACTCGATCCAGAATATCTCCAATTCCATCTTCTCCGACCGCTATGACGAAAAGACGGGCCCGAGCTTGGGCGCGCAGGCGATCTCCACGGCGCTCATTCCCGTGCTGGCAGAAAACCGGGCACAGCTCGGCGACGCCGCCGGCGTGCTGCGCAGCACGGCGCTGGAAGCTGACTCCGCCATCGCCCCTCCCGGCACGGCCCTGGGCACGAAAGCCAACCTGATCATCTTCAACGACTACAACAACAGCAGCAAGCACAGCAGCGACGCCTACGTGGGGCGCCTTTACGATCTGAAGGCGCCACACTTGCCGAAAAAAACCAGTTTCACCTTTTACAATGCCGTCTACAGGAGCTACGTTGCCTTGCAATTAGTCCCCGGGAAGTACGACATCTCGTTCACGACAGAACCGTATAGCGTGGAGATCCAGGCCGGCGGCGCGCCCGTGTATCTGCGTTTATCCAAGGGGATGTTCAACAAGGCGAAGGTGGACAGAATCGATGCCGGAGAAGCCCTGGCACTGGCCCTGAAATCGACCAATCTGCTCTTGCCGGAAGCGACGCCCGCCTCCCACCCGCAACGGCCCCGTCCCGTTTTCTGGACCCAGCCCTGAGTCCTCGCGTCTCCCCAAATGGCGGCTGGCCCGCCATATCATTTTTTCTTATACCCCCATCGCCAAACCGTATTTGCCCCTTCCGCCCCCCCGTTCTACACTGACCACATTAACTATTTTAAATTTAAAATAGTTATGTGCCGCCCACACGCGGCCATCCCGTCTGCACAGCGCGCGCCTTACCGGGCGCGACCTTGTACAGCCGCTATCTGAAACACCCTTTTGGAGACAGCCATGTCCGTGACCACGGAAAACGGCTCCGCAGCGTTCGCTAGAAACGCCGGTGCCGCGCCATCTACGCCCCCCGACACATCCCGTTTGACCAGCGTCAGCCTCGACGACAAATACACGGCCACTTCCGGCGCCATCTTCCTGTCCGGCATCCAGGCCCTCGTGCGCCTGCCCATGATGCAGCGTCTGCGCGACCAGGCCGCCGGATTGAACACGGCCGGCTTCATTTCCGGCTACCGCGGTTCGCCCCTGGGCGGCCTCGATGAAAACCTGTGGAAAGCCAAGAAGCAGCTGGAAGCGCACCACGTGCAGTTCGTGCCCGGCGTCAACGAAGACTTGGCGGCCACGGCCGTCTGGGGTTCGCAGCAGGTGGACCTGATCGGCCCGGCCAAGTACGACGGCGTCTTCGCCATGTGGTACGGCAAGGGCCCGGGCGTGGACCGCTGCGGCGATGTCTTCAAGCACATGAACCATGCGGGCACATCCAAACTGGGCGGCGTGCTGCTGGTGGCCGGCGACGACCATGGCGCGTACTCGTCGACCCTGCCGCACCAGTCCGACCATCTGTTTTCCGCCTCGATGATTCCCGTCTTGTACCCGTGCAATGTGCAGGAATACCTGGACCTGGGCATCCACGGCTGGGCCATGTCGCGCTTTTCCGGCTGCACGGTGGCCTTCAAGGCGCTGGCCGACACGGTCGAATCGTCGGCCTCCATCGATGCCGACCCGTTCCGCGTGGAAGTCAAGATTCCGCAAGACTTCATCATGCCCGAAGGCGGCCTGAACGCGCGTCTGTCGAGCATCCCGCTGGGCCAGCAGGCGCGCAACCAGGAAGCGCTGATGCAGGACTACAAGATCTATGCGGCCCTGGCCTACGCGCGCGAAAACAAGCTCAACCACACCACCATCGACAGCCCGAACGCCAAGCTGGGCATCATCGCTTCCGGCAAGTCCTACCTGGACGTACTGGAAGCGCTTGAAGAACTGGGCATCGACGAGCAGATGGCGGCCGACGTCGGCATGCGTTTGTTCAAGGTGGCCATGCCGTGGCCGCTGGAACCGGACAGCGTGCGTGAATTTGCGCAAGGTCTCGATGAAATTCTCGTGGTAGAAGAGAAGCGGCAGATCGTCGAATATCAGTTGAAAGAACAACTCTACAACTGGCGCGACGATGTGCGCCCCAGAGTCATCGGCAAGTTCGACGAAAAAGGTGAATGGGTGGCGCCGCGCGGCGAATGGCTGCTGACGTCGAAGGCGGATTTTTCCGTCTCGCAAGTAGCGCGTGTCATCGCCAGCCGCATCGCGCGCCTGATTTCCGACCCCGTCACCTGCGACCTGATCAAGGCACGACTGAGTTTCCTCGACGCCAAGGATGCCGTCCTGAAAAAGGCCGTGAATACGCCATTTCGCCCCGCGTTTTACTGCTCCGGCTGCCCGCACAACACCTCGACCAAGGTGCCCGACGGCAGCCTGGCCCTGGCCGGCATCGGCTGCCACGTGATGGCGACGTCGATCTACCCGGAAATGAACAAGCTGACCACGCACATGGGCGGCGAAGGCGCACCGTGGATCGGTCAAGCCGCGTTTTCCACACTGCCGCACGTCTTCCAGAACCTGGGCGACGGCACGTATTTCCACTCGGGCTACCTGGCCATCCGCGCCGCGCAGGCGGCCAAGGTGAACATCACCTATAAAATTCTGTACAACGACGCCGTCGCCATGACGGGCGGCCAGCCCGTGGACGGCTTGATTACCGTGCCCATGATGGCGCAGCAAGTGGCGGCCGAAGGCATCGCCCGCATCGCGCTGGTCACGGAGGATCTGTCGCGCTACAGCGACCGCAGCAACCTGCCCGCCCACCTGACCTTGCACGACCGCAAGGACATGGATGCCGTGCAGCGCGAATTGCGCGAGGTGCAAGGCGTGTCCGTGCTGATCTACGACCAGACCTGCGCGGCAGAGAAACGCCGGCGTCGCAAGAAAGGCGAGTATCCGGACATTGCCAAACGCATGGTCATCAACGACGCCGTCTGCGAAGGCTGCGGCGACTGCGGCGTGCAGTCGAATTGCGTGTCGATCTTGCCGAAGGAAACGGAATTTGGCCGCAAGCGCACCATCGACCAATCCTCGTGCAACAAGGATTATTCGTGCGCCAAGGGCTTTTGCCCCAGCTTCGTCACCGTCGAAGGCGGCAGCCTGAAGAAGACCAAGACGGGCGCCGGCAAGCCGGGCGAAACGGACAACTTCGGCCCGCTACCGGAACCTACCCTGCCCGCTTGTGACGCGCCGTACAACATCCTGATCAATGGCATCGGCGGCACGGGCGTCATCACCGTGGGCGCCCTGATGGGCATGGCGGCCCACCTGGAAGGCAAGGGCGCTTCCGTGCTGGACATGACGGGCATGTCGCAAAAGAACGGTTCCGTCACCTCGCACGTGAAAATCGCCAAGTCGCCTGCCCACATCCGCGCGCAGCGCATCGCCACGGGCGAAGCGGACCTGATTTTAGGGTGCGACATGCTGACGGCCGGCGCGCAGGATGCCGTGTCGAAAATGCGCCCGGGCCGCAGCCTGGCCGTCGTCAACCTGCATGAGCAACCGCCGGGCACGTTCGCGCAAAATGCCGACTGGCAATATCCAACGGCGGAAGTGCGCCAGCTGATCGAGGAATCCGTGGGCGGCGCCGACGCGGCCGACTTCATCGACGCGACCAAACTGGCGACCGCGCTGATGGGCGACTCGATCGCCGCCAACCTGTTCATGCTCGGCTATGCCTGGCAAAAGGGTCGCATCCCGTTGACGGAAGCGGCGCTGCTGCGCGCCATCGAACTCAATGGCGTGGGCATCGAGTCAAACAAGAAGAGCTTCCTGTGGGGCCGTCGCGCCGCCGTCGACGTGCGCAAAGTGACACAGATCGCCACGCCATCGCAAGCGATCATCGTGCAAATGCCGCAAAGCCTCGATAGCGTGATCAAGAAGCGCGTGGAGTTCCTCACCGCCTACCAGAACGCTGCGTATGCGGACGGTTATTTGACCCTGGTCAAACAGGTGCGCGACCGCGAGAATACTCTGGGACTGAGCCAGAAGCTGTCGACGGCCGTGGCGAAAAGCTATTTCAAATTGCTGGCCTACAAGGACGAGTATGAAGTGGCGCGCCTGTACACAGATGGCCGTTTCGTGGAGCAATTGCAGCAGCAATTCGAAGGGAATTTCTCCGTGAAATTCAACCTGGCGCCGCCGCTGTTCGCGAAAAAGGATGCGAAAGGGCATCTGGTGAAAGCGGAGTTCGGTTCCTGGATGTGGCGTGCCTTCAAGCTGTTGGCGAAAGCCAAGGGCTTGCGCGGCGGCGCGTTTGACGTCTTCGGTTACACGGCCGAACGCAAGATGGAACGCGCGCTGATCGTCGACTACCGCGAACTGCTGGCTGGCCTGCTAGTCAACCTGACGGCGGAGAACCTGGCTACCTGCGTGGAACTGGCCTCGCTGCCCGAGAAAATCCGCGGCTTCGGCCACGTCAAGGAAGCGACCGTCGCCACCTACCGCCAGGAAAAAGCGAGACTACTGGCTGTGCTGGCCGATGGAACGAAACACGCGGCCTAGCAAACCGGTAGGGCAATGAAAAACGCAGAGCCTCGGCTCTGCGTCTTTTTTTATCAATCCGGGCAGCGTCCCACCGTCGCTCCCGGCAACAGCACCGGTTGCCAGATTTCCTGCAGCTTTTCCGGCGGCGTACCGGCCAGCAAGGATTGCAGCATCTCGACCATCTTGGCGCCGGCGCGGCGCAGGTCGGGCTGGGCTATGGTGGTGACGTTGATGCCAATCAAGGTGTCTTCCACATTGCCCCAGACAATGACGGAGATTTCCTTGCCAATCTCGATGCCCGCATCCATCAGCGCGCGCACCACGCCCACGCCGGACAGGTGATTATCGACGATGACGGCCGTGGGACGGGGCGAGCAGGCCAGCAATTGCTGCATGGCCTGGTAGCCGCTGCGGCGGTCGAAAGTATTGTCGAGCAAATAGTGGGGATCCAGCGGCAACCCCGCCTGCGCCATGCAGCGGATAAAGCTTTCCTTGCGCTCGTAGGCGAAATGCAAATCCAGCGGCGCACTCAACAACGCGATGCGCTGGTGGCCGTGTGCAGCCAGGAAAGACACCGCCAAGTCGATACCCGTATCGTTGTCGTAGTCAAAATATGCGTACGGCGCGTCGATGCGTGTGCGGCCATTCGCGACAAAGGGAAAGCCCACCTTCGTCAGGTAGGCGATGCGTTCATCGACCACCTTGGTGCGGCCCACCACCAGGCCATCGACCTGGCGCCCGCGCACCATGGTTTCATACGAGGGCTGTTCATTCTGCGGCGACACGGGGGCGATGATGAGGCTCATCTTCGACGCCTCGACGGCGTCGGACATGCCATTCACCACGGAAAGAAAGACGCTGTCGCCCAGGTCGCTGGGCAGCAGGGGATAGATCATGCCCAGCACATTGGTGCGGCCGACGGCCAGGCTGCGCGCCAGCGGGTTGGGCCGGTAGCCGACTTTCTTGGCGGCGGCCAGGACGATTTCACGGGTGCGGGAATTGACTTCCGGATAGCCGTTCAACGCCCTGCTGACTGTCGTTTTCGACATGCCGAGGGCAATTGCGAGGCTCTTGAGATTCATGTGTTAACTACCTGTCTGTATGGCAAAAGAAACCAACTCTGACCGTCAATTATAGCCCAGAGCGCCAAGCAGACCGCGCATTACCGTGCGCCGCAATGGTAGAAAAACAACAACATATTGATACTCTGGAAAGTCGCTTTTAATGGCGGCCATTTTTGCTACGTCCGCAGTGTGGCAGCGGCCATGGCACACTAACAATGGCTGCAAGCGACAGCGTGTACTCACTTTAAAGGGTATGGCGCCAGCTTCGGCATACCGGTTTGGCAACTCAGGGCGCGCATGCTAAAATTATCAAGAAAGCATAATTAGCTGGCACTATGCGAGAATTTGTCCTACTCTTGATGCAGGTAAAGATTACCTGCAGACATGTCGCGCCACCCGGCCTGACCTTTCCCCTTCTGCGCACGCCTGGACATACTTTCAAAGGTGAACAATGTGGTCACGCTGACGTCCGTCAACAATCTGCAAGCCTCGCTGGCCACGGCGCAGCGACGCGTCGAGCAAAGCCAGAACCAGGTGCAACGCGACAGCGAACAGCTGGCGCAAAGCCGCCAGTCGCTGGCGCGAGAACAGGAATCGCTGAGCCAGACGCAGCGCAGCAGCCAGCAAGCCGAGGCCGAGGCTCCGGCCGCCGTCAAAGCGCCGCAGCTGAACCAGGCGATCAAGGTGGCCGTGCCGCAGCAAGCGGCCCCCGCCGCGCCGAAAAGCACGCCCCAGCTGAACAGCTATGGCCAGACCGTGGGCCGCCTGATCGACGTGACGGC
The DNA here is from genome assembly GCF_051380895.1 of Janthinobacterium breve. NCBI lineage: Bacteria > Pseudomonadati > Pseudomonadota > Betaproteobacteria > Burkholderiales > Oxalobacteraceae > Janthinobacterium > Janthinobacterium breve. The sequence continues at coordinate 50,593 of NZ_JBNYXY010000004.1, read as the reverse complement.
GTAAATTACCGAACCATCTCTTCTTCCAGCATCGCCAGCCACCATTTTTTACCCTTCTGCGGCTGCGTCAGGTCGACCACCTCGCCCATCTGCGGCGTGGCCAGGTTCACGCCCTGCTTCGCCGCCAGCCCCGTAATGCGGTCGAACGGTTCATGCCAGGCATGTAAGCCCAGGTCAAAGGTGCCGTTATGCACGGGCATCAGCCACTTGCCGCGCAAGTCCAGGTGGGCTTGCAGGGTTTCCTCCGGCTGCATGTGCACGTCCGGCCACAGCTTGTCATACGCGCCCGTCTCGATCATGGTCACGTCAAACGGCCCGTACTTGTCGCCGATCTGCTTGAAACCGCCGAAATAGCCGGAGTCGCCGCTGAAAAACACGCGCACGTCCGGCGCATCGATGACCCACGACGCCCACAGCGTTTGATTGCCATCAAACAAGCCGCGTCCGGAAAAATGCTGTGATGGCGTCGCCACCAGTTTCACGCCGGCAATCGTGGTGCCTTGCCACCAGTCGAATTGCTGCACCTTGGCGGCCGGCACGCCCCATTCAATCAGGGTATCGCCCACGCCCAGCGGCGTGACGAAGTGCTCGGTCTTGGCAGCCAGTTGCAGCACGGCGGCATGGTCGAGGTGGTCGTAATGGTCGTGCGACAGGATCACGGCCTTGATCGGCGGCAAGTCGGCGATGCTGATGGGCGGCTGGTGAAAACGCTTCGGTCCCGCCCATTGCACGGGCGAGGCACGCTCGGAAAACACGGGGTCGGTGAGGAAGAATTCATTGTTCAGTTTCAGCAGCAGGGTCGAGTGGCCTAGGCGAAACAGGCTGTTGTCGGGTGCGGCCAGCAACTGCGCCTGGCTCAAGGCTTGCACGGGTACGGCTGCAGCCGGCACCGTGCTGTCGGGCTTATCGAAGAGAAATGTCCACATCAGCTTGAGCGTTGCTGCCGTACCCAGTTTGTGCATCTGCACGGGATTGCGGAACTTGCCTTCGTGGCGTTGTGGCGATTCAGTCGGCGCGGCAGGCGCGGCGCGCAAGGTGCAAGAACTCATGATGATCAGGACTCCCAGAAAGAAGAGACGACGTGCGACTCGGTGCAAGTGCATATGCGGCCCGGCAAAGAATTAACAAGGATTAAATTACACTACACAGTGTAGTTCCTATTTCTGGCAAAGTAAACCAAGAGGTGTAAAATATTGTTTTCAAAAGAGATTTCCCGCCATGGCCGCACCGCAACGCCTCACTGACCGCAAGCGCGTCGCCATCGTCGATGCCGCCATCGCCGAGTTTCGCGAGCACGGTTTTGACGCGACCAGCATGGACAAGATCGCTGCCACGGCTGCCGTTTCCAAGCGCACCGTGTACAACCATTTCCCCAGCAAGGACGAGCTGTTTGCGGAAATCCTGCAGCGTCTGTGGGAAAGCAGCGTGGCCCAGCCAGCAGTGCCCTATGTTGCCGACCAGCCGCTGCGCCCACAGGTGCTGGCCTTGGTCGAGCAAAAAATGGTCTTGCTATGCGACGCGGCATTCATCGACCTGGCGCGCGTGGTCTTTGGCGAAACCATCCACTCGCCCGAGCGGGCGCAAGCCATGGTGGCGCGTCTGAATGAAAAGGAAACGGGCCTGAATATCTGGATCCGCGCGGCGCAGCAAGATGGCCGCATCAAGGCGGGCGAGACGCTGGAAGTGGCGCATCTGCTAATGTCGCCACTGAAGACCTTTGCCTTCTGGCCGCAGATCACCCTGGGTGAGCCTCTGCTGGGGCCGGCACGCCGGCGCGAAGTGACGGAACTGGCCGTCGATATCTTCCTGTGCTACTACGGCGTGGCAAAACAGACGGCATAAACGGGCGGCAAATGGGCAGACAGCGTCTGCCAATGGTCGCCCTCATCGCCAGAATACCAGGCGCCGCCCGTGGTCGAGGCCATCAGCAGGCTGCGCCCGTCGTCGGCCAGCGCCAGCCCGTGGCGGTACACCAGGTCGTAGCAATGCTGCTGCGGCAAGCCCGCGCGCAAGACGTCGAAGGTTTTGCCGCCGTCGCGCGTGCGTGTGACGGCCAGCGCGCCGTCAAGGGGAATGCGCAGCACGTCAGCCTGTGCAGGCACGAACCAGGCTATGTCGCCATCGCGCGGATGCACGGCCACGGCAAAGCCGAAATGCGACAGCGGCGCCGTGGTCACTTCCTGCCAATGCCAGCCTGCATCGTGCGAACGCCAGATGCCGTTATGGTGCTGGCACCACAGCGCCTCGGGCGTGCCGGCACTGCGCACGATGCGGTGCGGATCTTGCACGGCTTCGTTTTCATCGAGTTCGGGCGGCATGTAGTCGGCCCGCATGCCCGTCGCGCTCAAGGCCCAGTTGGCGCCGCCATCGCTGGTTTGCCAGACGCCGCCGCAGGAAATGCCGACCAGCACCTTGCTGCTGTCGCGCGGGTCGACGCAAATGCTGTGGATGCCGGGCACGTCGTAGCCGCCGCCAAACCACTGCGCCCGCTGCGGCACGTGCCACAAGGACTCGACCAGTTGCCAGCTGTCGCCGCGGTCGCCGGAACGGAACAGGCCACCAGGCAGGGTCCCCGCCCACAAGACGCCAGGCTGGTCCGCGCCGCCGGCCGCCAGCGACCAGACCTGCTGCAGGGTCCAGGCGATGGTATCGCTGCTGTCCTCGGGTTTCACGGGATAGGCGGGCACGGCGACTTCTTGCCATGTGGCACTGCCCCTGTCCAGGCGGTGCAGCTTGGCGCCGAAGTGCCCCAGGTTCAGGGCCGCGTACAGGGTACCGTCGCGGCTATCGTGCAGCAGCATGGAAACGGGGTCGCCGGCAAACTGCACCAGCGCCAGCTGCCAGGCGCCGGCCGCATCGACATCGAACTGGAACAAGCCCTTGCGGGTGCCGAGATACGCGCGTTGTCCCATGCCTCGTTCCATGCCTGGTGCCATGATTAACCTCCGGAAAGTGCCTGCAAGATATACACCTGACTGTCGGGCTGCAAGGCGTCGTCAAGCACGCGCCGTTCGCGGCAGCGCGCGCCATCGATGAAGATCACCACGTTGCGACGCAATGCCCCCTGCTCGTCGAGCACGTAGCCGCGCAGGCGCGGCTGCTGCGCAAACGCGGCATCGAGTGCGGCGCGCAGCCGTAACGCGGCCACCTCCACCGTGGGGACGTCGATGAAACGTGCCAGTTGTTGGGTAAAATGCAAGTGCGCCATGCTGCCTTCGACGTCGTCGGCCTGGACTCATTCTAGTCCGCTTTGCCGACGATACAATGGCGTTACCGCTAAAATAGCGGCAAGCACACAAGGAGGCCAGGCATGACGATTACCCCGGAAGAATTAGCGGTGCTGATGCAGGAAGTGGAAGTGGCCGATCCCATCGATTTTGCCGACCTGCCTTTCGACGAGCAGGAATTGCGCGGGCTGATCGCCAATCACCTGTGCGAAATGGCCGATGCGATGGAAAGTTTCAGCCCGGAAGACCGCAACCTGGCGCTGCTGGCCGTGGCGGCCAAGCTGGTGCTGGAAAATCTGGTATTGCACGTACAGTTGCTGCGCCGCCACGGCTTGCCCGTGAGCGACAGCGTGGACGCGCTGCTGCAGCGGCTCAAGGGCGGCAAGCCGTCGTGATTCAGGTGCCCGTGCGCACGGCGCGCGCCTGCACGGTAAGATCACTTTCCGCCACGGCCACGCAGGGCAGGATGTAGCCATCGAGCCGTTCATCGGGGCTGATGCCGGGCCAGTCCACCGTGTAGCGTATCTTTCCTTCGGGCATGTGGCACAGGCAGGTACGACAAGTGCCGTTGCGGCAGGAACTGAGCAGGCGGATACCGGCCAGCTCGGCGGCGGCCAGCACGGTGGTGCCGGCCTCGGCCGTGAATTGCCAGCCTTGCGGAAGGATAGTGATAGTAAAGGTGGTGATGCTCAGGGGCGCGCTCATGCGCCCAGTTTAACAGTCCGCCAGCGTGGTCCAGTGACCGCCCGCCGCATGGCTGCGCAGCACGGCTTCGGCAAAGGCCAGGCCCGCCACGCCATCGGCCACCGTCGGCAGCCAGCTGGCTTCCTTGGGCACGGGCAAGCCCGCTTGCAGGGCGCGGATGGCCAGGGCCGCATCCAGGTACAGCTGGGCAAACGCTTCCAGATAACCCTCCGGATGGCCGGCAGGCACGCGCGTGGCGTGGCGCGCGGCAGCACTGTCGACCCGCCCCGGGCGCAGCATCTGGCGGTTGCCACCCTGCGGCGTGACCCACAGTTGGTTCGGCTGTTCCTGGTCAAAGTCCAGTTGCGCCTTGCTGCCGAACAGGCGCAGGCGCACCGTGTTTTCGCAACCGGTCGCCACCTGGCTGGCCCACAGGGTGCCCTTGGCGCCATTCGCATAGCGCAACATCACCTGCACGTGGTCGTCCAGCGTGCGATTCGGAACAAAAGTCGACAGTTCCGCCAGCACGGCGTGCGGCGTGAGTCCGCTGACGAATTGCGCCAGGTGATACGCATGCAAGCCCACGTCCAACAAAGTGCCGCCGGGGCCCGCCTTGAGCGGATCGTTATGCCAGTTGCCCTCGTTCATGCCACCGGCCGTGATCGCATCGGCCAGCCAATCCTGCGAGTATTCCACTTGCACCAGGCGCAGCTCGCCGATCTCGCCCGCCTCGACCATGGCTTTCGCATGGCGCAGCAGCGGGTAGCCGCTGTAGGTATGCGTGAGGGCAAACAGCAGATTTTTGCGTTGCGCCAGCGCCGCCAGCGCCTGGCCCTCTGCCAGCGAGATGCCCAGCGGCTTGTCGCAAATCACGTGGATGCCCGCTTCCAGGAACGCCGTGGCGACGGGCGCATGCAAGTGATTCGGCGTGACGATGGCCACCGCCTCGATGCCGTCCGCCCTGGCAGCCTCTGCCTGCGCCATGGCGCGGTAATCGCAATAGCTGCGCTCGGGCGCCAGGTGCAGCGCGGCGCCGCTTGCCTGTGCGCGCGCCGGGTCGGACGACAGGGCGCCCGCCACCAGCTCGTACTGGTCATCGATGCGCGCCGCGATGCGGTGCACGGCGCCGATGAACGCACCCTGCCCGCCCCCTACCATGCCCAACCGTAAGCGTCGCTGCATATCGTCTCCTTATGTCAAGCCAAGCAAGTGATGAATTTGATCCTGGTCAACCGCACTGCCCGCGAAATCGTCGAACGCGTGCTCGGCTACATGGATGATGTGCTCGCGGATGAAACGCGCCCCTTCGGCGGCACCATCTTCCGGATGTTTCAAACAGCATTCCCACTCCAGCACGGCCCAGCCGGGAAAATCGTACTGGGCCATCTTCGAAAAGATCGCCTTGAAGTCGATCTGCCCGTCACCCAGCGAGCGGAAGCGCCCGGCGCGGTCTTGCCAGTCGCCATAGCCGCCATACACGCCCTGGCGCCCGTTCGGACGGAATTCCGCATCCTTGACATGGAAGGCCTTGATGCGCGCATGATAAATATCGATGAAGGCCAGGTAATCGAGCTGCTGCAGCACGAAATGGCTGGGGTCGTACAAAATCGAGGCGCGCGGGTGATCGTTGACGGCGGCCAGAAAGCGCTCGAAGGTCACGCCATCGTGCAAATCCTCGCCCGGATGCAGTTCATAGCAAAGGTCCACGCCGGCCGCATCGAACGCATCGAGGATGGGCAGCCAGCGCTTGGCCAGTTCCGCGAATGCCGTCTCCACCAGGCCGGCGGGGCGCTGCGGCCACGGATACAAGTAGGGCCAGGCCAGCGCGCCGGAAAACGTCACGTGCGCCTGCAAACCCAGGCGCTGCGAGGCCGTGGCCGCCCACAGCAGCTGCTGCGTGGCCCAGGCCGTGCGGGCGGCGCTGTCGCCCCGCACGTACTCGGGCGCAAAACCGTCGAACAGGGCGTCATAGGCGGGATGCACGGCGATCAGCTGGCCCTGCAAGTGCGTCGACAATTCCGTCACCTGCAAGCCATGGCGCGCGAGAAGCGCCTTGACGTCGTCACAGTACTGCTGGCTGGCCGCCGCTTGTTCCAGATCAAACAAGCGCGGCGCCGTGGGCAGCTGCAAGCCTTTGTAGCCCAGGCCGGCCGCCCATTGCGCCAGGTGTTCGAGCGAATCGAACGGCGGCGCATCGCCGAGAAACTGGGCCAGGAAAATGGCCGGGCCCTGGATGGTTTTCATGTCAATATCCTGTTAGATAAAGCCGGGGTCAGACCCACAATGCCGCTAACGCAAAGGTCATTGCTAGCGGGCGAGGGGGTCTGACCCCAGAATTTAAAAAGGCGAGTTCGGAAAGTAGAACTGCTTGGCGTTCTCGCGCGTGATCAGCACCGACGGGATGATGGTGTTGGCCGGTAATTTTTCCCCTTTCAGGCGCGCTTCCGTCGTCAGCTTGATGGCGTCGTACATGAACTTGGGCGAGTACGACACGTCGGCCACGATCAGCGGGTCGGAACCGTCCATGATCTTCTTCACGGCGCCCTTCGCGCCGGCGCCGCCGAACACTTGCTTGATGTCCGTGCGCTTGGCTTGCGCGATGGCTTTTTGCACGCCGATGGCCATGTCGTCATCGGCGGCCCAGACGGCGTCGATATGCTTGAAGCGGGTCAGATAATCCTGCATGACCTTGAAGGCATCGTCGCGGTTCCAGTTGCCATACTTGGCATCGAGCACCTTGATTTCGGGATGGCCTTTCATGACGGCAGAAAACGCATCGTAGCGCTCATTGTCGAGGGTGGTCGGCATGCCGCGCAGCACGACGATATTGCCCTTGCCATTCAGGCTTTTCGCCAGATACTCGGCTGGCAGCTTGCCGAAGGCCGTGTTGTCGCCCGCAATGTATGCATCCTGCGACTGCGTGTTCGTCAAGCCGCGGTCGACCACGGTGACATACACACCCTTGTTTTTGACTTGCGCCACGGGCTGCGTCAGGGACGCCGACTCGATGGGGAAGATCACCAGGGTGTTGATCTTGTTCACCGTCAACATGTCCTGCAGCTGGTTGGCCTGCTCGGGCGCCGTGGCGGCCGTCTTGACGATGATCTTCAGCCCCGGATGGGCTTTTTCCAGCTCCGCCTTGGCCTGGTTCGCCCACCACACGATGCCCGAGGTAAAACTGTGCGTGGCCGTGGGGATGGCCACGCCGACGACCAGCTTGTCTGCCGCCTGCGCCGGCCCCATCGGCAGCGCCCACGCCTGCATCACCAGCACTGCCATCCCTGCTACCCGTATAAAGCTCTTCATGCTGCTCTCCTCCAAGGTTGTGGGCGCCCGTTGGCCGCCCTTTCAGAACGCCGCTGTGTTTTTATTTGCGGCCTCGCTGCAGGAAGGCGACGGCGATGATCACCACGCCTTGCACTGCGGCATTCAGGTAGACACTGATGATGCTGGTCAAATTCAGGATATTGCTGATCACGGACAAGAGGATGGCGCCGATGACGGTGCCGACGATGCGCCCCTCTCCGCCTTTCAGGGCCGTGCCGCCCACGACGACGGCGGCGATGGCTTCGAGTTCCCACAGCAAGCCCGTGGTCGGCGTGGCCGAACCCAGGCGCGGCACGTACAGCACGGTGGCGATGCCCACGCACACGCCCAGCAGCATGTAGGTGACGATCTTGACTCTGTCGACATTGATGGCCGCATAGCGCGCCACTTGCTCGTTGGAACCAATCGCCTGCACATGGCGGCCAAAGGTGGTGCGGTTGAGAATGATGGCGCCGGCCGCCGCCACGAACAGGAAAATCCAGATCGGTATCGGCGCGCCCAGCACGCTCGTGTAGTAGACGGGGCTGTACAGCTCGGACAGGGTGGCGTCCAGGGTCAGCGCGCCGCCATCGGCCAGGTAGGTCAGCACGGCACGGAAGATGCCCAGCGTGCCCAGCGTAACAATGAACGGTTCGATATTACCCTTGCTGATGAGCAAGCCATGCATCAGGCCAAAGCCGGCACCGAGGATCAAGGCCATGGCGATGCCCAGCACCAGCATGGTGATCGGTGCCAGGTTGCCACCCGCCCCTTGCGCCAGCGCATTCATGAAATAAATCATGCAACCGGCGATCAGGGCCGCCATGGAGCCCACCGACAGGTCGATGCCGCCGGAAATGATGACAAAAGTCATGCCCACGGCGATGATGCCGATGAAGGCCGTGCGCGTGAGCACGTTCATCAAGTTATCCAGGGTGGCGAAGTCGCCATTGAGCAAGGTGCCCGCGATGCACAGAGCTAACAAGCCCAGCACGGGGCCAAAGCCCTTGATGCGCGCGCCGAAGCGGGCAACGGCGGCTGGCAAGGGGGAAACGGTGGTGTCAGTGCGTGCCGGTTGCATGGGCAATCAACTCCTCTTCGGTCAGGTGGTCAGCAGACAGGGTGGCTTGCAAGGTGCCGGCGCGCATCACCGCCACGCGGTGGCACAGGCCGATCAATTCGATCAGTTCGGACGAAATCACGATCACGGCGCGCCCTTCGGCGGCCAGGCGGTGGATCAAAAAGTAAATGTCGCGCTTGGCGCCCACGTCCACGCCACGGCTAGGTTCATCGAGCACGACGACACGCGGGTCCGAATGCAGGTATTTCGCCAGCGCCAGCTTTTGCTGGTTGCCGCCGGACAGCATGCGCGCGCGGCTGTCCAGGTCGCCCGTGCGGATATTGAAATCCTCGACCGCCCTGGCCAGCGCCTGCTTCTCCGCCTTGACATCGAGCCACGGCCGCGCATAGCGCTCCATCGTCATCATGGTGAGGTTTTCGCGCAAGCCCAGGTTCACGTGCAAGCCCTTGCCCTTGCGGTCTTCGCTCAGGTAGGTCATGCCGTGCTGCATGGCCTGCTTGGGGGTACGGATGTCCACGGGTTGACCATTGATCTCGATCAAACCCGCGCTGCGCGCGCGCAAGCCCAGCAGTGCCTCGAACGATTCCGTGCGCCCCGCGCCCACCAGGCCCGCAAAGCCCAGCACTTCGCCCGCGCGCACCTCGAAAGACAGGTCTGTCGACCAGCCGGGCACGCTCAAGCCATCGACCTTCAGCAGGATCGGGGCATCCGGCGCCAGCGGCACTTTCGCGGGGAACATGTCGGACAGTTCGCGTCCCACCATCAGGTTCGCCATTTGCTGGCGCGTGAGGCTGGCAGTCGGTTCGCGCGTGACGAAACGCCCGTCGCGCATGACGATGACTTCGTCCGTGTTGCGCTCCACTTCATCGAGCTTGTGCGAGATATACAGGATGGTGACGCCGTCCGCCTTCAGCTGCGCCATGACGGCAAACAGACGCTGCGTCTCGGACGACGTCAGGGTGGCAGTCGGCTCATCCATGATCAAAAAGCGGGCGCGGCGCGACAGGGCCTTGGCGATTTCCACAAGCTGCTTTTCAGCCACGATCAGGTCGCGGATTTTTGTGTCGGGCGACACCTCCAGGCCTACCTGTTTCAAATAGCGCGACGCTTCTTCGCGCATGGCGGCCTCGTCCAGCAGCCAGCCGCGCGTCTTTTCGTGGCCCAGGAACATGTTTTGCGCCACCGTCAGGTGCTCGGCCAGGTTGAATTCCTGGTGGATCAGCACGATGCCAGCAAGCTCCGCCGCACGCGAACTGGCGAAGCGCCGGGGCTGGCCATCGATCAGCAACTGCCCTTCGCTCACGCTCTCGTAGCCGGCGAGGATTTTCATCAGGGTCGACTTGCCGGCGCCATTTTCGCCCAGCAAGCCATACACGCGCCCCGGCGACAAGGTAAAACTGACGCCATGCAAGACGCGCACGGGGCCGAAATCCTTGCAGACCCCCTCGAAACCGACGGCAACGCTCACTATGCACTCCCTCGTAAAACCAAGTTATGGTTGAGTAACACCCCAGGTACCTGTGCAGCAGGATCCGCCAAACGCAGGAGTAATAATCGCGCCGCCGTCTCGCCCAGCTCGCGCATCGGTTGCGCGATGGTGGTCAGGCCCGGGGCGATCTGCGCGGCAATGGCGATATCGTCGAAGCCGATGACGGCCACGTCTTCAGGCACGCGCTTGCCCAGCTGGCGCAGCGCGCTCAGCACGCCGATGGCCAGGGTGTCGGAGACGGCAAAGATGGCCGTGGGCGCATCGGGCTGGGCCATCATCTGCAAAGTGGCGGCCGTGCCCGCTTCATAGTCGAGGCTTTGCACCGTGTGCACCCACTGCGGCTGCACGGGCAAGCCGGCGGCCGCCAGGGTGTCCAGATAGCCTTGCTGGCGTTGCCGCGCGTACAGGTAACGTTCATCCGAATTGATCAGGCCGATACGCGTGTGGCCGCGCGACAGCAGATGCGCAACGGCGTCCGATGCGGCGCGGTGGTTGTCGATGCCGACATAGGGCACGGCCACGGCGGGGTCGAATTCGCAGCACGCCACCCACGGCAGGCTGACGGATTCATGCGACAGCGCATGTTGCACCGTGTCAGGATCGAGGCAGATGGCGCCATCGGCGCGGTGCATGCGCAGCAAGTCGAAATACGAGCGCTCGCGGCCCGCATCGGCGCCCGTGTCGCACAGCAGCACAAAGTAGCCGTGTTCGCGCGCCACCGTGTCGATGCCGCGCACGATCTGCGCATAGAAGGGGTTGCCCACGTCCGGCACCATGGTTAGCAGCATGCGGCTCTCGGCCGTGCGCAGGCTGCGCGCCAGATGGTTCATGCGGTAGCCGAGCGCCGCCACGGACGCGAGCACCTTGTCGCGCGTGGGCGCCCGCACCCCGGCCTGCTCGTTCATCACGCGCGAGACGGTGGCCACCGACACCCCCGCATGCGCGGCAACGGCGCTGATGGAGACGGTTTCTGTCGGCAAAGAAGACGGGACGGCTGGCGGCATGGCGTTTTTCACATAAATGTAATCGATTACATTTATATGCCAGCACGCCGCCTGATGCAAACATTATCGATGCTGCAATGCGCAAAAAACAGGCAGGACAATACGCAAAAACGGCCCTGCACGGGCCGTCGTCAACGCTTATTTCTGGGACGGGACGCGCGTTTGCTGCACAGCAAAACCGGTGCGCACGGCGGAGAGGGCCGCCACCCACAATATCAGGCCGGCACCCAGGCAGCCGACGGGATGAATGGGGCCGTGGCGCACGGTGAGCGGATAGCCGATGGCCCACACGCACAGGGCCATGCCGATCACCAGGTGGCGGCGCGCCTTGAACAGCCAGGCCAGCGGAAAGAAATGCAGGCCCACGATCAAAATGACGGCGGGGATGAACCACGCCTGCAAGCCCAGGTTTTTCAGGACGTTGCCAACGATGAAGATGGCAATCCATTGCCCCGCGTTCACGATATTGAACAGCCGGCCCGCGCGCTTGGCCTCCGGTGTCTGTTCCGCCGCCGCATGCGCAGCGCGGTGGCGGCGAAACTGGCGCCACGCCAGCATGAACAGCAAGACGGTGATGCCGGCAACCGGCAGTAGTCGCAACGGATCCGCGCCATACGTCTGCACGCACCAGGCGGCGACCCAGGCGCCGCCAAACAGCGAAAAGAACATGGCGCCGATGGCGCTACGGGCAAGCGCGGCGGCAGGATCGGTCTGTGGCAAGGTCATGGCAGGGTCTCCCGGTCAATAAAAGTGATTACTTCATCATCGCGCAAAACGTTTCGGGATTGCCGTCAAGAATGACGCCGCTGGGCCAGCGGTGGCTGCGCTGCTGGGCGCGCAGCAAGGACGCGGCCAGGGCCGAGTCGCCATCGACAGCGTACACGAAGACGGGCATGCTCAGGCTGGCCGCATCGGCCAGCAAATTCGGATTGGCATCCAGGCTGCGCGCATCCACGTGCACGCCGGCGGGCATGCCGATCTGCTGCTGCACGCGCTGCAGCCACGGCTTGTCGAGCTTGGGCGGGCGGGCATTTTTCGCGATATAGCGGCTGACCCGGTTCGCGCCGGCCGCCTGCGCATTGCGCGCGTCAAACACGAGCAGGCCCAGGTAGCCTTGCGGATCGGCGCGGCGCGCACAAGCCAGGTTATTCGGCACGCCCGACGTCAAGAACCAGTTGCCATGCTTGATGTTCGCACGCAATTGCCCCACCAGGGTCGCGATGGGCGCGCACGACGACACGACATCCTTGATTTCCGCATTCAGGGTTTTAGCGGGGAACGCCGTCGCCAGGTCGGCAACATCGCTGACGAACGGCGGCGTTTCCGCCGTCGGTGCGCCGCGGTTCTTCATGCTGGCGGCGCGCCAGTCGTCGGCCGTCAGTTGCTTCACGGTGCGGGGCGATCCCGTGTCGACGACTCTCCCCGTCAGCAGGTCGTGGTGCACCACCCAGCTGCCGTCGCCCAGCAGCTGCAAATCCGTCTCGACGCCGTCCCAGGTGCCGAAATACGTGTTGCGCAGCGCGCTCAGCGAGTTTTCCGGCGCATTGCCGGCGCCGCGGTGGGCATGCACCTTCATGCCCAGGCAGTCGGCCTGGACAGCCGTGCTGGCCATGCAGAGCAGCAAGGCCAGTGCGGCCGCCTTATTTTTGTCCCGGATGATAACCATAATGAATTCCCTGCAAAACGTGGATGCGGATCGCTTCGTTGACGGGGTAGCTGTAGCCCTGCCCCACCGCCACGACGTGCGTTATATTGGCCAGCAAACCCTTGCCGGCGATCTGCCAGCGCGTGCTGTCATCGGCGGCCTGGCGGTTCCAGTCCAGCATCTGGCGAAACAGCTCGCTGCGCGTGACATTATTGTCCGAGAGGCTGAAGATACCCCAGGTTCCCAGAAAGGCACCGGCCAGCACGCCCGTGGCGATCCAGGCGGAACGGCGGCTCAGCTGGCCATCGGCACCCGCCTGCTCGCCCCGGCGGGCCGCCAGCACCAGCAAGCCCACCGTGGCGATCAGGTACAGCAGTTTCGAGAAGTGGCCGATGGCGCCCAGCAAGGAGAAAAACAGGGCCACGGGCGGCACGATGGCCGCGCGCGCCGCTTCCTTGCCCTCTTCAAAGTACTTGCCACCCACTTCGAAGTCGTTGCGGCTGGCGCGGTACTCCACCAGCTTTTCCGCCGTCTGGCGCGCGGCGAACTGGTCGAACAGACGGCTGAACTCGGCGGGGCTGGCATACGCCTCTTGCACCACGGCGCCTTTGGGCAAGCGCAAACCCTTGCTCGCTTCGCTGCCGTCGCCACCGTCCGGCCCGTCGCGCAGGACGGCCTGGATGCCAGGGCGCGCCACGAAGGCGGGGAAGGACAAGCCTGGCGGAATGCGCTCGCCCTTGATGCTCAAGCCCTTGCTGGCCGCTTCCGACGCATAGCGGCGCTTGACTGCCAGGCGGAACGATAACTGGTCGGCCGGGTGCCAGTTGGCCGGGACGGGCACTTTCTTGCGCACATTATTGACCACCGCCGCACGCCGGCGCGCCGGCACCGATTCCGGTTGCCAGCCGTGGCGCGACAGGCTTTGCCGGTAATCGCTCCATGCCGATTCCTGCTGCTGGCGCAAGCCCGTATCGTCGTCGGGAATCATGCCCGAATACAATTTCCACTTTGCGTGCACCTCTTGAATCGCCTGCTGGTACTTCTCATAGTAACCGGCCGCGCCGCCTGCGATCTTGCGGACGTTGAAATTGATCAACTGCTCTTTGGCTGGCTCCATGCGCTCGTCAAGATGGCCGACCGAGACGGCCAGGAACGGGAACAGCGCCAGGAAGGCCTTGCCTTCAGGCTTGGCAAACAGGGTGGGATCATCGACCAGCCCCTGCAATTGCAGGCTGCCGCCCACCAGCGAGCGCTGCATCAAGGTGGTGTTGAAGGCCAGGCGGCGAAATTGCGCATCGCGCGTTTCGACCAGCACAGTGACCGTGGTCTTCAAAATGCTGAACACGACCGCAGCCGTGGCGACGCAGCAAAAGATGATCTTTTTCCAGCTGGGACCGCGACCATTGTTCTTCAGCCGGCGGCGCCACATCAGTTGCAGCACCACCAGCGCGGCGGCGATGCCCGACAGGCTGCGGCCATAGAATTCCACGCCCTCCACGTCGTGCGGCTTGACGTCGCCGCCCACCACGTCGAGCAAGCGGGCATTGAAGCCCAGCTCGAAGCACAGGTAAATAATCGTCAGGACGATCAGAATCAAGGTCTGCCGGATTTGCAGACTGCGTAAACTCGCGGCCATCTTATTTCCTCAAATCGATGACGAGGGGCTTGATCTCTTCGGCCTGGAAGATCATCGGCGCTGCCGCAGGCGCCGCGCTGCGCTGCGCGGGCAGGCTGATGGCGGCGGGCGCCGCCGCTCTGGCCTGGCTCTCCTGGCGGCGCGGCTTGGCGCTGGCGCGGCTGCCCGCTTTCGGTGCGGCGGCGGGCGCCGGGGCCGCTGCCGGTGGCGCCGGGATCACGCGCCCGCTGTCGCCGCCCGGCACGGTGGCGATGACGGGGCCGGTGGCGCGCAAGGCGTCGTCGGCAAACGGCTGCGCGCGCGTATCGACGCCGGGCGGCACGGCCACGCTGGCGTTGAGCAGGCGGTTGTCCGTGTAGATCATGCGCGACAAACGGTTGTAGTTGGGAAAGTCGATATTCAGCGATTTCGCGTCGGCAGCCAGTTCCACGCGGGGGCGGTCCTTGCAATTGCCCACCGTCCACTGCAGCACGTCCGTGCCCTGGAAAGCCAGCACTTCATAGCGGTAGGCGCAGTTGCGTTCCTGGGTTTCCACGATCACCACGGTGCGCTCGCCCACGTTTTCCACGCGCGCCACGCGGGCCGTGATGGCGTTGGCCAGCGGCACGACGCGGAAGGCCTGCGACAGCTTGATCGAATACTTGCCTTGCGGGTCCTTGCGCAAAGTGCCTTCCGTGCCGTCGCGCAGGCGGAAGGTGGACATCGGCGTGCCGAACAACTCGGCCGTATCGAGGCCCACCATCACGCCGCCACGGCCATTCGGCGTCATGGCGCAACCCGTCAACAGGACGCCAGCGGCCACGCCGGCGATCAATGTGCGCCAATGCGCGGATGCAAAAATCTTATACGTTGTCATGCTGGATAACTTTCTCTTATTTCACAATTCAGGGATTGACGACGGCCAGCGGATTGCCCGGGCCTGGCGGCGGCAAGACTTTCTGGCGGTCGCGCGACAGCACGGTGAAGGCGCCCAGGGTGTCCGGTCCGGCGACGATTTCCAGCTGCTCGCGCTGCAGCCAGCTGCGGATTTCCGCTTCTGTTGCCTCGGCGCGGAACAGCACGCGCGTGCGCACGCCCGTCTCGACGCCGCTACCGCCGTTGCGGAATTCGGCATGGCCGACCACGGCGCCGTCTCTCGGCAGGAACAGCCACGCCGATTGCACCACCATTACGCTGGCGGCCACGGCCGTGACGAGCTTCAGCCAGCGGCTGGCGTTGGCCGCCTGCTCAGGCTTAGCTACCGGTGCAAGCGCATCGGCTGCAGCGATCTGCAACTGCTGCAGTCCCTGGCGCAGCAATTGCCGGTAGGCCACGCGGCCATCCTTGCCCAGCTCGCTCGACAGCGGCGTGCCCGTCAGCGCATAGTCGGCGCCGGGCAAGGCTACGCGGGCGATGACGCCGGGCGCCGCCGTGGCGGCATTGGCGCGGCCATGCGTTTCCAGCCAGCGTGCCGCCTGCAGGCGCTCCTGGCTGAACACGCCCAGGCAGGCGCCCAGGTCCGTCACGGCCAGAATCACGGGCATGTCGCACAGCACAAGGCCCGCACGGGGGTCGGCGGGCGCGTCGCGCTCCTCGACCACTAGGCCGCAGGCGTCCGCGTATGCTGTGTCGGGCGTGACAAGCCAGCCGCGCCAGCGCTGCCGCGTGCTATCCCAGGCATCAAGCAGCACGGCGCCAAAGCCGGGGTGGCGCGCCAGCAGGTGGATTTGTCCACCGGCGATGGGCCGCGCGGCCAGCGGCGCGGCGTCGCTGCGGCGCGCAAAGCCGGCCAGCACGTGTTCTGGCACGGCAATGCCGCGCCAGTCGGGGGTATCGCCGCTCACATCCGCGTCCAGCAGCTCGGCGGAGGATGGGGCAGATGGCAGGCGCGCGGCGACGATGGCCAGCGAGGGCGTCAATGCAGTCATGCCGGTGGCCTTTCATCGGTGTTGTGAGAAGTGGACACGGGGTCCAGGTGCAGGGATAACGCGGCCACGCACAAAATATCCAAAACTATTTGCGCCGCCTGCATGTCGCGCGCGGTCAAGGCATCGCCCACGCGCAGCTTGAGCAGGGTCAAGACCCAGCTGCCCAGCAGGGTAGAGCGGTGGGCCGGTTCGACGATCTGGCGTCCTGCGCTATTGGGATCGCCCTTCTGCCTGTGCACCAGGCCCAGCTTGCCGCCGTGGTAATGCGCGGAAGCGATCTGCTCGGCCAGCTCCCTGACAGGCATGCCGCCGCAGCCGCAATGGCGCAGCAGCAAGATCAAATCACGGGGCAAGGTAGTGATAAAAGTGTCGGCCGCGTCGCGCACCTGCTGCGGCGTGAGCTGATAGTCGCGCAGCGGTTCGGCATAGGCGTCGGGCGCGCGCAGCTCGCAGCCCTCTTGCGCATCGGCATCTTCATCATCGCGCTGCTTGCGCAGCTGGTCAATGATGAAGCGCTTGAAGTACAGGAACAAAGCACCGACGTGGTGGGGTGCGGCGTCGCTATCGCTGTGGAGGACTTTTTCAATGAAAAACTGGTGGCGCAAATCCGCCAGCGAGTCGCCCAGCGACGCCGCCTCGCGCGGGCGGCACGGCGTCAGCGCGGCGATGACGCGCTGGTAAAACTCGCCCAGTTCGCCTTGCGTCAGCTGCGGGCGGCGGGTCCAGAAAGCATGAATCCGTTCAAATTGTTCCGATTGCACAGCCGGTCCGATCGTATGTTGGGCGGCACGCGCCACTGGCCGGCGGCGACACCCACCGTGCGCTGGCCAGACAAGAGAAACTTGTCAGTAAGGTAAAATGCATTTAAGCAATTTTCTCATATCACAGTAAAAATCGCTAACTTTTGTTACTTTCACGACAATTCCCGAGACGCCCATGCATCGCCTGATTCCCCTGTTCTTGAGCCTGTTCTTTTTGCTGGGCAGCAACCTCGCGCACGCCGCCGTGCCAGCGCCTGTGCAAGCGGCTCCCGGCAAGCGCATCGCCCTGGTGATCGGCAACGCGGCCTATCCGCAGCCGCTATTGAATCCCGTGAACGATGCGCGCGCCATGGCCGAACGCCTGCGCCGTCTGGGCTTTGAAGTGCTGTTACGCACGGACATCACGGCGGCGCAGCTGCAAAAGGCGTCGGCCGAGTTTTCCACGCAGGCACGGGGCGCCGATATCGCCCTCGTGTTTTACGCGGGCCACGGCGCGCAGGCGGGCGAAGCCAATTATGTGCTGCCGCTGGGCGCCAACATGAATGCGCTGAGTGCGACGGCCATCGCCGCGCAGGGCGTGTCCGTCTCCAGCCTGGCGGGCGATTTGCAGCGCACGGGCGCGCGCGGCGCCGTGCTGATCCTCGACGCTTGCCGCCAGGAATATACGCGCGGCGGTGCAATGGCGCCCGTGCCTGGCGGCAGCAATGCGGCCAGCCACGGTTTTGCCGACACGCAAGCGCCACGCGGCGTGGTGATCGCCTATTCGGCGGGACCGGGCGCTCTGGCGCGCGATTTCTGGTCGCCCGATTCACGCAACAGCCCGTACACCAGCGCCCTGCTCGACGCGCTCGATGCGCCCGGCTTGCCGATGGGCGACGTCTTCTCGCAGGTGGCGGCGCGGGTCGCCGCCATGACGCACGATGTGCAAAAGCCCCGCGTCTCGTTCGGTGAAACGTCGGCGCGCCTGGTGCTGAACACGGGCAGCGGCAAGGGCGTCAGCCCGCCGGCGCCGGGCGTGCTGGCCTCGGGAAACAGCGGCATGCGCGCCCCCGTCCCGGCACCAGCGCCAGCACCCGCCACCACTGCCTCGGGCGCGAAAGTGTGGCCCGGTAACGTGCTGCAAGACATCAACTATGAAATCCGCATGCAGATCGCGGCGCGACCGTTTCCCCGCCAGCAGCTGGAAAAGCGCGCGCGCGGCGGCGACTTGGTGGCGCTGACGGCCCTCGGCTATGGCATCGGCGGCGGCGATGCGGGCATCAAGCAGCCGAAAGTGGGCATGCAGTGGCTGGAAAAGGCCGCCGCCAAGGATTTTCCCATCGCCCAGACCTATCTGGCCGAATTGCTGATGGTCAAGGGCGACCCGGCCTCGCTGAAACGGGCCGGCGTGCTGCTGGACGCCGCTTCGCAGGCCGGCTACAGCCCCGCCCACGCATATAAATTCGATCTGGCCCGGCGCACGGGTGCGCCGCCGCAGGAAGCGGCCCGCCACTTGCAGGACGCCTTCATGGGCTTGATGAAGGATTACCAGGGCGCCGCCAAGGACGTATTACAGCCGCCGAAAAAATAGTTTCAAATAATTTTGGATTTCCCTGAACTGCCCCCGTTATCCGTGGGTACATGCAATACAGCATGACAGTTCTCAGGGAAATCCCATGCACGCATCCAGCCCAGCAGCAACGACCACCACCGGCCAACGGGGCCGCATCCTCGCCTACCAGGCAAGCGGACAAGGTTCCGTCAGTGTGGCCGGCATTCAACATCCCTTCAACGTGACCACGCACTGGCGCTCCGACACGGCGCCCACCATCAACGCCGTCGTCGACGTGCGCTTCAACGATGTGGGCAGCCTCGATAGCGTCACTGCCGTTCCCGCGCAGCAACTGGCGCAGGAAGAGATGGCCGGCGCTGCCAAGCTGGCGCGCGACAAAGGCCAGCAACTGTGGGGCCGGGCCGTGTCGGCGCTGGGCATCAAGGTGCTGGCGACGCTTGGCGTACTGATCGCTGGCGCCTTTGTCTTCAACACCATCGGCATCCGCCTGTTCGCCTCCGTTTCGCGCACCTATTGGCAGTTGCTGGGCCTGTCCGCCGACAGCCTGGAAAGCTTTGCCCGCGATGGCGGCGGCGGTTTTACCTCCGCACAATTTTTCTTCCTGCTGGCCATCGTCGCCTGCTGCGCCACCATGGCCAGCAGCCACCCGAAAGCGGCGCTGGGCAAGTGCGCGCCGCTGCTCTTCATCGTCGTCCACAGCAGCTTGCTGTTGATCAAGATCAAGGGTGCCGTCAGCGAGGCGGGCAACGCCATGGGCGGCATCATGGGTAGCCGGGCGGCCCGCATGGCCGAGCAGATGGCCAGCGAAATGCTGGGGCAAGTGTGGCAAGGCTTGTCGTTTGGCATCGGCTTTTACCTGGTGCTGGCAGCCAGCATTGTCCTGGCCGCTTACGGCGTCGGCGAATACAAACGCAAGACCATCGGCTAAGCCACACGTCCCGCAACGCTTCGTTTAACTCACATTCAAGGAACCACCATGAAACGCACCCTGCCCTCCCTGTTCGCCATCGCCCTGATCCTGTCCGCCTGCGGCAAAACCGACTCCGCCGCACCGACGGCCGCTGCCCCCGTCGCCACCAGCACGGCCGACCTGGCCGCGAAAGCACAAGTCAAGGCGGCCGCCGCCAGCCTGCCGCAAGCGGACGCTGCCACACCAAGCGCCAGCTATGTCGACATCACCAGTGGCAACCAGTTGATGTACAGCTACATCGCCCTATCCGGCGTGCCGCCCGATTACGCGGCGGTGGCGCAGCGCATCTCGCGTGAATATGCGGGCAGCAACGACGCCTTCCGCAAGCAGGAAGTGCTCGACGCGCTGAAACCGCAGATCGACGCCAAGGTCAGCGAAGCGAAAACCAAACGCTACCTGCGCTACCAGATCAATGGCCAGGGCGCGCTGTCGCCGTACGCGATGGACAAGGCCGCCTTCCCCGCCAAGTTCGCCGAAGCGGGCACGTATTACTACATGTACGACAACGGCGACTACAAGCTGGCGTTCACGAATGGCGGCGGCTACTCGCTGCTGAAGGTGGACCAGGACGCGGCCCGCAAGATCGAGGCGGCGCGCAGCGGCTACAAGGACTTCGCCATCATCGTGTATGCCTATGCCCAGGAAGCGGACATGGCCAGCAACCAGGTCAAGGCGCAGATCGTCAAGGTGGCGATCAAGCTGAACGGGGAAGAAATTCCTGTTCAACAAGCGATGTAAACCCAAGGTCAGGTACCGGGGTCGGACCCTCAGGGTCCGACCCCAGCCTTCGTTTTGGTTCACGACCTCGCCACTTGCAGTTACACTATTCGCCAACAACATCGAGAGTGAGACATGGGCGAACCAACACAGGCGGAACAACACCTGGCCAAGGGCCAGCAACTGCAGCAGCAAGGCAAGCTGATCGAAGCGATCAACGCCTACCAGGCCGCCTATAAACTGGACCCGGCCCTGGCGGAAGCGCAGCATTTCCAGGGCCTGGCCATGCTGGAGCTGGGCCAGGGCACCATCGGCCTGGGCCTGTTAAAACTGTCGCTCAGGCAGCAGCCGGACAACGCCCTGTTCCACTACAACCTCGGCAATGTGCTGCGCGGTACGGACAGCGAAGCGGCGCTGGCCAGCTATGCCACGGCGGCGCGGCTGGCGCCGCACGAGCACGATTTCGCGATTCTTCATGCGGAATTGCTGATGGGAAAACAGCGGCTGACGGACACCATCGCCGAACTGGAACGGGCCCACGCCCTGCGCCCGCAGCGCTGGCAAACCCTGCAGGGATTGGCCGAACTGTATTACCGCACGGGACAGCAGGATCTGGCGCTGGCCCGCTACGCGCAAGCCCTGGCGCTGCATCCGGCGCTGGCGCAAACGTGCCGCATCGGCTTTGCCAGTCCGCAAGCGGAACAGGCAGAAACGCTGACACCGGTCAACGTCTCGCCAGTGCTGCAGGACTTCCTGCGCGAAACGGATTTGCACATCCTCGACGACTTCCTGCCCGATCCCACCGCCTGGCGTACGCAGGCGCTGAACTTACCGTTCGAGCAGCAGCGCTATGCGGGGCAAAACTATCCGGGCAGCCAGACGGCGGGCCAGCCCTGCCAGGCCATCATGGAACGCATCGCCACGGCGCTGGGCCGCCCCATCCGTTTTATCTCGCCCGACAACGGTTCCTACCGCCTCAGCTATGCCGACGCCATGGCGCGCACGGATATCCACGTGGATAACGAGACGGGAAATAATTTCAATTTTTATGCGGGCGTGCTGTATCTGAACCCGCCCGAGCAGTGCCAGGGCGGCACCACCTTCTGGCGCCACCAGCCCAGCGGCTGGTACCGTAGATTACCCGAGGCGGACGTGAAAGCGGGCGGCTACGCCAGCTTCAAGGATTTCCAGAAGCGCTGGCTGCCGAACAGTAAAGTACAGAAATTCAACGACTTACAGGAACAGCGCGACAGTTGGCAAGCCTTGCTGGAAGTGCCCATGCGCCATAACCGCCTGATCGTCTACAAGGGCCACTACTTTCACTCGATCAGCAATGTGTTTGGCGACACGCCGGAGAATGGCAGATTGGTGCAGCTGTTCTTTTTTGAGGTGCCGGAATGAACCCCAAAAGCAAGATCTGGGGTCGTACCCTAAGGGTACGACCCCAGCATTTGCCGTTGGGTTTAATACATGTCCGCGGCGGTCGCCCGCACGGCTTTGAGCAGCATATCCGCCCCCGGCGACAGCAAATGATCCTGCTGGCGGATGATGCCGAACGCATCCATCTTGCACGGCAGCTCGATGGGCAAAATGCTCAGCACGTTCAATGATTCGTAGTAATGCGCTACTTCCGTCGGCATCACGTGTAGCGAATCCGTTTGCTGCAGCAAGGACGTGATCAGCAGCAAGGCGGTGGTGTCGACCACATCGACGGGCGGTTCCAGGCTGGCGCGGCGGAACATCATGTCGAAGCGGTGGCGCAGGATGCTGCCCTGCGGCGGCAAGATCCATGGCTGGCCCGCCAGGTCTTTCAATTGCAGATTCTTGCGCGACAGCAGCGGGTGGCCATTGCGCGCCACGGCGCTGGCAGGCTCTTCCGTCAATTCCTCGTAGATGAGGCCGGCGCTGCTTTCCTTTTCCAGGATGCGCCCGATCATGAAGTCCAGGGTACCGTGCTGCAGCATGTCCATCAGGGTATTGCTGTGCTCCAAATGCACGCCGATGCGCATCAACGGCGCCTGCTGCTTGATGCGGGCAATCGCGCGCGGCAGCAAGGCCATGGCCGGCGTCATGATGACGCCCACTTCCACCTGACCCGTCAGGCCCGACTTCAGGGCGACGATATCGTCATGCGCCAGCGACAGGCTGGTCAGCGCCATGCGCGCGTGGCGTATCATCGTCTCGCCGTAGATGGTCGGCTCCATGCCACGCGGCAACCTGTCGAACAGGCGCACATCGAGCATCTCTTCCAGGTCCTTGATTTGCTTGGACGCGGCCGGCTGCGTCATGTGCAATTCTTCCGCCGCGCGGTGGATGTTGCGCTGCTCGTCGAGGGCGATCAGCAGCAGCAATTGCCGCGTCTTCAGGCGGGCTCGCAAGAACCAGTTGGGGTTGAGAGTATCCATGAATAAATCATATCATGATCGATATCAGTTTCTAGCTGATATCGATATTATTGATATCGGTGTGTCTCCTTTTTGTACTGGGTGAAATGGCTCAGGACGCCTTGCAGGCGGGGCCGGGATTGGCCGCCGGGCCAGCCGTTTGCTGGATGAATTCGATCGTGCCATCGGGCTTGTACTTCAGCTCTTCCACGGCGACGGAACGCCGGTATTCGCCGCCGCCGGGCAATTTGTCGTTGTGATAGAAGATATAGGACTTGCCGTTGAACTCGATAATGGCCTGGTGAATGGTTTTCACCACGGCATTCTTGTCCATGATGGGGCCGCGGAAATGCCACGGCCCCGTCGGCGTGGGCCCTGTCGAATACGCCGTTTCTTCGGGGAAGTTGCGCGAGTACGACAGGTAGTAGGTGCCCGCATGCTTGTGCATGTACGCCGCTTCCGTGAAGGCATCCATGCCGAAGGTCAGAATGGGGCCGTCCAGCTCCGTCATGTTCGCTTTCAGCTTGGCATATTTCAAGACCGTGTTGCCCCAGTAAATGTAGGCTTGGCCATCCGTATCGATGAACACGGCCGGGTCGATGTCGTCCCAAGGAATCGCCGTTTGTTTCGTCATGTCATTCGTGATCAGGGCGCTGCCGCGCGCATCGACGAACGGCCCGGTCGGGCTGTCGGACACGGCCACGCCGATAGCCTTGCCGGGGATGGTCTTGTGGTCAACGGTGGAGTAAAAATAGTATTTATTACCGCGCTTGACGATGTCGCCCGCCCAGGCATCCTTGCCGGCCCACGCGAAGGTCGAGTAACGCACGGGCGAGCCGTGATCCGTCCAGTTCGTCATGTCGCACGAAGAATACACGCGCCACTCGTTCATGCGGTAATCCGTGTCGGTAACGCTCGCTTCATCGTGGCCCACGTACAAGTACACCCTGCCATTGTCGACCAGCGCGGCGGGGTCGCCCGTGTAGATATTTTTCACGATGGGATTGGCCGCCTGCGCGCCGAATGAGGCGCAGGCGAGCACCGCCGCCATGCCGATGGCTGCGGCAAGTGTGTGTTGCTTCAACATATAGCTTAACTCCCGTTGGTATTTTTCTGGCCCATGGCCATCAGTCTTTGCCCGACGCAAAAGACAAACAGCAGGCCGCCGATGACGATCTTGGTCCACCACGAGCTGAGCGTGCCGTCGAAGGCGATCAGGGTCTGGATGGTGCCCAGCACCAGCACGCCCGACAAGGCGCCCGCCACATAGCCGTAGCCGCCGCTGAGCAGGGTGCCGCCGATGACGACGGCGGCAATCGCGTCCAGTTCCGTGCCTTGCGCATGCAAGCCATAGCCGGACAACATGTAAAACGAAAACAGCACGCCACCGAGCGACGCGCAAAAGCCGCTGAAGGCGTAAATCAGCACCTTGGTGCGGCCCACGGGCAAGCCCATCATCAGGGCCGACTGCTCGTTGCCGCCGATCGCATACACGGCGCGGCCGAACGGCGTGGCGTGCGCCAGCCAGATGGCCAGGAGCAAGGTCGCCACGGCAATGACCACGCCGGGCGAAACAAAACCACCAAGAAATTGCAGCTGGGTCTGCGACATGGCGACGAACAGCGGGTCGGCTATGGTGATGGAGTTGATGCTGATCAAGTAGCACAGTCCTCGCGCCAAAAACATGCCGGCCAGGGTAACGATGAATGGCTGCAATTTGAAATAATGGATCAGCGCGCCCATGCCGGCGCCAAACACGGTGCCCAGCGCCAGCACGGTGGCGATCACCAGTAAAGGCGGCCAGTGCGCCACGTTGAGCAGCCAGGCGGCGATCATGGTCGACAGGGCCAGCACGGAACCGACGGACAAATCGATGCCGCCAGAAACAATCACGAAGGTCATGCCGACGGCGATCACCAGCAAAAATGCGTTATCGATCAACAGGTTAAAGATCACTTGCGTCGACAGCAAGCCCGGATAGGCGGCGCCACCCAGGCCCAGCATCACCACCAGCAGCAGGACCGTGACGAGCGAGGTGAAATACGGGGTGTGTAGCAAGCCCTTCATGCTTTTCTCCGATGCAGCAATTGCTTGAATTCCGACGATTGCGACAGGCAGACGAGGAAGACGACGACCGACTTGACGACCATGTTCACCTCGGGCGGCACGCCCAGCGAATAGATGGTGTAGGTCAGGGTCTGGATGATGAGGGCGCCTATCATGCTGCCCACGAGGCTGAACTTGCCGCCGGCCAAGGACGTCCCGCCCAGAGTGACAGCCAGGATGGCATCGAGCTCCAGCATCAGGCCCGCATTGTTGGCGTCCGCGCTCTTGATGTTCGAGCTGATCATCAGCCCGGACAGGCCCGCGCAGGCGGCGCAAAACACGTAGACAAAAAAGATCAGGGTCGCCGTCTTGATGCCGGCCAGACGCGCGGCGACAGGATTGATGCCGACAGCCTGGATGAACAGGCCCAGCGCCGTCTTGCGCATCAGCACGGCGGTGATGAGGAAGACCGCCGCCACGAGGAACAGGGAGAACGGCAAGCCAAACAGGTAGCCGCTGCCGATGAAGAAGTACGGCTGATAGTAAACGGTGACGATCTGCCCATCCGTCAGCAACTGCGCCAGGCCACGCCCCGCCACCATCAAGATCAATGTCGCGACGATGGGCTGCAAGCCCAGGCCCGCCACCAGCACGCCATTCCAGGCGCCGCACAGCAGGGCGGCACCCAGGGCGGCGGCCAGGGCCCAGCCCATGGGGATGTTGCTCACGTAGGTCGGTATGCCATTCTCCATCACCATGGTGCCGCCGATCAGCATCGCGGCCACGGTGCCGGACAGGGCCACGACGGCGCCCACGGAAATGTCGATGCCGCGCGTGGCAATCACCAGGGTCATGCCCAGCGCGGCCAGCATCAGGGGCGCGGCGCGGTTGACGATGTCGATCACGCTGCCGTACAAGTGGCCGTCACGGATTTCCAGGTGGAAAAAACCGGGGATGGCAAAGAAGTCGACCAGCAACAGCAGCAACAGCGCGGCCAGGGGGCGGCTCAAAGGGTGATGCAGAACAGTATGCAAAGCGGACGTACCTGTAACGGAAGCCGGGCGCGCCAATGGCGCGTTCGATGGCGTGGATAAACTCATGCGGTGTCTCCGGCGATCACTTGCAGCACGGAACTATCGTCCAGCTCGCCGCGCGCATAGTCGCCGCAGGCCTTGCGGTCGCGCATGACGACGATACGGTCGCTGCAGCGCAGCACTTCCGGCAGCTCCGACGAGATGAACAAAATCGCCATGCCCTTGCGGCACAGTTTGCTGACATAGCTCATGATTTCCTGCTTGGCGCGCACGTCGATTCCGCGCGTGGGCTCATCGAGAATCAGCATGGCCGGCGAGGTCACCAGCCAGCGCGCCAGCAAGGCCTTTTGCTGATTGCCGCCCGACAGGCTGCCAATCGGCGTTTCGATGCTGGCCGTCTTGATGCCCAGCGCCAAGACGTACTCGTCGGCCAGCGCCTGCTGGCGTTTGAACGGGATGGCGCGCAGCAAGCCCGTGCGGGCCTGCAAGGCCAGGATGATGTTTTCGCGCACGGACAGTGACAAAATCGCCCCCTCGTGCTTGCGGTCTTCCGAGCAAAAGCCGATGTCACGGGCGATCGCGTCGCGCGGCACATGGAACTGGCGCGGCTTGCCCTGCATGGTGATAGCGCCGGAATCGGCCTTGTCGGCGCCGAACAGCAGGCGCGCCAGTTCCGTGCGGCCCGAACCGAGCAAGCCGGCCAGGCCCAGCAATTCGCCCTGGCGGATATGGAAATCCATGGGCAGCAAGGCACCCTTGCGGCCCAGCCCCTGCGCTTCCAGCACGGCGGGACCAAAGCTGGCGGCGCCCGCGTCTTGCGCCAGCTCAAGCTCTTGCGCCACAGTGTCGGCCGCCACGCCGATCATCTTGTTCACCAGCGCCAGGCGCGACAGCTCGCTGCAAGCGTATTCCCCTTCGCGCTCGCCATTGCGCATGACGGTGATGCGGTCCGAAATGGCGTAGGTCTGGTCGAGAAAGTGGGTGACGAACAGGATCGCCATGCCCTGCTCGCGCAAACGGCGCAGCACGGAAAACAGCAGAGTGACTTCCGCCTCATCGAGGCTGGACGTGGGTTCGTCGAGGATCAGCACGCGGGCCGAAATGTTCAAGGCGCGCGAAATGGCCACCATTTGCTGGATGGCCAGCGGAAAGCTGGACAGTTGCGCCGTGACATCGATATCGATCTGCAATTGCTGCAGCAAGGCACGCGCCTGTTGCTGCATGGCACGCCAATCGATGGCACCGAAGCGGCGCGGGTAGCGGCCAATAAAAATGTTTTCCGCCACCGACAGGTTCGGACACAGATTGACTTCCTGGTACACGGTGCTGATGCCCAGCGCCTGCGCGTCCGAGGTGGACGCGGGGGCGATGGCTTTGCCGTCAAGCAAAATCTGGCCGCTGTCGGGCGTATACACGCCCGTCAGCACCTTGATCAGCGTCGACTTTCCCGCGCCGTTTTGCCCCATCAGGGTATGCACTTCGCCCGGATACAGGCGCAGGGCAACATCGCTGAGGGCTTTGACGCCGGGAAAGGATTTACTGATGCCGCGCAACTCCAGCAAGGGAGCTGGCGCGGCCGTGTGATGCGCTTGCGTCTTCATCATGCGGCAAGCTTAGTACTTACGGTTCGGAAATTCCTTGGCGGCCACCTCGGCAGGGAACACGCCTTCCACCGTCGTGATGCGCGCCGGCACGGGCTTGCCGGCCACCACATCGCGGGCAATCGACATCAGCTGCGGGCCCAGCAGCGGGCTGCATTCCACGGTGACGTTCAGCTTGCCGGCGATCATGGCCTCGAATGCGCCTTTCACGCCATCGATGGAGATGATGATGATGTCCTTGCCCGGCTTCATGCCCGCTTCCTCGATGGCCTGGATGGCGCCGATGGCCATGTCGTCATTGTGCGCGTACAGCACGTTGATCTTCTTGCCTTCCGCCTTGAGGAACGCTTCCATCACTTCCTTGCCCTTGGCGCGCGTAAAGTCGCCCGTTTGCGAACGGATGATCTTCAACTTGGGATTCTTGCCGATGACTTCCTGGAAGCCTTCCTTGCGGTCGATGGCCGGGGCGGAACCGACCGTGCCTTGCAGTTCGACGATGTTCAGGGTGGCGTCCGGGGTTTTCTTGGCGTAATCGAGCAGCCACTGGCCGGCGCGGCGGCCCTCTTCCACGAAGTCGGAACCGATGAAGGTCACGTACAGCGATTTGTCGGCCACATTGACGGCGCGGTCCGTCAGGATGACGGGAATCTTGGCCGCCTTGGCTTCGCGCAAGACGGTATCCCAGCCCGATTCCACCACGGGCGAAAAGGCGATCACGTCGACCTTTTGCGCGATGAACGAACGCAGGGCCTTGACCTGGTTTTCCTGCTTTTGCTGCGCGTCGGCAAACTTCAGGGTGACGCCATCTTTCTTGGCAGCATCCTTGATGGAGACGGTATTGGCGGTGCGCCATTCGCTCTCGGCGCCTACCTGCGAAAAGCCCATGACGAGGGGCTTGGCGGCAAAGGCGGACGAGGTAGCGAAGGTGGTGGCGGAAAAGGCCAGCAGCATGGCGCTGGCGAGGAGTGTGCGGCGGCTCAAGGTCATTCTTGTCTCCAGTTTTTTTTTGAATACCATCACAGCCGGATGCCGGATGGGCGGTTTTTATGAACCCATGGTAGGAGAAAGCAACATAGCCATCCAATCAATTCTTTTTCGCTTGCGATACCGATTTGCGTATCACCTGGCACACCTCTCCTGGCCCCTTACCGTTCGGCAGCCGGCAATTGGCGGCTTTGATAGCGGTTCAAGTCGCGCGCATCGACTTGCGGCCAGCCCTCCTTGTCCCACGTCATGGGCAAGATCTTGAGCTTCTGCAAGTAATTGTCCGCCGTCTCATACGCGTGCAGCACCAGGTAATCCTTGCCGTCAAACGTGTACGCGCTGTTGTGGCCCAGGCCTTGCCAATCCTTGTCGCCTCTCAGCACCACCGTACCGCCGCCCTGCGCCATGTCGCGGCCATCCTTGTCCAGATACGGTCCCGTCACGCTTTTGGCGCGGCCCACTGCCAGGTGGTAGGTGCTTTTTTCTTTCTGGCAACACAGGCCCCAGGAAACAAAAAGGAAATAGTCGTCGCCACGCTGGAAGATGAACGGCGCTTCGATTTCCTCGGGTGCGGGCTTGAATTCACCCGCCCTTGGTGGCAGTGGCACGCGACGCGCCAGGGAATGCCACTCTTGCGGTTCCGCAACATGGGTCCAGTCGGGCGTCAATTTCACCAGCTTGATGCCGTTCCAGAACGAACCGAACGACATCCACGGCGTGCCCCTGGCATCGGTGATGATGTTCGAATCGATGGCGTTCCACTCGTCGCGCTCGGGCACCGATTGCAGCAGCATGCCCTGGTCGACCCAGCGGTAGTCAGGCGAGCGGGGATTCAAGGTTTTATTGACAGTCACGCCGATGCCCGAGGTGTTCTTGCCGAAACCGGACACCGAGTAGTACAGGTAATATTTGCCGTCGTGAAATTGCACGTCGGGCGCCCATATATGGTCGTCAAACGATGGCGCTGCCGTCTTCGCCCACGTGGGCTGGCCCGCGAAGACGCGCCCTTCCGGCTGCCAGTCGACCATGTTTTTCGAACTGTAAAAGGTGATGCCGGGGCCCGTGCTGTACAGATAATACGTGTCGCCTTCCTTCGCCATCACGGGGTCGTGCACGCTGACCTGGGCCGCCTGGACGGGGCTGAAGGCAAGCATGGCCGCCAAGGCCATCATTGTCGAAAATTGCATCGTGTTCTCCACATGGCCAGCCGGCCCGTCATGCGGGCCGGCTGGATACATCAAAATCGGCAGCTTTATTCGACCGCCACCACCACCACGGCCTTGGCCGGGATAGACACGGTCAGCTTGCCACCTTGCGCCTTGGCATTAAACGCCACCGGCTGCACGGCTTGCGGTTGCGCAAAGCTGTTGACGGCGTCCATCTTGCCTGCGGTCAGCACGCGGCCCGTGATGCTGGCCACTTGCTTGCCCGCCAGGGCCACATTGACGTCGACGGCCTTGTTCGGGTTGGTGTTGACCAGCGACAAATACACCTTGCCATCCTTGGCGCGCGCGGCCGAGGCACTCACTTCAGGAATACTGACCTTGCCCAGGCTGTACTTGCCATTGCCCTGGATGGCGACCGGCAGGGAAGTGGCGTCCTGGAATGGCACGTACATCTGGAATGCGTGGTAGGTGGGCGTGAGGAAATAGCGGTCCTTGTCCGTGATGATCATGGCTTGCAGCACGTTGACCATTTGCGCGATATTCGTCATGCGCACGCGGTCCGCGTGGGCATGGAAAATATTGAAGTTCAGGGCCGCCACCAGCGCATCGCGCAAGCTGTTTTGCTGGAACAGGAAGCCCGTGTTGGTGCCCGGCTCCACGTCGTACCAGGTGCCCCACTCATCGACGTACAAACCCGTCTTTTTTGAGGCATCGTTCTTGTCGATGGCGGCGATATTGTTCTTGATCAAGCTATCGATGCGCAGGGTGCGGCTGAGGGTGGAAATCCATTCATTTTCGCCAAAGCCTGTGGCCGCGCCCTTCTTTTCCCAGATACCGGTCGGCACCGTGTAGTAGTGGAAACTGATGGCGTCCATCATGTTCGGCTTGATTTCGCGGCTCAGGGTGCCGGACCAGCTGATGTCGTCGTCATTGCCGCCGCTGGCGATGAACTTTGGACGCGCGCTTTCCGGCGTCTTCATGAAGGTGTGATAGTGCTTGTACAGGTCGGCGTAGTATTGCGGACGCATATTGCCGCCGCAACCCCAGGCTTCGTTGCCGATGCCAAAGTAATCGACTTTATACGGCTGCGCACGGCCATTCTTGCGGCGCAGCTCGGCCAACGTCGACTTGCTGTCCGACGTCATGTATTCGAGCCATTCGGACATTTCCTGTGGCGTGCCGGAACCGAGGTTGCCGTTGATATAGGTCTGTGCGCCCAACAGCTCGGCCAGGTCGAAGAATTCATGCGTGCCGACGGCATTCGACTCTTCCACGCCGCCCCAGTTGGTGTTGACCTTGGTGGGGCGCTTCTCGCGCGCGCCGATGCCATCCTTCCAGTGGTATTCATCGGCAAAGCAGCCGCCCGGCCAGCGCACCAGGGGCACGTGCAATTGCTTCAGCGCGCCCAGCACGTCATTGCGCCAGCCCTTGGTATTCGGGATCGGCGAGTCCGGGCCCACCCACATGCCTTCGTAAATGCCCGTGCCCAGGTGTTCGGCGAACTGGCCATACACGTTCTTGTTGATCACGGGACCGGGCTTGGCCACGTCGATGGTGACATTGACTGGCGCGGCAAAGGCGCTGCCGACGGCCATGGCCAGGCCGAAGGCCACGACGCGGGTATGGATGAATTTCATGCTGTCTCCTGTTTTTTAGTGAAAAGCAAGGGCCGGGATCACTCCCGGCAATCTGGAATGGCGATGCCTCTCCTGCCGCGGGGTTGGGGCGGCAAGAGGAGTGTTTCAAGATCGGAGTTGCCGGTCAGTGCCGGCGCGAATAAACGGCGCGGGGGCGCTTACACCCAGCCGGCATCGACGATGAACTCTTGACTGGAGCACATCGCGCCGTCATCGGAAGCGAGGAACAGCACCATGGCGGCGATGTCCTGTGGCATCAGCTTGCTTGGCAAGCACTGGCTTTTCTTGATTTCCACTTCCGCCGCCTCGTCGACCCACAGCTCGATCTGGCGCTGCGTCATGACCCAGCCGGGCGTGACCGTGTTGACGCGGATATTGTGGGCGCCATAATCGCGCGCCAGGCCCCGCGTCAGGCCCACGACGGCCGCCTTGGTGGTGGCGTAGACGGGGTAGCCGCCCGACTTCATGTGCCAGGAAATCGAGCTGACGTTGATGATGGAACCGCCGCCCTGGCGCTTCATGCCTTCGAAGACGGCCTGGCACGTGAAGAACATGGGACGTTGATTGATCGCAATGCGCTCGTTCCAGTATTCCAGCGTGACGTCCTGCGCCTGGTGGCGCTGGTCGTTGGCAGCATTGTTGACGAGAATATCGAAGTCGCCCAGCTGCTCCGCCAGTTCCGCCATGACGGCTTGCAGCGAGGCAATATCCGTGATGTCGCAATGGCGGAACAAGGGCGCCGTCCAGCCTGCTTCGGCCAGGCGGCGGCACAGGGCCTCGCTCGCTTCCACGGCAATATCGACAAACGCCACCAGCGCGCCCTGGGCGGCAAATTCGGCCACCAGGGATTCGCCGATGCCGCTGCCGCCACCCGTGATGAACACGCGCTTGCCCTGCAAGCTGCCATATGTCGCCAATTGCTTCATCTTGTCTCCACCTGTGTATTTTTTATGATGATTAAAGTTTGCCTAATACGCCATCGTGACGGCGCCAGATCCCCAGCGGATTATCATCGCGCAGCGACCCCGGCAGCAAGTCCTGCAGCAGGTTCTGGTAAGACACGGGGCGCAGGAAGCGGTTGATGGCCGCCGTGCCCACGGAGGTGCTGCGGCCATCCGACGTGGCCGGGAACGGGCCGCCGTGCACCATGGCCGTCGACACTTCCACACCCGTTGGGAAACCATTGGCCAGGATGCGGCCCACGCGGCGTTCCAGCACGGGCAGCAAACGGCGCGCGTCTTCCAAGTCGCCCGCATCCATCTGCAGGGTGGCCGTCAACTGGCCTTCCAGGCTTTCCGTGATCGCCAGCAACTGTTCCATGTCGCGGCAAGCGACCAGCAAGGAGGCGGGACCGAACACTTCGTCGCGCAGATCGTGCTTGGCGAGGAAAGCCTCACCCGAGGTGACAAACAGGGCGGCGGCGCCCTTGCCTTCCTCGCCCGTGTTTTGCACCAGCGGCGTCACATCGGCGTGCTGCGCCAGGGCGGCGACGCCCTTGGCATAGCTGCTGGCGATGCCGGCCGTCAGCATGGTGGCGGCGGGCGCAGGCGCCAGCGCTTCGGCGGCAGCGGCGGCAAAGGCCGTAAAGTCGGCGCCTTCCAGGCCCAGCACCAGGCCAGGATTGGTGCAGAACTGGCCCACGCCCATCGTCAGCGAAGCGGCAAAACCGCTGGCGATGGCCGCGCCACGGGCGGCCAAGGCTTGCGGCAGCACAAACACGGGGTTGATGCTGCTCATTTCCGCATACACGGGAATTGGTTGCGCACGCTCTGCCGCCACCTTCATCAGGGCGATGCCGCCCGAACGCGACCCCGTGAAACCCACGGCCTGGATAGCTGGATGGGCCACCAGGGTCTGGCCGATGCCATTGCCCGTGCCTGTCAGCAAGGCGAACACGCCGGCCGGCAGCTGGCAAATGGCAATCGCCTTGACGATGGCGCGCGCCACCAGTTCGGACGTGCCAGGATGGGCCGAGTGGGCCTTCAGCACGACGGGGCAGCCGGCGGCCAGCGCCGAGGCCGTATCGCCACCGGCTACGGAAAAGGCCAGCGGGAAGTTGCTGGCCGCAAACACGGCGACGGGACCCAGGCCAATCATGCGCAAGCGCAAGTCTGGACGCGGCGGCGTACGCTCGGGCAAAGCCGAATCGATGCGCGCATCGGTCCACGATCCTTCGCGCAGTAGGCCGGCAAACAGTTTCAGCTGCCCTACCGTGCGGCCACGCTCGCCTTCCAGGCGCGCGCGCGGCAAGCCGCTTTCCGTCATGGCGCGCACGATCAAGTCGTCGCCCAGTTCCAGGATTTGCGCAGCGATGGTGTCGAGGAAATCGGCACGCTGCGCATCCGTGGTGGCGCGGAACGGGTCGAACGCCGCTTGCGCCAGGCGGCAAGCTGCGTCGATTTGCGCTGCGTCCACCATGTGGAAGGCAGGCGCGATGTGCGCGCGCGCAGCCGGGTCCCACGCTTCGAAGGAGCCGCCATTGCCCTTGACGGCTGCGCCGCCGATCAATGCATCACCGGTGATATTGAAACTCATAATGTACTCACTTTCGCAAATGCGGTTGGGAAGACGTCGAGGCGGTTGCGCAAGGCAGGGCCAAAGGCCGGCGCTTCGATTTCAAAGGTTTCGCCCGGCGCCACGCTGACGCCATCGGCAAAGCTTAATGTCGCCGTGCCAAAGAAATGCACATGCACGTCGCCCGGGCGCTTGAACAGCGGATACTTGAAGTGATGGTGTTCCAGGTTGGCAATCGTGTGCGACATATTGTCTTCGCCGCTGACAAAGGCCTTTTCCCAGCGCACATTGCCGGCAGTGTCCAGCACGCGCGAGGCGCCAGCGATGTGCGCGGGCAATTCGCCCACCAGCAGGGCAGGACCCACGCTGCACATGCGCAGCTTCGAGTGGGCCAGGTACAGATAGTTCTGGCGTTCCGTGACGTGGTCCGAGAATTCATTGCCGATGGCGTAACCAACCCGATACGGCTGGCCGTCATCGCCGATCACGTACAGGCCGGCGATTTCCGGCTCTTCGCCGCCATCGAGGGCAAAGTCCGGCATGCGCAGCGGCTGGCCGCTTGGGCGCACGATGGAGCCGTCGCCCTTGTAAAACCACTCGGGCTGGGCGCCGGCCGTGCCATCGGCAGGCTTGCCGCCTTCCACGCCCAGGCGAAACATTTTCATGGAATCGCTCAGGGACTCCGCGTCGCCGCCGATCTTCTTGTGCATGGCATCGCGCGCACCGGCGCTGCCCAGGTGAGTCAGGCCCGTGCCCGTCACGTAGCAATGCGCTTCGTCTGCGTGGTCGAGCGGCGCCAGCAGGCGGCCGCCAGCGGCCACGTCCGCATAGGAATACGTGGTATTGCCGACGGTAGCGTTGACCAGCTCGGCCAGGTTGACCTTCTTGCGGATGGCGTCTTGCGCCAGCGCATACGTCGTGTTGTAGCCTTCGATGACGCGGATCTGGTCGTCTTGCAGCAGGCCGACCAGGCGGCCGCCGTGTTCATTCGTAAATTGCAGCAACAGCATGGAATTCTCCGCTTAATGTGAGTGGCGCGGCACGGCGGAACCGCGATTGCCGACCAGGAAGTCGAAATCGCAGCCTTCGTCGGCCTGCAACACGTGTTCGATGTACAGCTGCTGGTAGCCGCTCTTCGGTCCAGGCGCGCTGCCCAGCTCGCGGACCGCCAGGCGCTCGGCGATTTCCGCGTCGCTGATGTCGATATTCAGGCTGCCGGCGTGGCAATCGAGGGCGATCATGTCGCCATCCTTGACGATGCCCAGGGGGCCGCCCGCCATGGCTTCCGGCGCCACGTGCAAGACTACCGTGCCGTAGGCGGTGCCGCTCATGCGCGCGTCCGAGATGCGCACCATGTCGGTGATACCTTGCGCCAGCAGCTTCGGCGGCAAGCCCATATTGCCCACTTCGGCCATGCCGGGATAGCCTTTCGGGCCGCAATTTTTCATGACCAGCACGGAGTTCGCGTCCACGTCCAGGTCCGGATCGAGGATGCGCGATTTATAGTGCTCGAAATCCTCGAAGACGACGGCCTTGCCGCGGTGCTGCATCAAATGCGGCGAGGCGGCCGACGGTTTCAGCACGGCGCCGCGGGGCGCCAGGTTGCCACGCAACACGCAAATGCCGCCATCGGCCAGCAGCGGGTTATCCAGGGTGCGCACCACTTCATCGTTGTAGATGGGCGCTTCGACGCAGTTGTCCCAGAGCGACTTGCCATTGACGGTCAGCGCATTCTTGTGCGGCAGCAAGTCGCCTTCGCCCAGGCGGCGTATCACGGCCGGCAAGCCGCCCGCATAGTAAAACTCTTCCATCAGGAAACGGCCCGACGGCAGCAAGTCAACGATGGTCGGCGTGCCACGGCCCACACGGGTCCAGTCTTCCAGCTCCAGCGGCACGCCGATGCGCCCGGCGATCGCTTTCAGGTGGATCACGGCATTGGTCGAACCACCGATGGCGGCGTTGACCTTGATGGCATTTTCAAATGCCTCGCGCGTCAGCACTTTCGACAGGCGCAGGTCTTCGTGCACCATTTCGACGATGCGGATGCCCGACATGTGCGCCAGCACGTAGCGGCGCGAGTCAACGGCGGGAATGGCCGCATTGTGCGGCAGGGACGTGCCCAGCGCTTCAGCCATGCTGGCCATCGTCGACGCCGTGCCCATGGTGTTGCAGGTGCCGGCCGAACGCGACATGCCCGATTCGGCCGACATGAACTGGTGCAAGGTGATCGAACCGGCCTTCATCTGCTCGTGCAACTGCCACACGGCCGTGCCGGAACCGATGTCCTTGCCGTTCAGTTTGCCGTTCAGCATGGGGCCGCCGCTGACGACGATGGTGGGGATGTCGACGCTGGCCGCGCCCATCAGCAGCGCTGGCGTGGTCTTGTCGCAGCCGACCAGCAGCACGACGGCGTCCATCGGGTTGCCGCGGATCGATTCTTCCACGTCCATCGAGGCCAGGTTGCGCGTCAGCATGGCCGTCGGGCGCAAATTCGATTCGCCATTCGAGAAGACGGGGAATTCCACAGGAAAACCACCCGCTTCCAGGATGCCGCGCTTGACGTGTTCGGCCAGCTGGCGGAAATGCGCGTTGCAGGGAGTCAGTTCGGACCAGGTATTGCAGATGCCGATGATGGGCTTGCCATGAAATTCGTGGTCAGGTATGCCCTGGTTTTTCATCCAGCTGCGGTACATGAAGCCATTCTTGTCCTGCGAGCCGAACCACTCGGCCGAGCGCAGGGCTACCTTCTTTTTTGTCTCAGACATGCCATTCTCCTGGTTGTGCCATGCCGGATCTAAGGTCGTCGGCCCGGGCAGCGATGTTGGAATACTAAAGAATCCTGCCATGCCTTTCCAATCAATTTTTAATGCGTTCCGATATCGAAAACGGTATCAGCATGCCCCAATGAAAACGCCCTGCAGGCGCGAAGCGGCAGGGCGTGGGCTGTTTGAATGCGATGCTTACTCGGTGGAAAAGCGGTACACGGTTTGCGTCTGATAGACCTC
The DNA here is from genome assembly GCF_051380895.1 of Janthinobacterium breve. Taxonomy (NCBI): domain Bacteria; kingdom Pseudomonadati; phylum Pseudomonadota; class Betaproteobacteria; order Burkholderiales; family Oxalobacteraceae; genus Janthinobacterium; species Janthinobacterium breve. The sequence continues at coordinate 14,243 of NZ_JBNYXY010000004.1, read as the reverse complement.
GCCCGGCCGCAAAATGGTATTAGGAAAATGCGCCTGATTCGGCGCATCCGGGAAATGCTGGGTTTCCAGGCACAGCGCGCCGCGGTAGCGGATGGGGCCCTGCTTGCCATGCTGGCTGCCGTCGAGGAAGTTACCGGAATAAAACTGGATGCCCGGCTCCTGCGTATACACCTGCATCACCCGGCCCGAAACGGGATCGCGCACGCTGGCGGCCAGCTTCAGCGCCTGCCCCGGCTTTTGATTCAGCACAAAGTTGTGATCGTAGCCACGGCCGATGCCGATCTGCTCATGCGGCAGGACTATGCTGTCGCCGATGACGGTGCTCTGGCGCAAGTCGAACGGCGTGCCGGTCACGTCCGCCAGTTCGCCCGTGGGGATCGATCCCGCATCGACGGGCAGGTAGCGGTCCGCGTTGATGGACAGCGCGTGGCCGAGGATAGTGCCCTGCCCCGCCAGGTTGAAATAGCTGTGGTTGGTCAGGTTGACGGGCGTGGCCTGGTCCGTCACGGCGTGATAACGCAGGCTCAGCGCATTGTCGTTGTCCAGTTCGTACACGACGGTGACGTCCAGCCGGCCCGGATAGCCATCTTCGCCGTCCGGACTGCTACGCGTGAACATGACGCCCACGGCATCGTCCGTGGTGAACGGCTCGGCCTGCCACATGACCTGGTGAAAGCCCTGGTTTCCACCATGCAAGTGATTGGGCGCATTGTTGACGGCCAGCTGGTAATCCTTGCCGTCCAGACTGAAACGTCCGGCCGCGATGCGGTTGCCGAAACGCCCGATGACGGCGCCCAGGAAAGCGCTGTTGGCCAGGTAGGGTTCGATGCGTTCGAAACCCAGCACGACGTCGGCAAAAATACCGTCGCGGTCGGGCACGTGGATTTCACTGATGATGGCGCCAAGGTCGAGCACTTTGACGCGCATGCCCTGGCGGTTCGTCAGGGTAAAGACGGTGACCTGCTGGCCATCGGGCAGGATGCCGAACGGTGCTTGCGTCACTGAAACAGAATCAACTGGGGTCATGGCGTCGGGTCCGGAATGTTACAGGGTCGATGAGCGGCCAAACACGGGCATGCCTTGCGCATCCCAGCGCAGCGGCTTGACAAACGTGTGGCGGTCCGGGTTCCACAGGGGGTCGCCAACGATTTCCGTGTACGTGCGGGCATGGTACACCAGCAACACACCATCGCCATCGTCGGCCGTGGTAAAGCTGTTGTGGCCGGGGCCATAGATGCCGTGCTCGTAGCAGGTGGCAAACACGGGCTCGGGCGACTTGGTCCACGAGAACGGGTCGAGCAAGTCGGCGGACTCGTTGGCCCACAGCAAGCCCATCGCATAGTTTTCATCGGTGGCGCTGGCCGAATAGCTGATGAAGATCTTGCCGTTGCGTTTCAGCACGGAAGGTCCCTCGTTGACCCAGAAGCCGCGGATTTCCCAGTCGAACTCCGGTTTGCTCAGCATCACGGGCGGACCAGCCAGCTGCCACGGCGTGGCCATCGGCGCGATGTACAGGTTCGAATTGCCTTCGATGGCGACATCTTTCTGCGCCCACAGGTAGTACAGCACGCCGTCGTGCTCGAACGTGGTGGCGTCCAGGCAGAAGGTGTCGATGCCCGTGTCGATCGATCCCATGAATTCCCACTCGCCTTCAAGCGGATTGGCGTTGATATTGCGGATCGCGTACATGCGGTGCTGGAACAGTTTATCTTTGATTTCGCGGCTCGGTGCGGCGGCGAAATACACATACCAGGCGCCCTGGTTGAAGTGCAGCTCCGGTGCCCACACCAGTTCGCTGTACGGCCCCGTTTCCGGCTTGTGCCACACGTCGACTGTTTGCGCGTCGGCCAGCCCGGCGATGCTGCCGGCGCGGCGCAGTTCGATGCGGTCGTACTGGGGCACGGATGCCGTAAAGTAATAATAGCCGTCGCTGTGGCGGTAGATATGCGGGTCGGCGCGCTGTTCGATCAGCGGGGTCAGTACTTCAGCCATGTTGTTTACTCCATTCAATTATTTTACGCAGCGACAAAACCACGCTTGTGCATTTCGGTTTTCACGCCGCTGTAGTACTCATCGCTGATGCGGTACTTGAACATCAGCAAGCCCATCAGCAAGTGGAAGAAACCGGGGATGATCGACAGCATCAGGGCGATGCCGTTCAGGGCGAATTGCGTTTGCTCATGGTTGGGCTGGTAGTCGAAATACGACAGCAGCACGCCTACCAGGCCGCCCGCCACCGCCATGCCCGCCTTCTGGCAGACGGAAATGCCGCCAAAGGCGAAGCCGGAAACGCGCTTGCCCGTTTTCACTTGACCATAGTCGATGGTTTCCGCGATGGCCGACCAGAACACGGGCGCATGCAAGTCCACCACGAAGGACAGCAGGAAATACAGGGCGAAGGCCAGTACGGTGTCGCTCGGCTTCACAAAGAAATAGATCGCCAGGCTGATCAGCGCGACGCCGATCTGCGTGTAGCGGAACAGCTTTACCTTGCAGTAAAACTTGGTGATCCAGGTCGAGGCGATCATGGCCAGGATGGCCGCCACCACGCCCGTGGTGAGGAAGGCGGCCACCGTTTCCGTGCTGCCGCCCAGATAGTATTTCGCGTAATAAATGGCGACGGAGCCGCGTACCACGTAGCCGATGGTGCCCGTGACGCACACGCCGCATAGCACCAGCCACTGGTCGTTCTGCAGCAGCACTTTCAACTGTGCCAGCAAGGACTGTTTTTCCACCACGTGCACGACGCGCTCGGTGGTGGAGAAATAGCAGAACAGGAACAGGGCCACGCCCATGACGGCCATCACGGCCATGGCCGCCTGGTAGCCGACGGCCGGGTTGCCGCCGCCCCAGCGCTGCGACAAAATCGGCACGACGATAGTCACCATGAAGGCGCCGATCTTGGCGAAGAACAGGCGGTAGCCGTTGGCCGACAGGCGGTCCTGCGGGTCGCTGGTCAGGCCGCTGATCAGGGAAATATACGGGATGCCCACGCCGGCAGTCATGATGGTCATCAAAATATACGTGGAATAGGCCCAGATCAGCTTGGCGTCATACTGCCACTCGGGCGTGCTGAAGACAAAGAAGACGCTGACGCCGTACGGCACGGCCAGCCACAGCAGATACGGGCGGTAGCGGCCCGAGGCAAAGCTGTAGCGGTCGGTGATCTGGCCCATGACCAGGTCGGCGATGGCGCCGATGACTTTCACGGCCACGAACAGCAGGGCCAGGTCCGTGGTTTTCAAGCCATAGATATCGGTATAAAAAAAGGTGATGATCAACATCATCGACGAGATGACGACATTGAGCGCCATGTCGCCGGCGCCGAAGCCGACCTTTTCAACGGTAGATAATTTTTGCGTCTCCATGCTTTCCGTCCATTCTTTTCATGATGAATCGTGTCTGACTGCCCAACTGCAACGCAAGGGGCGCTGCCGGCCGAAACCATGCAACGCCCTTGATTTTTTTACTCTACTATCAACTTACATTTTCCAGCGCAGTGATAACCCTACCGTCCGGTCATAGCGGCGCGTATCGCGCGCATACACGCCCGGCTCGTTCCAGTAATCCTTGAACTTGGTGTCAAGCAAGTTATTGCCGTCCAGCGTCACCGTGAACTGCTCGTTGATCTTGTATGACAGCGAACCGTCAAGCTGGGCCGTCGACGCCACTTTCAAGTCCAGGCCGGGGCCGCCCTGGTTGTAGCTGTCGATGAATTTCGAGCGCCAGTTGTAGGCCAGCCGGCCCGACCACGCGTCTTTTTCGTACAGCAGCACCAGGTTGTAGGCATAGCGCGACACGCCCGTGATGGCATGGCTGCCCGTCTCGTCATCGGTCGTGCCGCTCATGTAGGTGCCGTTTGCCTGCAAGCCCAGGCCGCTCAACAGGCCTGGCAAGCCGTCATAAAATTGCTGGTAGCCAATTTCCAGTCCCTGCAGCTTGCCGGCGGCCGTGTTGTACGGGCGATCCACGTCATAGGTCTTGCCGGCGATGGTTTCGCTGGAAATGCGTTGCTGGATATAGCCGTCGAACTTGTGGTGGAACACGGTGGCCGTCACGGAACCGGCCGGGGCGAAATACCATTCCAGTGCGGCGTCGACATTGTCGCCCGTCACCGGTTTCAAGTTCGGGTTGCCGCCCGCGCCCGTCGCCTTCACCGTTTCCGTCGAGTTGACCAGGGCCACGCCAGGATTGAGTTGGGAAAAACCCGGGCGGCTGATTGTGCGGCCCGCAGCAAAGCGGCCGACCAGGTCGGAGCGCAGCTTGATTTTCAGGGCCACGCTCGGCAACACGTCGGTGCTGGCCGTGTCGCTGATGACGGGCGTGTAGACGCCGTCTTGCGAACTGTTGCCTTGCAGGCTTTGCTCAGTGCGCACCACACGCACGCCCACGGTGCCGTCGACGGGGTAGGCGCCCAGCTTGAAGGCGATCTTCGCCTTGGTATAGATCGAGTACGTCTTTTCCGTATCCTTGAAGAAGGAGCCCGGGTCCATGGCGCGCGCCGCGCTGCTGCCCGTGACGGCTTCGCGGATGGTGCCCGTGTTATTGAGCAGGAAGCTGGCGCATGGCGTGTACCACTGCTTCAAGCCATAGTCGGGGCCGCCGCTGGACATCGGTTCCGACAGGCAATTGAGGCCAGGAATCGACGTCACGCTCTGGCGGCCAAATGGAAATGCGGCGCCGGACACGTCCGGTGCTTCCGCATTGCCCTCGAAACTCTTGATCGATTCGGCTTCGCGTTTGACGCCGCGCAAGCCGACGCTGATTTCCTTGAAGAAGCCGCCGGCACCTGGCGTATACGCCAGGTCGGCGCGCACATCGTTCGAGCTGCCCTGATCCCGGCCGTAGCGGTCAAAGAAGCCCTTCAGATAGTAATTCGACGGGTCTTGCAAGTCGATGCCCGTGTAATCGACGTGCAAGGTGCCGTTCTGGTTGGTATTGATGTGGGCATTCGGCACGACGGTGATGGCGTCGAGAATCGGGTTGCGCCAGGTATAGCTGCTTTTGGTGCTGGCCACTTCCGACGTGAAACGCCATTCCGGGTTGATATCCCACAAGCCGCCTACGGCAAATTGATGCGTCTTGGTCTGGTTTTTGTTCGCCTGCGTCGACATGATGGTGTTGACGTTGGTGGAAGTGAGCGTTTGCAGCTGGTTGGTGCCGGGAATCTTGGTGGCCGACACGGGCGTGCCCCACCAGGGCAAGCCGACGAAGTAATCGGATTCCGCGTCGAGCAGAAAGCGCGTGGCCATGCCTTCCGCGTACAGCTCGATGTCGGCGTTCGGACGCCATTGCAGCACGGCATTGGCGGTGCTGCGGCGGCGGTCACCCTTGATCGGCAACAAGCCCACCTGGTCCGGCCCCGTCAAGCCCGGTAACAGGAAACTTTTATCCACGGGTGCCGTATTGAAGGCGCGTTCTTCATGGTAACGGTGCTGCTGCTGCGACAAGCCCAGCAGCGCGCCCACTTCGCCGATGCCCGTCTTCCAGCGGTTAGCCACCATGCCGCTGATGTTCGGGTCGGTGGCCCTGGATTTGTCGCTGTAGACGGCGCGCGTGTTGACGCTGGCGGTAAACTCCTTGAAATCGAACGGGCGGTTGGTGCGCACGTCAATGATGCCGGCCACGCCGCCTTCGACCTGGTCCGCGCCCTGCGACTTATACACGTCCACGCGCTGCAACATGGTGGCGGGAATGTCGGCCAGATTGACGTAGCGGCCCGTGGTGGTGAACAGTTCCCGGCCGTTGAGCAGGGTCGTGACATCGCGCAAGCCGCGGATCATGACAGCGCTCGCTTCGCCCGAATCGCGGCGGATCTGGATGCCGGAAATGCGCGCCAGGGTCTCGGCCACGTTGTTGTCGGGGAATTTGCCGATATCGTCCGCCACGATGGAATCGATGACCTGGTCCGAGCGCATCTTGATCTGCTGCGAATTTTGCGCCGAGCGGCGCACGCCGCTGACGGTCACGACAGACACTTCCGCAGCAGGGTCGACACTGGCGTCGGCCACCACCGCGTCCTGCGCCCATACCGAAGCCGTGCTCAGCAGGCCGATACCGGCCAATGCCGCAACGGCTGCCTTCAAGGTGAATGGACGAGGGAAAGTGGCCGCGAGCGTGCCGGTGGCGTTGCGCATCATGAATCTCCAGATATTGTATTGATATTGTTGTGCTGCTTGCATGTCGTTCGCATGCTCGGCGTTTATCTTAGGGGCTGGACGATAATCTCTCCAATCAATTTTTCCGCAGTTTCGATATCAATTTTGATATCGGTGGCTGGACGACTTTGGAGCTTGCAAACCGACAACGGCAAGGGCGTCAGGGGCGTTTTCGGGAGAAGCTGCACAAAAAAACGGCAGCATTGCCGTCCCTGTGAAATCGGGCCGTCAGCGTTGCGGCAATGGTTGACGTCAATCGGCACGCATTGACATGCCTGTCGCACTTGTTGATAATGACAATCATTCTCAGGCAGCCAAGCATGCAGGCAACTTTTCCTTGCCGGTGCCCTACCTGTCAACAGTCACTGGCGCACCTCGGGTTCTTTTAGACGATAGCTTGCCGCCAACGCGGTAGCTATGGAATGTTCCGCATGCCCGCAACAGTGCCATTTCCTCGCGGCCATGGCGTCTGCGTTGCAATCCTCAGTGCGGCCATGACATTCCCACCCTCAGTCTGAAGGACATCCAGTGAAGTTATTCAAAAGCATGCCGTTGCCTTATCACCCCCTGTACGCCGCCCTGATGGCTGCCCTGGCAGCGCCATCCGCCATGGCGCAGCTGGCGGCGGACGGCAGTGGGACGGACGGCCAGATGCAGGCCGTGGTGGTGTCCGCCTCGCGTTCGAATATCGCGGCAGACAAGGCGCCGCAAACCGTGGTCATCATTGGCAAGGCGGAAATCGCGCGGCAGCTGGCAATTTCCGGCAATTCCTCGGATGTCCTGAGCAGCGTGCTGCCGTCCTACACGCCCAGCCGCGGCAAGATGAATGGCTCGGGCGAAACCCTGCGCGGACGCGCACCGCTGATCCTCATCGACGGCGTGCCGCAATCGAACCCCATGCGCCCCACGGGACGCGAAGCCCATACCATCGATTTTTCCATGGTCGAGCGCATCGAAGTGATCCAGGGTGCGAATGCCATCAACGGCCTGGGCGCCACGGGCGGCACCATCAACATCATCACGCGGCGTCCTGAAAAGGGCAGCTTCAATCAGCACATCGACATCCAGGCGACAGCGCCCACGGCGCAAACGGGCTCCGATGTCATGAATTACAAGACCAGCTACCGCCTGGACGGACGCACGGACAAGCTGGAATACCTGCTGGCCGCCTCGTACGAAGACCAGGGGATGTATCTGGATGGCAAGGGCCGCCCTATCGGCAGCGACAATACGCAGGGCGACCTGATGGATTCGCGCACGTATGACGTGCTCGCCAAGCTGGGCTATGTCATCGATGACAACCAGCGTTTGCAACTATCGATCAACCGCTACAAGATCAAGTCGAAGGCCGGCTACCTGGTCGTCGCCGGCGACCGCACCACGGGCTTGCCCAGCGTGTCGGTGAAAGGCGAGCCGCCAGGCATTGCACCGTGGAACGATGTCTGGACCTCCAGTCTCAGCTACAGCCACGCCAACCTGGCCGGCATGGAACTGTCGGCCATGGTCTTCAACCAGGAATTCGAAGGCTTGTTTGGCGCGGACAATTCCGCCACCTTCCAGGACGCCAGCATCGCTCCCATCGGCAAGCTGTACGACCAGTCGCGCGCCGTCGCCTCCAAATACGGCAGCAAGGTCGGCCTGAGCCGCTCGGACTTGCTCGATGGCCGCTTGAAACTGACGGTGGGCTTCGATACCCTGTTCGACAAGGGCAAACAAGACCTGTACGCGACGGGACGCACTTATGTGCCCGAGTCCGAATACCGCAACCTATCGCTGTTCCTGCAGGGCGAATACAAGCTGACGGGCCAGCTCACGCTGCACGCGGGCGTGCGCAAGGAAAATGCGGACCTGCAAATCGACAGCTACCAGACCCTGGCGCAGTACAAACGCGTCAAGGTGACGGGTGGCAAGCTGAAATTCAATGAAACCCTGGTCAACGCCGGCCTCGTCTACACCCCGCTGCAAGACATCACCGTGTTCGGCAGCTATTCCGAAGGCTTCGGCATGCCTGATATCGGCAGGGTATTGCGCTCGATCAATACGCAGGGACAAAGCATTGCCAACATGCACAACCTGGAGCCGATACTCACGAAGAGCATCGAAGTCGGTACCCGCGTGCGCAAGGGCGCGTGGGATGCAGACGCCAGCTATTTCCGCTCCGATTCGGATTTCGGCACGCGCATCGTGCCCATCAATGGCGCCTTCATGATGGCGCGTGAAAAAACCCGCATCGAAGGCGTGGAAGCGAGCGTCGGCCTGCGCCTGAACGCGGCCCAGCGCGCCAAGCTCGCCTACTCCTACACCAAGGGCCGCTATGACAGCGACGAGAACGGCAGCCTGGACGCCCGCCTCGACGGTTTGAACGTGGCACCCAACCGCCTGATCGCCACCTGGTCGGCCGACTGGAATGCCCAGCTGAAAACCTTCGTGCAAGCACAGCACGCCTTCCGCCAGTCCTTCGACGACCCGGCCAAGGATTTCAGCGGCTACACGCTGGTCGATGCCACGGCCAGCTACCGCCTGCCCAAGGGCGAGCTGCGCCTGGCGGTGGCCAACCTGTTCGACCGCGACTACATCACGTATTACTCGCAAAGCGCGCTGGTCGAACCCAAACGCTACTTCGCCGGACGGGGACGCACCTTGTCGCTCGGCTACTCGCTGCGCTTCTAAGCAGCCCGCATGACGACGCGCGCACGCTCCAGAGTCGCCAGCATCGCCGCCCCGGCATGCATGCTGCTGCGCGTGACGGGCGCCGTGGCGGGCGGCTACGCCGTCACGGCGCTGGGCGTGACGACGGCCGGTGCCGTGATGGCGCGCCTGGGCATAGCCCGTTCGGAAGCGGTCGTGCTGGCGGCGATGCTGGGCTTTATCGTGTATTTGCTGCTGTTGCTGTGGGGCTTTAGCGTGCCGTCGCTGGCACGCCTGTGGCTGCGCCTGGGGGCCAGCGCCGCGGTGCTGGCCATCCTGCTATATCTGATCACCTAGGAAACGGCCGCATGGAACGCACGTTTGGAAAATCCATGGTCTGGCTGCACAGCTGGGCCGGCGTCATCCTGGGCAGCGTGCTGTTCGCCATTTTCTGGATGGGCACCCTGAGCGTCTTCGACGCCGAAATCGACCGCTGGATGATGCCGCAAACGCGGCTGGTGCCCGCCACGCAGCCGCTCTCCCTCGACCGTATTGCCCGCGCCGTGCTGCCTGCCGTGCCGGCCGGCGCCAGCCAGTGGCGCGTCGACCTGCCCACGCCACGCGAACCGACGCTGGGGTTTTCCTATCGCCTGGGCAAGGACAGCGTGGCGCGCCAGCTCGACCCCGCCAGCCATGCCTTCCTCCCGGACCAGGGAACGGCAGGCGGATCGGGCTTTATCTTTCCGTTTCACTACAGCCTGCACCTGACCTGGCTGGACCTGGGCAAATGGCTGGTGGGACTGGCGGCGATGGCGATGCTGGTGCTGCTCGTTTCCGGCATCGTCATCCACAAGAAAATCGTCGCGCAATTCTTCACGTTTCGCCCCCGCAAGCGCCTGCAGCGCAGCGCGCTGGACCTGCATAACCTGAGCGGCCTGGCGGCGCTGCCGTTTCATTTCCTGATCACCTTGTCCGGATTGATCATTTTCATCACGATCTACTTTCCGCAGGCGCATGAAGCCACGTATGGCCGCGGCGAACAGGCCAAGGGCGCCTTCATGGCGCAAGCCTATGGCCGCTTCAAGCGCGCCAGGGCGGGACAGCCCGGCACGCTGGCGTCGGTCGACGCCATGGCCCGGCTGGCCGAACGCGAATGGCATGGCGGACAGCCGTATTTCATGCGCGTCTGGCACCCGGGCGACGCCAACAGCTACGTCGAACTGCGCCGTTCCTATACGGGCGATATCACGATGAACCTGGACCAATTGTATTTTGACGCTGGCACGGGCGCGCTGCTGCAGCGTTTCCAGGCCGCGCCCGTGATGACGGCGCAGCGCGTCATGTCCGGCCTGCATTTCATCCGCTTCAACCACTGGACCTTGCGCTGGCTGTACTTCCTGGGTGGCCTGTCCGGCTGCCTGCTGATCGCCACGGGCTACCTGTTCTGGCTGGAGGGACGCCGTGCGCGGCACGCCAAACAAGGGCTGCACGGCGTGCGCGTGGTGGAGGGGCTGGCCATCGGCAGCGTGACGGGCATCATGCTGGCCACACTGGCCTTCTTCGTCGCCAACCGCCTGTTACCCCTCGACGCCGCCATGGCCGGCATGCCGCGCGCCAGCCTGGAAATGGCAGCCTTCTACGTAGTCTGGGTCGCCGCCTTCCTGCACGCCTGGCTGCGCGCCGGCCATGCCTGGCGCAAACAGGCCTGGCTGATCGCCGTCATGGCGCTGCTGGCAGTGCTGCTGAACTGGCTGACCACGGGCGACCATCCCCTCCACGCGCTGGCCACGGGCCAGCATGCCGTGGCCGGCATGGACCTGCTGCTGCTGGCGACGGCCGTGCTGGCCGCAGCCAGCGCACGCCGCCTGGGCCGCAAGGCGGGGAAAGGCTCACATGCTTGAACTGTCAATGACCTGCGCTGCTGCGGCAGGCATCTACCTTGCATTTGCCTTGCTTGCTCTATCACAAGAAGAACATTGGGCAGCGAGCGTCGACACGCACCCCGCCCCGCCCTCGGCACGGCTACGCCACCGCTGGCGCTACGCTGCCGGCACCGCCCTGGCGCTGGCCGGCGCACTGTGCGTGGCGGCTCACGGCACCGGCTTTGGCCTGTTGCTGTGGGTACTGATGATGGGCGCAGGCATCATGGCCGTGGCCTTCACGCTCAGCTGGAAGCCCCATTGGCTACGCGGCATCGCACAAGGCGCAGGCAAATTCGCGCCACGCTGAGACCAGCGATGCGGCTAAACCGATAGAAGAAATAACGCGAGGAAAATCTTGGTGCGGCTGGCGGGGATCGAACCCACGACCCTTGGCTTCGGAGGCCAATACTCTATCCACTGAGCTACAGCCGCGTAGGGGGAATTTCTGAAGTGATGCGAAGGATACCGTTTTTCTTTACCTACGTCTACGGAAACTGTCGTATCACTGGCAATTGCATGTCACTGCTCAATTTTTGTGCCTATAATTGTGGGTTTCATAAAGGTTTACATCCAAGCATGTAAAAATGCTACCTTACACGGCCATCAGTTTCAAATCTGGACTAAGGACATCATGAGCGACGCACATAACGAACAACAATCAGCGATCAAAACGCCTAAACAATTGCTTGCCGCCGTAGCTGGCTTCTTCCTCATCACCGTCATCGGCATCATCTTGCTGGTGCAGTTCGTCACGGCGCAAAAACTGACGGGCGCCGGTACGGACAGCCAGTCGCCGGAAGCCATTGCCGAGCGCTTGAGCCCCGTCGCCAACGCCGGCTTTACCTTCAAGGATGCCAGCGGTCCGAAGGTGCTGCAAAGCGGCGAAGCTGTCTACACGGCCACCTGCGTGGCGTGCCATGGCGCCGGCGTGGCCGGTGCACCGAAGTTTGGCGATGCGGGCAGCTGGTCGGCCCGCCTGGCCCAGGGCTACGACACGGTCCTGAAACACGCCATCGAAGGCTTGCGCGCGATGCCGGCCAAGGGCGGCAATCCCGACCTCGACGATGTAGAAGTGGCGCGCGCCGTCGTCTACATGGCCAACGCTTCGGGCGGCAAGTTCAAGGAACCGGAAGTGCCGGCACCGGCCGCAGCCGCTGACGGCGCTAGCGCACCAGCGGAAGAAGCGAAGAAATAATCGCGCCGCCGCTTTCAGCGATGCGGTTAAGCGGCCCCCAAAGGCTGCTGCGGATGTGAAAAAGCCGCCCGGTTCAACTGAACCGGGCGGCTTTTTTGATGTCGATGCGCCGCGCGCTACAGCTTGAATCCACCGATGATCTGCTCGAGCTTGCCGGTCTGCTGCTGCATCGAATGGGCTGCCGCGGCCGCCTGCTCCACCAGCGCGGCGTTTTGCTGGGTATTGTCGTCCAGCTGGACGATGGCCTGGTTGACCTGGCCGATGCCCGTTTCCTGCTCCTGGCTGGCCAGCAGGATCTCGCCGATGATGTTGGCGACCTTGTCGGTACCGGCGACGATCTCGTGCATGGTGGCGCCAGCCTGGTCGACCAGTTTGGTGCCGGCGTCAACGTTGTGCACCGATTCGACGATCAGCGCACCGATTTCCTTGGCCGCCGTGGCCGAGCGGTGCGCCAGGTTGCGCACCTCGGATGCCACCACGGCAAAGCCGCGGCCTTGTTCGCCGGCCCGGGCCGCCTCGACGGCCGCGTTCAACGCCAGGATGTTGGTCTGGAACGCGATCCCGTCGATGACGCTGATAATGTCGGCGATTTTCTTCGACGAGCGTTCGATCGCGCCCATCGTCTCGACCACCTGCGTCACCACCACGCCGCCCCGCGCCGCCACCTTCGAGGCGTCCAGCGCCAGCCGGTTGGCCTCCTGGCCGCTGCTGACGTTCTGCCTGACGGTGCCGGTCAACTCCTCCATCGACGCGGCGGTCTGCTCGAGCGCGCTGGCCTGGCTTTCGGTGCGGGCCGACAGATCCTGGTTGCCGCTGGCGATTTCACGCGAGGCCAGCGCGATGGAGCCGGTGCTGCGGCCGATTTCGCGCATCATCTGCTGCAGCCGTTCGATGAAGGCGTTGAAGCTGCCGGCCACATCGTTGAACTCGCTGCCGCCGCCACCCGGCAGGCGCCGCGTCAGGTCGGCGTCGCCGGCCGACAGGGCGTCGATGTTACTCTTGAGTACACCCAGGCGCCCCATGAACAGGCGGATGATGCCGATGAACATGGCCAGCAGCAGCAAGGCGATAGGGATCTGCACCATGCCCAGCTTGCTCAAGATACGGTCGCTTTGCTCGGTCAGCTGGCTGGTCGGCAAACCGGTCGCCAGCACCCACGGACTGCCCGGTATTGCCTTCAGGAACAGCGTGTGGGGCGTGCCGTCGCTGCGATATTCCGATTCGGCCACACCCTGCGCATCGAGCTTGGGCAGCAGGCGGCCGATTTCCGCCACCATCGGCGAGCTCGATGCCAGATCCTCGACTTTCTTGAGTACGATTTCGTCCTTGATATAAGTACTGTTGCTGATGATCTTGCCGTCACGCTCGACGATCAGGATCTGGCCGTGGATCGCTGCCTCCATGTCGGCCACCAGACGGTTGAAAAAGCCCAGCGTGACGTCGATGGTGGAAACGCCGTACAGCTCGTTATCCTTGTAGATCGGCATGGCGCAGTTGGTGCGCGGCTGCGCACTGGCGTCGTCCTTGTAGGCCTTGGCCCAGTCGCAATGCCCCTTGGCCGACTTGAGGCCGCCCAGATACCAGCTCTGCTCGAAGTACTTCAGCGACTCCGGCGAGTTCCAGTGGGTGTTGACAACCAGTTTGTTGGAGGCATCGCGGGCGAAAAAGGTGCTGAACTTGTCGCGCTCGGGATCACGTTTTTTCGGCAGCGGCCAGATGCCGCCGCCAAACACATTCGGGTCGGAGTACTGGTCAACCAGCCCCGGCAACAGGATGTCGATCGCAGCGCTGTCCATCAGCGCCACTGTCTGGGTGATGCTGCGCTGCTGCGCCTCCACCTGTCGCAGCTGCTCGGTAATCCTGGTGGAAATTTTGCTGACATCAAAACCGACCACCATGCCCTCGGTACGTTTCAAATCCGGTGTGACGAAAAAATGGATGACGGCCAGGGTCATGACCAGCAACACCACAAAAACAAGGCTGAACAGGGTGATAAAACGGGCTTGACTGGTACGAAATATGTCTCTCACAATGTTTCCTTTTTGATGACATACGGGGCGCTACACAGGTTTATTATTGTTTTCATCCAGATATAGGCGCTTCAATCTTCGTTGTCAACGAGCAAGGAAAATCGCCCCCTGGGCGCGCAACACTTCCCTCATTGTGCTCAGCTTGCTTCCGCAGTAGCACGTCCATGTCGGGCGCAAAAAAAACCGCCCGGCTGTGAACTGACCCCAAATAGTTGGACGGTTTAGTTTTCTTACTAGGTAGCCAAGGGCTGAGTTCTGTATTGCACGGGACTCAGCCCTTTTAACTTGAGTTTGATACGCTCGTGATTAT
>NZ_JBNYXY010000030.1:0-1184 GCF_051380895.1 Janthinobacterium breve | reverse complement strand
ATGCTTGATGACGCGATGCATTTTTTGACAGAACACCAAGAGGCGCCTAATTGGGAACGCCTGGGGCAACATTTACCGATCGAGTGGGTCGAGCAGGCGGTCCGCTACACGGGCAAGGCGAGCATCCGGCATCGGCGTTTGCCTGCGCAACAAGTGGTGTGGCTGGTGGTGGCGCTAGCACTGTACCGGCATCAATCGATCAGCGAAGTGCTCGATGACCTGGACCTGGTGCTGCCGGATCTGCAAACACCATGCGTAAGCAAGAGCGCGATAGCGCAAGCCCGGCAGCGCCTGGGGCCTGCTCCGCTGCAGGCCTTGTTTGAGCTGTCGGCACAGGCTTGGTGCGCACAAGACGCGCGGCATTATCAATTCAAGGGATTGCGGCTGTTCGCCCTTGATGGCACGACCTTGAAGACGGCCGACACGCCGGAGCAGCGCGCCCATTTCGGCGCCCAGGCCTATGCGAAGGTGGTCTCGAGCTATCCCCAGGTGCGTGCCGTGACGCTGACAGATGTCGCGACGCATCTGATCCGCTGTGCTGCCTTTGGCCCCTACGGCACCAACGAAATGCAATATGCCAAAGAGTTGCTGCCGACGATTCCCGACGACTCGCTGACAGCCCTGGATAAAGGCTTCATGTCTGCCGAAATCCTGTGTGACCTGACCAGCAATGGCAGCAATCGCCACTTCATCATTCCCGCCAAGTCAAATACGACGTGGACGTTGCTCGAGCCGGCAGGCGATGATGTGCTGATCGAAATGAAACTGGCACAGCAGGTCCGTAAAAAACGGCCGGATCTGCCACCATCGTGGCGCGCACGCGCCATTACCGTGGTCGATGGCCAGGCGCGCAAACATATCCTGATCACCTCACTGCTTGACCGAAAACGCTACCAGGCCGCTGATATCGTGGCGTGTTATCAGCGCCGCTGGCAGATCGAAACGAGCTATCGGGAACTGAAGCAAAGCATGCTAGGCCGGGCATTAACACTACGCAGCAAAACAATCGATGGCGTGTATCAGGAAATCTGGGGCACCCTGACCGCTTACAACCTGATTCGGCTGGAAATGGCGAAAGCAGCATTGGCGGTGAAATGCGAACCCACCGAAATCAGCTTTGTACGAGCCTTCCACGTCATCCAATATGAGCTGCACTGGGCTGCCATCGTGCGTTCCTACGGCAA
>NZ_JBNYXY010000029.1:0-1194 GCF_051380895.1 Janthinobacterium breve | reverse complement strand
GTATATGGGCTGACGCCTGCCCGGTGCTGGAAGGTTAAGGGGAGAGGTTAGCCGTAAGGCGAAGCTTTGAACTTAAGCCCCAGTAAACGGCGGCCGTAACTATAACGGTCCTAAGGTAGCGAAATTCCTTGTCGGGTAAGTTCCGACCCGCACGAAAGGCGTAATGATTTGAGCGCTGTCTCGACAATGCATCCGGTGAAATTGAAGTACCAGTGAAGATGCTGGTTACCTGCGCCAGGACGGAAAGACCCCATGGAGCTTTACTCCAGTCTGGTACTGGGACTCGGTATTGCATGTACAGGATAGGTGGGAGGCTAGGAGATGGTAACGCCAGTTGCCATGGAGCCGCTGTTGGGATACCACCCTTGCAGTATTGGGTTTCTAACCAGCCGCCGTGACCCGGCGGTGGGACAATGCCAGACGGGGAGTTTGACTGGGGCGGTCGCCTCCGAAAGGGTATCGGAGGCGCTCAAAGGTTCCCTCAGAATGGTCGGAAACCATTCGAAGAGTGCAAAGGCAGAAGGGAGCTTGACTGCGACACCGACGGGTGGAGCAGGTACGAAAGTAGGACTTAGTGATCCGGTGGTATAAAGTGGGATTGCCATCGCTCAACGGATAAAAGCTACCCTGGGGATAACAGGCTTATCACTCCCAAGAGTTCACATCGACGGAGTGGTTTGGCACCTCGATGTCGGCTCATCGCATCCTGGGGCTGTAGTAGGTCCCAAGGGTTGGGCTGTTCGCCCATTAAAGCGGTACGCGAGCTGGGTTCAGAACGTCGTGAGACAGTTCGGTCCCTATCCGGCGCGGGCGGAGGATATTTGAGAGGAGCTGTCCTTAGTACGAGAGGACCGGGATGGACACACCGCTGGTGTACCAGTTGTTCTGCCAAGAGCATCGCTGGGTAGCTATGTGTGGACGGGATAAGTGCTGAAAGCATCTAAGCACGAAACTTGCCCCGAGATGAGTTCTCCCTGAGACTTTAAGTCTCCTGAAGGAACGTTGAAGACGACGACGTTGATAGGCCGGGTGTGTAAGCGCAGCGATGCGTTGAGCTAACCGGTACTAATGAACCGTGAGGCTTAACCTTACAACGCCGAAGCTGTTTTGGCGGATGAGAGAAGATTTTCAGCCTGATACAGATTAAATCAGAACGCAGAAGCGGTCTGATAAAACAGAATTTGCCTGGCGGCC